>JAPSKX010000328.1 GCA_031181325.1 Paenibacillus sp.
TCGCCCTGCCGCTGCGGAATATCGCCGCGATGTTCCTGAAGCTCGCCTGCCCGGACGTGTTGGCGGACGAGGCGATGCGGCGGGCCGCGGCCGAAATCGGCCGCGTCATGAACGCCGAGCCCGACATGGTGTCGGCGCCTTGGTTCATCTGCTCCAATCTGCTGAAGGACCCGAATATCGTCGCCAAGGGCGGCGCGAAGGGCGTATACGGCTTCGCGCTGCGGAAGGAGCGGCTCGCCGTCGCGCTGAAGGTGCTCGACGGGTCCGAGGACGAGTGGCCGATCGTCATCGCTTCGATTCTGGAGCAGCTCGGCTACGACAATCCGGAGACGATCGAACGGATGTACCGGCTGACGCCGAAGGAAATCCGGAACGACGGCGGGATCGTCGTCGGCGAGAACCGGGCGGTATTCCGGTTGCAATAGAGGGATGTGAAGGGCGCTGCGGCGGTTGACGAGGCGGTTCGCGAACGGAAGGACGCCCTGCGGGGCGTCCTTCTTCCGTTCTTCGGCGCCGTATTGGCGCAAAAGGTCAAAAAATGGGACGATTCGTCGATGGCGGAGGGCGCCGGAGCTTCTTATGATGAGGGGGAGAGGACGGGGATCGAAGCATGCGAACAGACGCGCGAATCGAAGCGGCGGCGCGGACGGCGCCGTCGGAGAGGCAGCTTGCCTGGCAGGAGCTGGAGTTTTACGCATTCATACACTTCACGATCAATACGTTCACGGATCGGGAATGGGGGACGGGCGACGAGGAGCCGGCCCTCTTCGACCCGGCGGAGCTGGACGCCGACCAGTGGGTCGAGGCGGTCAAGTCCGCGGGCATGCGAGGGCTCATCCTGACGTGCAAGCATCACGACGGCTTCTGCCTATGGCCGAGCCGGTACACGACGCACACGGTCGCGAGCAGCCCATGGAAGAACGGAACCGGCGACGTCGTTCGGGAGGTCGCCGACGCGTGCCGCAAGGGCGGCATCAAGTTCGGCGTCTACGTGTCGCCGTGGGACCGGCATGAGCCGACTTACGGGGATTCGCCGGCGTATAATGCCTTTTTCCTAAATCAACTGCGAGAGCTTCTTACGAATTACGGCGACCTGTTCTGCGTCTGGTTCGACGGCGCGTGCGGGGAAGGGCCGAACGGCAAGCGGCAGGAATACGACTGGGACGCCTATTACGCGCTCATCCGCGAGCTGCAGCCCGGGGCCGTCATCTCGGTATGCGGACCGGACGTGCGCTGGTGCGGCAACGAAGCGGGGCATACGCGCGCATCGGAATGGAGCGTCGTGCCGGCGCCGCTGCAGGACAACGAGAAAATTCAAGAGCGCTCGCAGCGGGAGGACGATCCCGCCTTCGCGAGACGCATCGATACGACGGACGAGGATCTCGGCAGCCGCGCCGCGATCGCCGGATACGAGGACCGGCTGATCTGGTATCCCGCGGAGGTGAACACGTCCATCCGGCCGGGATGGTTTTACCACGCGTCCGAGGATGACAAGGTGAAGTCGCTCGAGGAGCTGCTGCGGGTGTATTACGGCTCCGTCGGGGGCAACGCCAGCTTCCTGCTGAACGTGCCGCCGGACCCGCGGGGGCTCGTCCACGAGAACGACGCGGCGCGGCTGAAGGAGCTGGGCGACGCGCTGGCGGCGACGTTCCGCGACAACCTGGCCGCGAACGCGGCGGCTCGGGCGACGGAGGCGGACGAGGGGTACGCGGCCCGCTTCGCGACGGACGGACGCCGCGAGACGTTCTGGCGGCCGCGCGAAGGGACGGAGCGAGCGGCGATCGAGGTCGAGCTGCGCGAGGCGCGGACGTTCGACCATATCGTGCTGATGGAGCACATCCGCTCCGGCCAGCGCATCGAGCGATTTACGCTCGAGTGCGAGGACGGCGGCGTCTGGCGGGAGCTCGCGCAAGGCACGGTCGTCGGCTATAAGCGGATATGCCGCTTCCCGCCGGCGACGGCGAAGACGATCCGGCTGACCGTTCGCGAATCGAGACGGTGCCCGACGATCTCTTCGATAGAAGTGTATTGCAGCCCGGCAGCCGCCGCCTCGGACGGAAAATAGACAAGCGCACGATTATTGTGAATTGCGCGGGCGCCCGAATCGCGATATACCGTGGGATGTGCAACCAATGGAAGCGGCGCTCGCCGAACGGCGGCGATGCCGCGATATTCGAATTCGAGGAGGACGCGCGGCGATGAGCGAAGACGTACGGGAGCAACAAGAGGAACAGGTCGTCGAGACCGGGGTTCATAATTTCAGCAAGGAAGAGGAATGGGTGAAGCCGGAGGATCCGCTGCTGCTCGAGCGGCTCGAATGGTTCAAGGATCAGAAGCTCGGCTTCATGATGCATTGGGGCCCGTATTCGCAGCTCGGCCTCGTCGAATCGTGGGCGCTGAGC
>JAPSKX010000134.1 GCA_031181325.1 Paenibacillus sp.
TCGCAGCGCTTCCCGCGCATATTCGAAATCCGAATAGCCGCTTAAGATAACGATCCTGCCCTCATAGCCCTCGTCTCTCAAGCGCTGAATCATCTCAAGTCCGCTCATTCTCGGCATGTATATATCTGTAATGACGACATCCGGTCGCCGATCGAGCACGAGCTCCATTCCTTCCGCGCCGTTCGCGGCGCACCCCGCGTCCTCGAGTTCCAACTCCGCCCATGGCATAATCTTGCGCAGCCCGTCCAACACTTGACGATCGTCGTCAATAATGCATATTTTCCACATGGTCGTCCACATCCACTTCATTCGGTGTAAGCAATAGGGGCATCCGCAATTCGACGGATGTCCCTGCGCGCTTCGGTTCGCTGACAATCGTGATGCCGGCCCTTCCGCGGAACAGCGATTCGAATCTTTGTTCGACGTTGCGTATCCCGTACCCGCCGCTCTTGATTCTCGGCTTTCTCCAATCCGGCGCGAAGCCGGTGCCGTCGTCGTCGATATGCAAAACGAGCCGCCCCGCCGACGCCTCGCCGGCGATCGTCACCGTACCGCCATCCCGGCCGGCGAAAGCGTGTACGACCGCGTTTTCCACGAACGGCTGAAGAATGATCTTCGGGACGTAATACGCGCCCAATTCCCCGGGAATGCGGAAGTCAAAGACGATTCTTCCCTTTGTACGAATCCGTATGATTTCCGAGTAGCAGCGAACATGCTCGATTTCCTGCTCCAGCGGAATGAAAGTCGCTCCGTTCGACAGACCGATTCGGAACATCCTCCCCATCCACTCCAACACCTCGGATATGTCGTCCGCGCCGCGATCGACGGCCATCCAGTTCAATTGGTCCAGGGTGTTGTACAGGAAATGCGGATTGATGTTCGACTGCAGCGCTTGAACTTCCGCCTCTTTCTGCTTTCGATACCTATCCTTCAAGGAGGCGTATAATTCTTCGATTCGGTCGATTAATCGCCGGTATCCGATAAATAAGCTCCCGAATTCGTTCGTATAATCGTCCGGCAGCGCTGTCGCCGACTTCGAAATCGAGTAGCGATTCATGGCGTTCAATAACGCGCGTAACGGGCGAAAGAAATTGCGCGCGATCGCGAAGGCGGACAAGAGGGCGATCAACAGCGTGACGAAGACGATAACGAGCAAAGTCTTCGCAATCGTAAAGCTGCCTGCCGTCACGGCCTTCCACGGCGTTACCTCCAGCAACGTCCACTCCGAGCTTATCGACTTGTCCCATACGAACAGATCGTTGCCGATCCGTTGGCTTCCTCCGACGCTGATACGTCCCAGCTTCTCATAATGCCGCAGCACGTCGGTCACCTTCTCCGCCGACATGCCGACGGAAGTCACATATCGACCCGCCTCGTCGATCAAGATGCGCTGCGAGGTCGAGTTGTCGGCCAAGATCGCTTGAATCGCGGCGGTCTTCAGATGAAACACGATGACGCCGAGATATTCGCCGGAGGATAAATACATCTTCCGAGCGAAGCTGATGACATGAAGGCTTCCCCTGGAGCTTTCTTCGTACAGATGGTCCCCTACCCATGCGAAGTCCGCCCGTTCGATCGCCGAATAATACGACCGATCTCTTATTCGCTCCAACTCGTGGTAATGAATGTAGTCCTGCGCCTCGGATGCCGTAGGCGGACTTTCCACGTAGACGTCGACGGCTTGAAGCGCCGGAAGGCTATATACGATATTCCGCAAGTAGGCTCGATATTTTTGACCGACGTTGTATCGGCTGAACGGCTCGGCGCGCGGGTCGAAGAAGTCCAAATCAGGGTACCGGTATGCCGCTAACGATGTGCTCTCGATCGTGCGCATCTCCGCGGTCACCTGCCGATTCACTTTCTCGAGGAGCAGTTGTTGGTATGTCGAGGACGTCGAGGCCAACTCTCTGTTCGAGATGTTATAAGCCAAATATATGGCTATGATTAGCGAAGCCGAAATCACCAAGGCAAAGCAAATGAACAAGACGAGATCGATTCGAATACGCTTGAAAGGGTTCATCCCATACTCTCCCCGCCCGGAAAATAAACAAGAAGGCTACGGCACCCAGCCGCAGCCCCCCAAGTATTTGATTTTATCCCTTCAACCCCGTGGTCGCAATCCCCTCTAAGAAATGTCGCTGCGCGGCGAAAAATACGACCACTTGCGGAACGATCGATAACAGCGACATCGCCAGCAACTCGCCCCATTGCGTTCCGCTCTGCGAATCGACGAACAATCCTAGGGCGATGGGGACTGTATACTTGCCGATGCTGTTTAGATAGAGCAACGGCCCGAAATAATCGTCCCAACTCCAGAGGAACGAGAAGATGACGACCGTAACCAATGAAGATTTGCATAAGGGCAAAACAATTTTCCAGAAAATTCCGTACCAGCTGCATCCGTCGATCTTCGCCGACTCGTCCAATTCCTTCGGCAAGCCGCGGATGAATTGAATGAGCAGAAAAATAAAGAAGGCCGATCCGAACATACTGGGAACCACGAGCGGCAAGTACGTATTGATCCAGTCGAAAGAGTGGAACATTGCGTATTGCGGGATGAGCGTGATTTGCCCCGGCAGCATAAGCGTCATCATAAGTACGGCGAACCACAGCTTCTTCAGAGGGAATTCAAGCCGTGCAAAGCCGAATGCGACCAAGCTGCAGGAGATGACCGTTAGAATCGTAGTGGCCGCGTTCAATGCAATACTGTTGCCGAAGAAATGCGCGAAGGTGTAATTCGGCAGTGCATTCCAGCCGTTCACGTAATTTCCCCACTCCAGGCTCGCGGGAAACAGCCCGGCCTCTCCTAACTGATCCGGGGTCTTGAACGACGCGCCGATCCACCACAATACAGGATAAACCATTACAATACTAAAGAGGGTCAGGGCGGTATGGGAGACGAGGTTCCGTATATGGATTCGATCTTTCTTCACGATTTCCCCTCCTCGTTCTCATAGAACACCCAATACTTGGATACAACGAAATTGAGCAGCGTCATCGCAGCGACGATGGTAAGCAAAATCCATGCGAGAGCGGACGCATATCCCATCCGGAACTCGACGAAGGCCGTCTCGTACAAGTATACGGCGTAAACGTATGTCGAGCGCATCGGGCCGCCGTTCGTGATAATGAAAGATTGCGTAAACATCTGGAACGCGGAGATCGTTCCCATCACTACGTTAAACAAGATGACAGGCGACAGCATCGGGAGCGTTATGGAAAAAAATTTGCGAACGCGGGAGGCCCCGTCGACGGAAGCGGCCTCGTAAAGCTCTTGAGGGATTTGCTTCAATCCCGCGAGAAAGATGATCATCGCGGAACCGAACTGCCAAACGCTTAGCAGCACTAACGTCCCCATGGCCGTGTCCGGCATTCCGATCCAGTTTTTCGGTAAGAACCCCAGCATGGAGACGATGCTGTTGACGAATCCTTCCAATCCGAATATATTTCTCCACAGAACCGCGACCGCGATGCTCGCCCCGATCAAGGAAGGCAAATAAATCGCCGTACGATATGCCGATATTCCTCTCAGCTTCTGGGCTAACAGCAACGCCACCAGCAAGGCGGCGATCAACCGGAGCGGAACGGACCAGATCACATAGAGGAACGTTACGGATATCGATTTGTAGAAATAGCGATCCTCGAAAATCGCATCGAAGTTTTGCATACCGACCCATTCCGGCGCGCTTAACAGGTCGTAATCGGACATAGCGTAGTACAGCGACATTCCCATCGGATAAGCGGTCAAAAACAAAAATCCGATCAGCCACGGCGAAATAAATGCATACCCTGCGAACGGCGCATTGTACCGCTTCAACCAACGGGCGAACCTCCCCGGGATCTTCGACGCCGGAGCGGTATCGGAAACCCATGCCATCGGTGCTTGCTCCTCTCTCTTCTCTGATGGTTTCATCTTAGAAGAGTTCGGGGAGGGCGTACATTCTGGAATTACGAAACGTCTTTCAATAATTATGGAATCGATCGTTTCGGGTGCTGATAGGTCGAGCACGTAAGGACGGAATTCTCTGCTTACTATTTCTAAACCGTTCATGTCCGCGAAAACAAAAGAAAGGGCACAAACACCGATTAGGTGTGCGTGCCCCTAGAAAAGCCGAAAAAAATCGTGCGTCAATATTCGATTTCGGCGATCACCGGGTAATGATCCGACGGATATCTTCCGTCGTATCGGTCCCGATCGATGCGGGCCGAGCGGATGCGAACGTCGGGGGAGGCGTACAAATAATCGATCGGCTCCCCTTCGACGCCGCCCTGGAAGTTATGAAACGTCGCTCCTACGGAATGCTCAGCCCCCCAACCGTCGTAGACGCTCGCATAACCGGCCCGCCGAAGCGGCGGATGCGCCTCGCGATCCGGGCCGCAGTTGAAGTCGCCGCCCAAGACGATCGGCCCCCCGCTCTGCGCCCGCCGCGCTTCCATCCGTTCGACGATCAGCGCCATCCCGCAGCGTCTCGCTTCCTCGCTAATGTGGTCCAAATGCGTGTTGAACACGGTCAGCCGTCTCCCTCGATCGTCGGTCGCCGTCAGCCACGTGCACATCCGCGGGTAGCTCGTATCCCAACTGAGAAATCCGGGTTTCTCAGGAAATTCCGACAGCCCGAAATTGCCCGAATCCAGCAGCGTCCATACGTCGGAACGATAGAAAATAGCAGTATATTCGCCCTCCTGCCCGCCTAACCGACCGTCGCCGACCCGACGGAACGCCGGCAGCTCCGCCTCCAGCTCCCGCAGCATGGACAACGTGCCCTCCTGCGTGCATACGATGTCCGCCCCAGAGGCCAGTACCGCCTGCGCCGCGGCCCTTGCCCGATGCGGCCAAGCGTTCGGTCCGTCGGACGCGACGTCGACGCGCAAATTGAAAGTCATAACCGTCCGTACCATGGAATCTCCTCCAGTCTCATGTCCGCTATTCATTCATTCATGGAAAATGGACAAAAAAGCCGACCCTCTACCATCGAAAGCCAGCTCGTCCGATACGAATTACCCTTGCTTCGATTCCGTCGTAATTTGGAACGTCACTCCGAATTTGTCCGTCACGATCCCGTAACCGGCCGTCCAGAACGTCTCTTGGAACGGCATCCGCACCTCGCCGCCGGCAGACAGCGCGTCGAAAATGGTACGGGACGTCGCCGGATCGTCCGTCGTTCATCTAGCGCCACCATGCGTCGAACATCGTCGCCGGCAGCTCTCGCTTGTGCCGGGTGACGGCGTACCGGCGTTCGATCGCCGCCTTCGCCTCGGCGTCGACTTCCTTGCCCTCGAGGTAATCGTCAAGCACGTCGTAGGAGAGACCGAGTTCGGTCTCGTCGGCCTGCAGAGGCTTCGCGTCAAGCAGATCGGCCGTCGGCGTCTTCAGGTACAGCCGTTCCGGCGCGTTCAGCTCGATAAGCAGCGCCTTCCCCTGGCGCTTCGTCAGCCCCGTCAGCGGCAGCAGATCCGCCCCGCCGTCGCCGAACTTCGTGAAGAAGCCGGTGAGCGCCTCCGCGGCGTGGTCGGTGCCGATGACGAGGCAGCCGAATTCGCCGGCGATCGCATACTGGGTCAGCATCCGCATGCGCGCCTTCGCGTTGCCCTTGTGAAAATCCGACAGCCCTCTCGGCAGCGTCTCGTCGTACTTCCGGACGAATGCATCGACCGCCGTTTCGATGCCGAAGGAGACCTCCCGGTCGGGACGAATAAACCGCAGCGCGAGCTGCGCGTCGGCTTCGTCCCGCTGTTCGCAGTACGGCAGACGGACGGCGATGAACGTCGCGTCGCCTCCCTCGTCCCTAAGCTCCTCGACCGCAAGCTGGGCGAGCCGACCCGCGAGCGTCGAGTCTTGCCCGCCGCTAATGCCGAGCACGAAGCCTCTCGCCTTCGCCTGCCGGCAATACGCTTTCAGGAAATCGATGCGGGCGCGAATTTCCTCCTTCGGAACGATGGACGATTTCACATGCAGCTCGCGTTGAATTTGCAATTGCATACAGCCATTCTCCTCTCTGACGGTTCTCGCCGCGCTATTCCCGTTTCCGAGCTTGCTCGGCGTTTCGAACCTGGTCCTGAACCGCCTGAATCAGCTTCATCTTATTGTCCCAGCACGCTTGGCTCAGATCGACAGGGTATTCGGACGGATTGAGCGTTCGTTGATACTCCTCCCACAGCTGCGTTAGGCTTTGCCTCGCATACTCGCGAACGTCATGGAGGCTCGGCAGCTCGCGGGCGAGCTCCCCGCGTTCGATGACGGTTTCGTGCAGTTCCCTCGCTTCGAAGTCGACGACGGTCTTGGCGATATGGGTATGGACCGGATGAAACATATAGAGCGAATGCTCCCGCTGCGGCGTCTCGTGCTCGAGCGCGATGTAGTCGCCCTCCGCCTTGCCGGACTTCTTGCTGACGATGCGATACACCCGCTTCAGCCCCGGCGTCGTCACCTTCTCCGGGTTGCCGCTGATTTTGATCGTGTCGACCATAGCGCCGTCGTCGCCTTCGATCGCGATCAGCTTGTAGACGGCGCCGAGAGCGGGCTGGTCGTACGCGGTGATCAGCTTCGTCCCGACGCCCCAGACGTCGATCTTGGCGCCTTGCGCCTTCAAATTCATGATCGTCTCCTCGTCGAGATCGTTGGACGCGTAAATCTTGGCGTCCGAGAAGCCGGCGGCGTCGAGCATGATTCGCGACTCCTTCGACAGGTAAGCAAGGTCGCCGCTGTCAAGCCGGATGCCCTTGAACCGAATCCGATCGCCGAACGCGCGGGCCGTCCGGATCGCGTTCGGCACGCCGGAACGAAGCGTATCGTACGTATCGACGAGGAATACGCAGTCCCGATGCTCGCTCGCGTATTTGCAGAACGCCTCGTATTCGTCGCGGTATGCCTGAACCATGGCATGCGCGTGCGTGCCGGCCGTCGGAATGCCGAACAGCTTGCCCGCGCGGACGTTCGACGTAGCGTCGAAGCCGGCGATGAATGCCGCTCGCGTCCCCCAGATCGCTGCGTCGAGCTCCTGCGCCCGCCGCGTGCCGAACTCCATCGCGGTATCGCCGCCGATGACCTGCTTGATGCGGGACGCCTTCGTCGCGACGAGCGTCTGGTAATTGACGATGTTCAGCACCGCCGTCTCGATCAGCTGGCCCTCGGCCAACGGCGCTTCGATGCGCAGCAACGGCTCGTTCGCGAACGCGACCTCGCCCTCCCGCATCGCGCGAACCGTGCCGGTGAAGCGGAGCCCCGCCAAATAACGGAGATACACTTCGCTATACCCTTCCTCCCGCAAGTACGCAAGATCGGAGTCCGTGAAGCGGAATCGCTCCAAGTAGCGCACGACGCGCTCCAGCCCGGCGAAGACGGCATATCCGTTGCCGAACGGCAGCTTTCGGAAATACACCTCGAACACAGCGTTCCGCTCGTGCTTGCCGTCCGCCCAATACACTTGAGCCATGTTGATTTGATATTTATCCGTATGCAGCGAGAGGCTGTCGTCCGGATGATGATACCCGGCATCCAACTTCGTCATGGCGATTCCCCCTTCGATTTACGCGATCGCGGCGCCGATCGATCCTCTGAAATGACGCAGCGCCCAAGCATGGCCTTCCGCGTCGAAGCTCGCGACCGCCCGTTCGTGCACGACGACCGCGAAGCCCCGATTGTACGCGTCGACCGCCGTATGAAGCACGCAGATGTCGGTGCATACGCCGACGAGATGCACCTGCTCGATATGCCGAGCCCGCAGCCGCAGCTCGAGATCGGTGCCGGCGAACGCGCTGTAGCGCGTCTTATCCATCCAATATACATGAGCCGCGTCCCTATTCGCCTCGTACAGCGGCTCGAGCGCGCCGTACAGCCTGCGGCCGGCCGTCCCTTCGAGGTTATGCGGCGGGAACAGCTTCGTCTCCGGGTGCAGCGTATCGCCCGCGCGGTGCAGGTCTACGGCGAAGACGACGAAATCCCCTGCCTCGAGGAATCGCTTCGTGATCGCGACGAGCTCCGCCTCGATGCGCCGGCCGGGCTCGCCGCAAGTGAGCGCCCCGTCCTCGGCGACGAAATCGCGGGTATAATCGATGTTGATCAACGCCTTCTTCGGCTCGGTCATCGGAACCGCCTCCTTGTCAATAAATCGCGTGATAGATCGATCGGGTGACCGGCATATCGACGAACCGGTACAACTGCGTCGGCTTCTTGGACGTTCGGGTCGTCTTCGCTCCCGGAACTTCTTCGATGAACGGAAGCGTCTTAATCTTCCGGGCGAACGCGGGGCCGCTCGCGATCGCCGAGTCGTCGGTGACGGTCAGCAACACCGCTTGCAGCTCGGAGTACGTGAACGTCTCCGGCAGGAACGGTTTGGCGGCGGTCGTCTCCAGCAGCTCGCGCGAGATGACCGCGATCGCGTCGCGGACGATGTCGGCATGGTCGAACGCCAAATCGAGCCGCAAGGCCTCATCGACGGAAAACAACTCCACAGCGTCGGCGTCGTCGTTCGGACGCCGTCCCGCCAGCAGATGCTCGGAGACGATCGCGTAGTGCGCGCTCGAGATCATCCAACCGCGCGGATCGCGGCCGGGCTTGTCGTACACGCCGAAGTGCTTCAGATGGAGTCCGTCGACGCCGGTTTCCTCCTTCAGTTCCCGGCGGGCCGTCTCGAACGCCGTCTCGCTAGGATCGACGAAGCCTCCGGGCAGCGCCCACTTCCCGGCTTCGACGTTCGGCCGCCCTTCGCCGTCCGTCATGCTGCGACGGATGAGCATGATCTTCAAATCCATCTCCGGCGGCGTGAACGGCTTCGACTTCCGCGAAAGAATCGTAAAGACGGCGATATCGGCCGTATAGCCGTCCGGCGTACGGTACTTCGACGCATCGTACTGCTGTAACGCTGCTTCGTTGCTCAACGACTTCACACCTCGCAACTTCAATTAACATTTAACGTTTTGTTATTTACAATTTACAACAATACCCTTCCCGCGTCAAGCCCAATATTCGGCTCGCAGACCGGAGATGGTAACTTCGCATGCATTATTGCCATGTGGAACAAAAAAACCCGCGACGTGCGCGGGTCCTTAGTCGAACTTCTTATTTGATTCCGAAGAAGGAGTCCTTAGCGAAATCCGTTTCTTTGCGGCTCTCGATGAATGCGATTTCCGTTTTCTTGAAAACTTTGATTGCATCTTGAATAAAACCCATTGTCCCGCCCTCCACTGTTTCCTTGCGATCGTCTCCCGTTACTTCAAATACTTCCCCGTAATCGACTGCTCCGCATGAACGATATTCGCCGGGGTGCCCTCGAATACGACTTGACCGCCTCGGCTGCCTCCGTCCGGCCCCATGTCGATGATCCAATCCGCCTGACTGATGACCTCGAGATTGTGTTCGATGACGACCACCGTATTGCCGGCGTCGACGAGGCGGTTCATAATCCCAAGGAGGTGGCCGATATCCGACATATGCAGTCCGGTCGTCGGCTCGTCCATGACATAGATGCTGCCTTGCTTATGCAGCTCGCTGGCCAGCTTGATGCGCTGACATTCCCCGCCGGAGAGCGTGCTGAGCGGCTGACCGAGCGTCACGTAGCCCAGCCCCACGTCGCTCATCGCTTGGAGCTTGCGTACCACATCTTTCAGTTGGAAGAAGCTAAGCGCCTGCTCCACCGTCATCTCCAGCACTTCCGCGATCGACTTGCCGTTCAGCTTGTAAGCGAGCACCTCTTCCTTGAATCGTCTGCCGCCGCATACCTCGCAGGGCAGCTTCACGCTGTCGAGATACGCGAGATCGGTATACACCACGCCCAGCCCTTGGCAATTCTCGCAAGCGCCCTTGGAGTTGAAGCTGAACAAGCCTTGATTCACCTTGTTGGCCGAAGCGAACGCCTTGCGCACATCATCCATAATGCCCGTATAGGTCGCGGGGTTCGAACGCGTCGAGACGCCTACCGCCGATTGATCGATGACGACCGCATCGGGATGCTGCCCGAGGAAAATATCGTTGATGAGCGTACTCTTGCCCGAACCGGCGACGCCCGTGACGACGGTCAGCACGCCTGTCGGAATATCCACGCTCACGTCGCGCAGATTGTGAAGCGTAGCATTCTTAATCGGCAGCTTGCCGGTCGGCTGCCTGCACGCCTGCTTCAGCCGAAGCGGCCGCTTCATATGCGTGCCCGTCAACGTCCCGGACTCCAATAGACCTTGGTAGCTTCCTTCGTACACGATCGTTCCGCCTCGGCTGCCGGCATGGGGACCGACGTCGACGATATGGTCAGCGACCTTGATAACATCGGGATCGTGTTCGACGACGATGACCGTGTTGCCCTTGTCGCGCAGCTTCTGAAGCAATGCGTTCAACCGGTGGACGTCCCGAGGGTGCAAGCCGACGCTGGGTTCATCGAAGATGTAAGTGACGTCCACCAAGCTGCCGCTCAGGTGCTTCACCATCTTCACGCGCTGCGATTCGCCGCCGGACAACGTATCCGTCTCGCGGTCGAGCGTCAAGTAGTCGAGCCCGATATCGACCAAGTGCTGCAATCGTTCCGCGAGCGACTTCACGATCGGCGCCGCGTTCGGGTCGTCGATCTCCCGGAGGAATCGGATCAGCTGTCCGACCTCCATGGAGGCCAGCTCCGCGATGTTCTTTCCGTTGATTTTGCAAGCGAGCGCGGCTTGGCTGAGCCTCGCGCCGCGGCAGCTGGAGCAATGCCCCTCGGAGATGAACGGCGCGACGGTCCGCTGCGTGCGCTCGGACATCGTCTTGAGATCCCGCCGAATGTACTTGTTGGTGAATTTCTCGATCACGCCTTCGACAGTGATGTTCATGGGCTTCCCGGCGAAGTCCATCTCGACCTTCCTCGCCTTGGCGTAGAGCAGGCGCTCCATTTCCTCATCGGTATAATCGCTTAGCTTCTTGTCGAGATCGAAGGCCCCCGCTTGCACGACCATGTTCCATTCCCAATTGCCTACCCCATAGTCCGGAAGCAGGATGGCCCCTTCGTTCAGCGATTTCGACAGATCCAACGCCTTGCCCATATCGACGCGCAGACTGCGGCCGATGCCGTTGCACTCGGGGCACATGCCCTGCGGGTCGTTGAACGAGAACAGGTTCGCCGCTCCGACGTGCGGCCGACCCAATCGGGAGAAGAGAAGACGCAGCAGCGGCGAAATATCGGTGATCGTGCCCATGGTAGAATGGGACCCGCCCCCCAGCCGCTTCTGATCCACGACGACCGCCATGCTGAGATGCTCGATCGCGTCCGCGTCCGGCTGCGGGAAGCGAGGCAAGAAGTTGCGGACGAACGTGCTGAAGTTTTCGTTTAACAGACGCTGGGATTCGGTAGCGATCGTATCGAAGACGATCGATGACTTCCCGGAGCCGGACACGCCGGTGAAGATCGTGATCTTCCGTTTCGGAATGCGTAAGGAAACGTTCTTCAAATTATTTTCACGGGCGCCCGAGATAACGATATACTCCTGATTGGCATTGGCTTCGTACATAATCAACCGCCTTCCGTATTTTTCGTTAGGATTCCAGTAGCTTCTCAAGCTCGCCCGCACCAATGCCGTCCCAATATTCGTTCGGCTGCGCGCGAAACTGGAAGCGGTAGCCGCGACGAGCTTGACGTTGTTTTCCATCGTCCGCTTGGCGAGCTTGGCCGAGTCGGTTAATGCGGACCACAGCTTCTTGATCGAGGTTTGTACTGAAAATCCAGGGTTAACGCGAAACTCATTCCCCTTCCTCCTCTAATAGTTGCCTTAAGCGCAACAGGCTCGCACTCCAGAATTTGCTGTAGAAGGACACCCAATCTTGAATTTCACGGAGCGGAGAGGCGTTCAACCGATACCGCGTTTCTCTGCCGACCTTCCGGTCCTGCACCAGCCCGGCCTCCTTCAAGATGGCCAGATGCTTGGATACCGCCGTGCGGCCCATCGGAAAATGTACCGTTAATTCATGAAGCGGCAGCTCCTCCGCTTCGGACAACAGCTGAATCAGCCGTCGTCGAGTCGGGTCGGCGACCGCATCGAATACATCCCGCTCCCGATCGTGATCGGCCACGACACCCCCTCCTATGGAGTTCATAATTAGATACCGAACGGTGTCCTTTCAATTATAGGACACCGTTCGGTGTCATGTCAACGAATGACGCGTACAAGTGACATACGACACACAAAAAAAGACTGCCGAAGCGGCAGCCTAGCATTCGTTCGTTCGAACGATTCTATTACTACAAAGATACAGGCGAACGCCTATTTCCGCCGCCTCAGAAATAAAGTCGAGTTGATGACAAGACCTTCCTCGGGCGTCGTTCGCGCTTCGATGCTCCAGCCCTGCGCCGACAACCGAGCTTCGTCGACGGCCTCGTAAATAAGCCTCTTCATCCCTTCCGCGGTACGAACCCCGACGATCGCCTCCGGACTTGTCGCGCGTACGCGTTCAAGCACCGCATCCTTATTCGGCACGAGGCTGGCGACGACGATCCGCCGGAACGGGCGATAGTCGAACTCCGCTCCGTCCATCGGCAGCACGGTAATGCTTCCCTCCAGTCCGAGTCGACGCAGCAATCGTTCGGACGCTTCGCAGGCTCTAGGATTCAAGTCCAAGCACGTCATCGCCATCCGCCCATGCAGATGCATCACGATCGCGCTTAACGGAAGCGGACCGCTCCCGACGAAGACGACGCGCTCCGTCGGCGGCGATCCTTCGAGGCGAAGGGCGTCGAACTTCTCGATTTCCTTGCCCGCGAGACTGACGTATACGTTCCAATCGGGAAGACGAGTCAGGAGGTCGACGCCGCGCTCCCCCGTCTCCAGCATTCGTTCCGCTTCGTACAATTCGGCCAGCCCTTCGACCTCCGAAAGCTTCGAGAGCAGGTCGCGATGCATCGCCCGAACGCTTCGATCGCCGAGCACGGCTTGCACCGCTTCGGGCGAATACGACCGGCGCACGCGTTGGCGGAGCCGAGCGACGGTACTCGTCAACGACGAATTCGCGGGAGACAGATCCCGCTCCCGCAGAAGCGCTTGGTGCGTCTCATGAAGCAATGCGACGAGCTCGGCCGCGTCGTCGACTTCGGCGACCACAGGAGACGAAGCGTTGCGGATCGGACTTGCCGATCGATCGGAATCGCTGTCCACGCTCTCTCCCTCCCCGCACGAGGTACAAGTACTGTTTATACCATATGTATGTGCCGGATGAATCTATGACAAGATCCTGATTCGTCGGTAGGCGATCCCGATCGTCAGCGCGCCGACGATCGCGCATATCATGTACATCGTGGAATAGGAAGTAAGATCCGCGATCGGCCCCATTAGAACGGCTCCGATGGAGACGCCCAGATCCGCGGCCGCGATGAAGAGTCCGATCAGGACGTTCCGGCTCTCTTGCGGCAAGGCGAAGGACAAATACGTCGTCAGCGTCGGGTATATCAGCGCTTGCGCGAGTCCCATGAACACGGCCCCGGCATAGAAGCTCCCGACGCCCCCTGCGGCCGCGAAACCTACGCAGAACGCCGCTATCGTCAGGACGAGCATCATCGACATGATCGCCTTGTTATGCCATCGGCCGTCCGAAGGAATGCGCCCTCGCAGCGTGAACCGCGACAGCACGATCACTCCCGCTTGAATCATCAGAAAGACGCCGGCGCTGCCGGACTCCACTTGTTCCGCGTACAACGGAACGAAGGTCGTCACCGCG
>JAPSKX010000010.1 GCA_031181325.1 Paenibacillus sp.
AGGCGAAGGATTTCGCGATCTACAATAACACGATTCTGGGTACGTATCTGGACGCGATCCAGCCGCGTTATGCCGAGTCGACCGGCGTCATCGTCAATAACCTGATGAGCAAGGGCATTCGGAATCGCAACGGCGGCACGCATACCGGCAGCAACAACATTACGAATGCGACGGCGGCCATGTTCGTCGATTACGCCGGCGAAGACTTCCGTCTTCATCCGTACAACGGGCTGGCCGCCCGGGATGCAGGAGCAGTGTTGCCGGAAGTACCGTTCGATATGGACGGCGACGTTCGGCCGTACGGGGCATCGTCGGATATCGGAGCGGATGAATTTTATCCGGACGAGACGAATCCGCCCGCGGCCGTGGCCGATCTGTCCGCAGGGGCCGCAACCGCGAGAACGGTCCAATTGACTTGGACCGCGCCGGGAGACGACGGAAATACCGGGACGGCGTTCCGGTACGAAATCAAGTACTCCCTGTCGCCGATCGACGAAGCGAATTGGAACGAAGCGGTTCTCGTCGACGGGGTTCCGTCTCCGCTCGCGGCCGGAACGCCGCAATCGACGACCGTCGTCGGCGTGCCGGCGGGGAAGACGTTGTATTTCGCGATGCGGGCGGCGGACGACCAAGGGAACTTCTCCGCGCTGTCGAATCTTGCGTCGGTCGTAACGGCCGCCTCCTCTGCAGAGGAATTTACGCCGACGGACGACACATACATTTACTCGTTGAACAATTCGAATCATGCGAGCAAGACGTATCTTAACGTCCGCGATAACAAGTTTAACGGCGGCGACAATTTCGTCGCGTTCCTGAAGTGGAATATCGCCGACTACCCCGAATCGTCCACTTGGCGTGCGGTAGTGTACTTGTATAACCAGCTCCGGAAATCCGGATCGGGCGTCGACGTCACCGTGTACGGCATGAGCAACGACGGATGGACGGAAGGGACGGCCACCTGGGGCAACCCGCCCGATACGGCCGGCGAAGTCGCATTGGGAACGATTCGGGTGACGGACATCGGGTGGTATGCGCTGGATATTACGAATTTCGTCAATGCTCAGATGGGCGACAAGATCGTCTCCCTCCGGCTCGACGACGACAACGACCGGCGCACGACCCTGACGTTCAACAGCTCGGAGAACAGCTATAACCAACCGCTGCTGCTTGTAGAGACGGGGATCGACGATGTCCCGCCCGACGCGGTTTCCGACTTGCGCGCCGAGGGCGCGACACTGACGAGCGTCGACCTCCGTTGGACGGCGACGGGCGACAACGAGGGACAAACGACCGCAGCGTTGTATGACGTTCGATACGCCTTGTCGCCGATCGACGATAGCAACTGGGACGACGCGCAGCAAGCGGCGAACGAACCGACGCCGCAGACGGCGGGAACGGTGCAGCGAATGACGGTGGACGGTCTGTCGGCGGCGACGCCGTATTATTTCGCCATGAAGACGATCGACGCGACGGGCAACGCTTCCGCACTGTCCAATGTCGCGGCGTCGTCGACCTCGGACAGCGTGAACGTCGCCCTGCATCGGCCGGTGACTTCGAACGGCACCGCCGCTGCGGGGACGTCGCTGTCCTATGTAACGGACGGCGATCGAAACCGTTCGAACTATGCGTTAATCAGCGTGGACGACGGTCCGAAGTGGGTTCAGATCGACCTGGGGCTCCCTTACGAGCTCATTCGACTCCAGCTCCTCAACGATTGGGGTTCGAGCGCAAGCACATCGCGCACAGGCATCGATTACGTGCTGCAGCTGTCGAACGATCCGACGTTCGCTTCCGGCGTAACGAACGTATTCAATGCCGACGCGGACAATAGTCTTGGATTGGGCGCGGGATCGGACGCGGCGTATCTAGAGCCGACCGACGGCAGCGGCAAGACGATCGAGCTGGGTACGCCTGTATCCGCACGGTATGTACGTTTCTGGGCGGACGGCCATGTTCGCGGGAACGGAGAAGTTCATCCCGTCAATACGCCCGTCGAGATCGAAGCCTACGCGCTCCCGGATGCTTCGGACGCTCCAGCCGCCGTAGGCGATCTTCGCGCGGTCGACTCGACGCTGGCGACGATCGACCTGGCATGGACGGCCACGGGCGCGAACGGGAATACGGGTACGGCCGCGCAGTACGACATCCGATACGCCGCGTCGCCGATCGACGACAGCAATTGGGCATCCGCCGCGCAGCTGCCGGATGAGCCGGCGCCTCTGTCGGCGGGAACGACTCAAGCGATGACCGTTTATAATTTGAGCCCCGGCACGACGTACTATTTCGCGATGAAGGTCGTAAATAGCGACGGAGTCGCATCGGTCTTGTCCAACCTGGCTTCTGGGGCGACGGAGAACGGCGTCAATGTCGCGCTCGGCAAGCCCGTGTCCTCGAACGGCGTTCCCGGGGCGGGCACGGCGCTGTCGAACGTGACGGACGGCAACAGAAGCCGGACGAACTATGCGCTGATCAGCGTCGCGGACGGCGCGAAGTGGGTGCAGATCGACCTTGGCGAACCGTTCGACATCACTCGGTTGAATGTGATGAACGACTGGGGCTCGAGCTCGTCCACTTACCGAACGGGCAGAGACTACGTCGTGCAATTATCGAACGACCCGGCGTTCGCGTCCGGCGTCGCGACGGTATTCAACAACGATGCGGACGACAGCCTCGGCTTCGGCGCGGGCTCGGACGGCTCGTATGTGGAGCCGGCCGACGGCAGCGGCAGGAACATCGACCTCCCGTCGCCGATCCAGGCGCGATACGTCCGGTTCTGGGCGAACGGCCACGTGCGCGTGAACGGGGACGTGCATCCCGTCAATACGCCGGTGGAGATCGAGGTGTTCGCCGACCCGAACGATGCGCTCGCGCCGGACGCGGTGACGGATCTGTCCGCCGCGCGCGTCGCTTGGAAGTCCGTTGAGTTAAGCTGGACGGCGACGGGCGACGACGGCGCGGTCGGCACGGCGGCGTCCTACGATATTCGGTATTCGACCGCTCCATTGACCGAGGCGAACTGGGGCAGCGCCGTCCAGGCGTCCGACGAGCCGGTCCCGGCGGCGTCCGGCACGGCGCAGAGCATGACCGTGGAAGGCTTGACGCCGGACACGACGTACTACTTCGCGATGCGGACGTTCGACGACGCGACGAACGTGTCGACGCTGTCGAACGTGCTGGAAGTGACGACGCCGGCGAGCGACGCGACGCCTCCGGCGGCGGTCGCCGATTTGCAGACGTTCAACGCGAACAGCCGCAGCGTGGAGCTGACGTGGACCGCCCCCGGCAACGACGGCATGGACGGCGCGGCGGCGAGCTACGAGGTGCGGTACGCGACGTCGCCGATCACCGAAGCGAACTGGGCGGCGGCGGAGCAGGCGATCGACGAGCTGAAGCAGCTCGCGCCCGGCGCGACGATGACGTTCCAGGTGAACGAGCTGAACGAAGACACGACGTATTATTTCGCCGTGAAGACGACGGACGACGTCGGCAACGAGTCGGCGCTGTCGAATGTGGTCAGCGCCGCGACGGTTACGCCGACGCCGGACAGCGTCACGGTGACGACGCTCGCCGAGCTGCAGCAGGCGATCGACGGCGCGCCGGCCGGCGGACGCGTCATTACGCTGGCGGCGGGGACGTACAACCAGACGTCGCCGATTACCGTGAACGGCAAGAACAACATTACGATACAGGGCGCGACGTCCGACTTCAACGACACGGTGCTGGCCGGACCGGGCATTACGGGCAGCCTGGACATCAACCTGAAGGTCAATCGTTCGGACTACTTCACGATCCGCCATCTGACGACGCGGGATACGTCCGCGCACGGCATTCAGATCAACAACGGCTCGGACTACTTCCATGCGGACAACGTGAAGACGTGGGACCATGGGGAGGGCGGCTTCAAGACGACCGCCTCCAATTCCGCGCTCGGACTGCCGTACTCGGACTACGGCGTGATCGAGAACTCCGTCATGGGCTACACGACGACCGGGATGCTGAGCTCCGTGGAGAGCGTCGATCTGATCGCCACGCGCGGCTGGATCGTCCGGGGGAACCGCATCGAGAATTCGTTCCACCCGAACTACGGCGGCGGCTTCGGCATCTTCGCCAAGGGCGGGGCGGTCGACACGATCATCGAGAACAACTACCTGAAGAACAACTTCATCCCGATTTCGTTCGGCGGCGGAGGGACGCTGGAGATTTACTTCCGCAACGGCGACACGCGGTATGAGCATGTCGGCGGCATCGTCCGCAATAACGTCATCTACGATACGGGCGACACCGGCATCTACTTGAACAAGGCGAAGGATTTCGCGATTTACAACAACACGATTCTGGACACGACGCTCGCCGCCATTCAGCCGCGGTATGCCGAGTCGACCGGCGTCATTAGGAACAATCTGATGAACAAAGCCATTCAGAATCGCAACGGCGGCACGCATACCGGCAGCAACAACATTACGAATGCGTCCTACAGCATGTTCGTCGACGTCGCGGGGGAAGATTTCCACCTGAATCCCGCGACCGCCGGAGCCGCGATCGACGGCGGACTGAACCTAAGCGCCGTACCGTTCGACATGGACGGCGATCCGCGGCCGATCGGCGCGTCGACCGATATCGGGGCGGACGAAGCGGTTCAGGGACCGCCCGCCGTTCCGGCCGCGCCGACCGGGCTGACGGCG
Source organism: Paenibacillus sp. (assembly GCA_031181325.1). Taxonomy (GTDB): domain Bacteria; phylum Bacillota; class Bacilli; order Paenibacillales; family YIM-B00363; genus Paenibacillus_AE. The sequence goes on from JAPSKX010000010.1 coordinate 4,683, forward strand.
ACGGCCGGCGACGGCGAGGTCGCCCTGTCTTGGACGTCGTCCGCAGGCGCGACAGGCTACATTGTGAAACGGAGCGCGACGAGCGGCGGCCCGTATACGACGATCGCGGCGAACGCGGCGACATCGTACAACGACTCGGGCGTGACGAACGGAACGACGTATTATTACGTCGTCAGCGCCTTGAACGCAAGCGGCGAAAGCGCGAACTCCGCCGAGGCGAGCGCGACGCCGACCGCGGTATCGGGAGGCGGGGCGCCGCTGGACCGGACGGGGTGGACGGCGACTGCGTCCTACGCGGCCAACGCGAGCCGGGCGCTGGACGGCAGCCTCGGCACCCGATGGACGACGAGCGCCGCCCAGGCCGACGGACAATATTTTCAAGTGAACATGGGAGCGTTGTACACATTCGACAAGGTCGAGCTCAACGCGGGACCGAGCTGGCCGAACGATGGTCCCGAAGGATACGAGGTATTCGTCTCGAGCGACGGCAGCGCGTGGACCAGCGTCGCGACGGGGCCGGGCTCCGGACAAGTGACGACGATCGGCTTCCCGGCGCAGACGGCGCAATATGTCCGGGTGGAGCTGACGACGAACGACGGCTCTTGGTGGTCCATCGCCGAATTCAACGTGTACGGCGCCGCCGTCCCGGATGCTCCGGCGGGGCTGACGGCAGCGGCCGGAGACGGCGAGGTCGCCTTGTCGTGGACGCCGTCCGCGGGCGCGACGAGCTACAACGTGAAGCGCAGCGCGACGAGCGGCGGTCCGTATGCGACGGTCGCGGCGAGCGTAACGACGGCGACGTATGCCGACGACAGCGTGGCGAACGGCGTGACGTACTACTACGTCGTCAGCGCCTTGAACGCCGGCGGCGAAGGTCCGGACTCCGCGGAAGTAAGCGCGACGCCGGCGGCGCCGAGCGGCGCGCCGCTGGACCGCACGGGCTGGACGGCGTCCGCCTCGAACCCGGCCAATACCGCTCGGGCGTTCGACGGCAGCCTGGGTTCGAGGTGGACGACGGGCGGAGCACAGGCGTCCGGACGCTTTTTCCAAGTCGACCTCGGCTCGCAGCAGACGTTCTATAAGATTGAACTCGACTCGGGACCGTCGTGGCCGAACGATTATCCGGAGGGGTACGAGGTATTCGTCTCGAGCGACGGCAGCGCATGGACCGGCGTCGCGACGGGGGCGGGCTCCGGGCGGGTGACGACGATCGACTTCCCGGCGCAGACGGCCCAATACATCCGGGTGGAGCTGACGATGGCCGACGGCTCATGGTGGTCGATCGCGGAATTCAACGTGTACTAAATATTTTCCTCGACAAGCAAGAGACACCGATCCTGGCGATCGGTGTCTTTTTCCGTAAGAGAACGGTTCCAAACCGGACAGGAATCTCAGTGTTTTCTGCAAGTTTGACTAATAGGGCCGGCGTTCATGGCAAGTTATAATAAGACAAACAAATTGGGAGAGATCCAAATTGAAACCAATCACTTCCGGTACAACAGCGAGAATGCCGCGGTTATCCCCCACATGGAAGAAGATGAAGAAGCAGCATATCATGCTCTACATGTCCGTTCCGATCATGCTGCATCTCTTTCTGTTCCAGTACGTCCCGCTGTGGGGCTGGCTCATGGCGTTCAAAGACTACACCGTCGGCCTGTCGCTATGGGAAGCGCCTTGGGTCGGGTTCGACAACTTCCGCACCCTGTTTCAACACGAGGATTTTCTAAGATCGCTTCGCAATACGTTCGTTATGAACGTAATGGGGGTTACCTTGGGGACGGTCTGCGCGATCTGGCTGGCCGTCGTCTTGAACGAACTGAAAAACAAATATTTCATCCGCACGGTGCAGACGATGTCGTACTTGCCTCATTTCGTATCCATGGTCGTCGTCGCGAACATCGCCGTGACGATGCTGTCGCCGGATAACGGATTGATCAACACGCTGCTGGTCAAGCTCGGTTGGATCGACCAAGGCGTATTTTTCTTAGCGAAGGGCGAATGGTTTTGGGTGATCCACACGCTGATTATAACTTGGAAAAACTTCGGCTGGAGCGCCATCATTTACTTGGCCGCCATCGCCGGGATCGATCCGAGCCTGTACGACGCGGCGGAGGTAGACGGAGCGAGACGCTGGCAGCGCATCCGATATATCGTCCTCCCCGGCATCATGCCGACGATCATCTTGCTGCTGATTTTGTCGATCGGCAACCTGATGAAATCCGGCTTCGAATCCCAATATTTGCTCGGCAATGTGTTGACGCAAGAGTATTCCGAAGTGGTGGCGATCTTCGTGCTGCGCGCCGGGCTGGGAACCGGCAACTTCTCCTTCGGAACGGCGATCGGCATCTTCGAATCGGTCGTCAGCATCACGATGCTCTTAATCGTCAACGCGATCGCTCGCAAGTACAGAAACAACTTATTCTAATCGACATCCGAAGGGAGAGGGAGACGAGTGGCACCGTTATACAAGAAGAGCATGGCGGAACGAGCCGAAGACACATTCCTATATGTGTTCCTATCGATCGTCGCTTTTACGGCCATCTATCCGTTCATACATTTGCTCGTGCTGTCGCTGAACGAGTCGGTGGACGCGCAACGCGGCGGATTATATTTCTACCCGCGCGTATTTACATGGGCGAACTACGAGTACGTCTTCACGAACGCCGCCTTGCTGAACGCTGCGTTTAACTCCGTCGCCAGAACGGTGATTCAGACGGTCGTCTCCGTATTTTGCACGGGCATGCTGGCCTACGTGCTGAGCCGAAGGGATTTCGTCTTTCGCAAATCGTTCACGTTCCTGATCGTCGTCACCATGTACGTCAGCGGCGGATTGATTCCGATGTACCTCTTGATTAAGAGCTTGGGTCTCATGAACACCTTCGCGGTGTACATCGTTCCGGGCATTATGTCCGCCTTCAATCTGATGGTCATGAGAACCTTCTTCGAGCAACTGCCGGACGGGCTCGTCGAGTCCGCCTATATGGACGGCGCGAACGATTTCAGCATCTTCTGGAGGATCATCTTCCCGGTCAGCTTGCCCGTCGTCGCTTGTATCGCCTTGTTCGTATCCGTCGGGGAATGGAATACTTGGTTCGACAACTTCCTCTACAACAGCCGGAACGAAAGATTAAACGTGCTTCAGTACGAATTGCAGAAGATGGTCAACGCGGTTCAGCAATCGAACGATCCGCTGGAGGAAGGCCTCGAGCGCACGATCACGCCGTACACGGTGAAAGCGACGCTGACGATCATCGTCACCGTCCCGATCCTGTTAGTATATCCCTTCTTGCAGAAATACTTCGTGCAGGGGCTGACGCTCGGCGCGATGAAGGACTAATCGCGGTTCCCCTTGCGCTTCGCGGCGCAATGCAGGAATAGATCATCTCTTCCATTCAAAAAGGAGGTTCAGCATCAACCATGCAAAAAAAACAGAAGAAGTCGCGGCTTTCGATCCTGTTTACGGCTCTGGCGTTGTCGCTCGTCGTCTCCGCCTGCTCCGGAAGCAAAGGCGAGAACGGAAGCGGCGCGGATGCGACGAACGCGCCGCCGACGCAGGGCGAGGGCACTCCGTCGACGGAGACGGAGCCGGCGGAGCAGCCGCTCGAGCCCGTCACCTACACTATGAACTCTATCGTCCAGTACATGAATTGGGACAATCCGGTCGCCAAGGAAATTACGAACCGGACCGGCGTTACGATCAAGTGGGAGAACGTCGCGCAGAACGAACCGGAGAAGGTGAATCTGTGGCTCGTCGGCGGAGATTATCCGGATCTGCTCTGGCTGAACGACGATTTCCTCGGGGATTACATGAAGGCGAACGCCGTGCAAGAGCTGGGCGATTTAATTCAGAAGCACGCGCCGGACATTATGGCGGCCTTCCATAACGACCTGTCTCCGATTACGCAGGAGGACGGCAAAGTATGGGCGCTGCGCGCTCCGCCGGTGAAAGAGATCGATAACCAGGGCTCCCGCGGATGGGTCCATGTTCAGATCGCCGTGCTGGAAGAAGCCGGTTGGCCGGAAATCAAGACGCTCGACGATGTATATAACGTCGTCAGCAGCTACGCCGCCAAGCATCCGGAAATCAACGGCGGCAAGACGATCGGCTTCTCGAATTACGGCAACGACAATCAATTCTACAATAACTTCGAACTCGGCAGCTCCACGCAGTACATGGGCGGCGAAGTTCATGTCGGACCGGTTCAGGTTCATGAGGACGGCAGCGTCCGATTCAAGTGGTTCGAAGAGGGCTCGACCGATGTGCTTCGCATGCTGAATAAAGCGAACGCGAACGGATTGTTCGATCAAGAATGGCTCGTCCAGACGCCGGATCAGTTCAAGGCGAAGTGTACGCAAGGGCGCGTACTCGCCGCATTGGGCGCGGCGCCTTGCAGCGCGGACTTGGCGCAGCTCGGGATGGCGGATCGTCAGTACATCTCGTTCGACGTGCTTCGCGAAGGCGCGGTTCGGAAGACGAACGTAAATCTGAACGGCTCCGATCGATGGCTCGCGATATCCAAGAATGTCGACGATCCGGTTCGCGTCATCGAATTCATGAATGAGATGTATAAACTGGAAAACCAAATTTTGCTCGGCTGGGGCATCGAAGGCGAGACGTACAACGTAGCGGACGGCGTACGCACGATCGCGGACGGCGTATACGAGAAGGTCACGGGGGCTCCGGACGGGTATGAGCAGCTTGGCTTGTCGTACGGAAGGTATTTCATGCTTCCGTGGCAGTCCGGCGCGAAGCTGTCGGACGGCGACTACTCCAGATTCAACCTTTCCACGAGTTGGGTCGCCGCCGGGTTAACGCCGGAAATTCGAGACGCGCTCAAGCGCTATAACGCGGAGACGTTCGCCGACTTGAAGGCGGAAGAAACGCCGGTCGTGGTCGCGTACGGCAACATGAAGCAACCGGACGACGTAGTGTCCTGGCGGACGGAAGCGATCTCCGAGTGGAATAAGGCGGCGTCGGAGGTCATTCTCGAGCCGGACGCTTCGAAGATCGACGCGATCTGGGCGGAATTCGAGCAGACGATGAAGAACAAGGGTTTGGACGAGATGAACGCGAAGTTAACGCAGATGTATCAGGAGTTCTTGAATAAATAAGGTTACGAAGCCCCGTCCATCGTATCGGACGGGGCTTTTTCGTACTAATACAACCATACCGTCGAGGTGGTATCCGATGTACGCGCGATACCTCCCGGGTCCTCCTCATACCAATGTGACGCCGACGCCCTTGCTCCGAATGTAGCGGATATCGTCGGCCGGGGCGGCGGCGTCGGTGATGATGTGGGTGATTTTCTCGAGCGGACAGACGAAGGCGGTGTTGATGACGCCGAATTTGCTGTGGTCGGTCACGAGATACACCTTATTGGAATGCTCGATCATGTTTTGCTTGACCCGCGTAAGCGTCAGGTGCGGATCGGTGACGCCTTGCTTAATGTCGAAGCCCGCCGTGCTGAGGAAGCAGATGTTGGCGCGGAACATCGAGATCATCTTCTCCGCGACGGGACCGGCGATGCTGTGGGAGTTGCCCTCCCCGAGCGTTCCGCCGCAGATGATGACGGAGATTTCCCGTCTGTCCTTCTTGGTGTTTAACTGATAGGCGATCTCCAGACTGTTCGTGATGACCGTGATGTTGGTATGGTTCATCAGCTGTTGGGCGATAAGCTGCGTCGTCGACCCCGCGTCGATGAAGAGCGTATCGCCCTCTTTGACGAGGGCCGCGGCCGCCTTCGCGATCCGCGTCTTCTCCTCGAAGTGCGGGAAGCTCGTCATCTCCCGCTCGACGCCGTCCTTGTCGATATACATGGCGCCGCCGTTGAGCCGCAAGATCTCGCCTTCCGATTCGAGCAGCGACAAGTCGCGCCGCACGGTGGCCGGAGAGACGTCCAATTGCTGACACAGCTCTTCGATGGTCATGAACGGCTTGCGCTTCAATAGCTCGATGAGGTCCCGATGTCTATTCTTAATCATGGAAACTCCGCTCCTATCGTCTGTGTGGTCGGAAAATGATCAAAGATGCGCAATCTGGATGAGAGCCCACAATAAATATACTATTCTTTGTTCGGGATTCAAAGAAAATTGACCATTTCGAAAAAAACGAAGCCCGGTTTCCTGGTGAATACCCACAGTATGATTGTAATCAATCATTAATGAAAAGTAAAATGATTAACATCAATCATAAGATCTTGTAAAGTGATTGACAATTGGCATGATCCAATCTATTCTAAGCATGTGATCACACGCTGGTAACCCTTACAAGGCACTTATAAAAGAGGAGGAAATTGTTCATGTTCGGCAAAAGCTTGAATCGTTCGCTCTTGGCAAGTACGGTTATCGTTCTGGCGCTCGCGGCTTGCTCCAACGGCGGCGGCGGGGAAGCCCCGGATTCCAGCGGATCGGACGCCCAGACGCCACCGGCGGCTAGCGCCGACGGAGACGCGAAAGGCGATACAGGCGCGAACGACGCGCCTGCGGAGGTCGACCCGACGGCGAAATACGATCCGCCGATCGAATTCACGATCGTCGGCCAGACGGATCCGAACCTGAAATTCGACGAAGGCCAGTCCTACGACAAGAACAGCGTCTACGACGCCTATCTCGAGGATCTGGGCATTCAAATCAAGAACGCGTGGATGGTCGATTCCAAGCAATATTTCGAGAAGGTCAACCTCAGCATCGCTTCCGGCGAAATTCCGGATCTGATGGCGGTCAACGCCTCGCAGCTGAAGCAGCTGGTCGAGAACGATCTGATCGCCGACCTGACGGACGTCTACGAGACGTACGCGACGCCGCGGACGAAGGAGTTCATGACGAACGACGGCGGCAAGCAGCTCGACTCCGCGAAGTTCGGCGGCAAGCTGATGGCGATCCCGTACACGAACAGCCCTTATAATGAAGCGCAGTTTTTATACGTGCGTAAGGATTGGCTGACGAAGCTGAACCTGCCCGAGCCGAATACGATGGCGGATGTCTTGAAGATCGCCGAAGCGTTCACGACGCAGGATCCGGACGGCAACGGCAAAGCCGACAGCTACGGTTTCGTCGCGCAGAAGGAAATCTACAACCCGGCGTACGGCTTCGCGGGCTTGTTCAACGGCTATCACGCATACCCGGGCGCTTGGCTGAAGGACGCGTCCGGCAAGCTTGTATACGGCAGCGTGCAGCCCGAGATGAAGAACGCGCTGAAGACGCTGCAGGATTTGTACAAGGCCGGGCAGATCGAGAAGGAGTTCTTCACGAAGGATCACGGCAAAGCCAACGAGCTGGTGGCGAACAACCTGGGCGGCATGCTCTACGGTCCGCACTGGGTGACGAGCTGGCCGATGCGCGGCGCGGTCGTGAAGGAAGACAAGGTGAATCAGGACTGGGAAGTGTACGCGATTCCTTCCGCCGACGACAAGCCGGCGTTGTCGCAAATCGGGCTGGGCGTAGGCACGTACTACGTCGTCTCCAAGAATAGCAAGAACCCGGAAGCGGCGATCAAGCTGCTCAACCGGTTCATCGAGGTCGACACGGTGCCTCCGACGCCGGAGACGGACCGCTATCACCTGGGTAAGGAGAAGCAGCAAATTTGGAAGCTGAACCCGCTCATCGTCGTCTCGCAAAACCTGAACGTCAAGACGGGCGGCATCTTGTCCAAAGCGGTCGCCGCGAAGGATCCTTCCGCCCTCGAAGGCAACGTCAGCGGCATGGGCTATTACAACGACGCGATCGCCTACTTGGACGGCGACCAGACGAAGTGGAGCAGCTGGATGAACGCGAAGCCGCACGGCTCGCTCGAGATCATGAACCAATACCAAGAGAAGGGCCAGTTCTTGATCACGGAGTTCACCGGCGCGCCGACGCCGACGATGGCGGCGAAGAAGTCGATCCTCGATCAGCGGGAGACGGAGCTGTTCACGAAGATCGTCATCGGGCAAGCGTCCGTCGATGAGTTCGACGCATTCGTGAACGAGTGGAAGTCGCTCGGAGGCGAGCAAATCACGCAGGAAGTCAACGACTGGTATGCGGAGCGAAGCAACTAACGGCTCCGCCACGATGAATCGAAGGAAGAGGAGAGACGTGCGTCCGCGCGCGTCCTCCTTCTTGCCTTCCACGGAGGAATCTCATGCCGCGCAAACCATGGGCGAACGAATGGCCGTACCATCTGATGCTTCTGATCCCCGTCATTCTCGTGTTGATCTATTGCTACGGACCGATGGTCGGCATCGTCATCGCATTCCAACAATTTATTCCGGCGAAGGGCTTGTTCGGCTCCGAATGGATCGGATGGGACAATTTCGAATTCGTCATGATGCTGCCGGACACGTATCGGGTGATCTACAACACGGTGTTCATCTCGCTCATGAAGATCGTCGCCGGGCTGATCGCCCCGATCGTGGCCGCGCTGCTCCTCAACGAGGTGAGGCGGACGGCGTTCAAGCGGACGTTCCAGACGATGATCTATTTGCCCCATTTTCTATCGTGGATCATCTTGGGCGGCATTCTGCTCGACATCCTGTCGCCTTCCTCCGGCCTCGTGAATCAGGCGCTGGCGGTATTCGGCGTCGAACCGATCTTCTTCCTCGGGGACAATCGCTGGTTCCCTTACGTGCTCGTGGGGACCGACGTCTGGAAGGATTTCGGCTTCGGCACGATCGTCTACATGGCGGCGCTGACTGGCATTAACCCGTCGCTGTACGAAGCGGCGGAGATCGACGGGGCGAATCGCTGGAAGCAGACGCTCCACGTGACGCTGCCCGGCATGCTGCCGATCATCGTCCTGCTGGCGACGCTCAGCCTCGGCCAAATCTTGAACGCCGGCTTCGACCAGGTGTTCAACCTGTACAATCCGCAGGTATACGAAAGCGGCGACATCATCGACACGCTCGTCTACCGGCTCGGCTTGCAGCAAGCCCAATACGGCGTGGCGACGGCGGTCGGCCTGTTCAAATCGGTCGTCTCCCTCATGTTCATCGTCGTATCCTACGGATTAGCCTATCGGTTCGCCAACTATCGCATTTTTTAGAACGGGAGGGGAAGACGGCGATGAGCTACCGGTTGTCGTTCGGCAGAAGGCTCTTTTCGATGTTTAACTATACGTTCCTGGCGCTGCTGTCGCTTGCCTGCATCGTGCCGTTCGTGCATATATTGGCGATATCGTTCAGCTCCGCCTCCGCGGCCGCGGCCGGCGTCGTCAAGCTGTGGCCGGTCGAGTTCACGTTCGCGTCGTACGAGAACGTGCTCAGCAAGCGGGAGTTTCTGTCCTCGTTCGGCGTGTCGGTTCAGCGCGCGCTGCTCGGCGCGTCGGTCAACATGCTGCTCACGATCATAGCGGCTTATCCGCTGTCCAAGGAAGTCCGGCAATTCCGGTTCCGGACCGTATACGTCTGGTTCTTCGTCCTGACGATGCTGTTCAGCGGGGGCCTCATTCCGCTGTACATGACGGTCAAGGAGACGGGCATCATGGACACGCTGTGGGCGCTCGTCCTGCCGGGCGCGGTGCCCGTCTACAACGTCGTGTTGCTGCTCAACTTCTTCCGCGCCTTGCCGCGGGAGCTCGAGGAGTCCGCGACGATCGACGGCGCGAGCCCGTTCGCGACGCTGACGCGCATTTATCTTCCGCTGTCGCTGCCGGCGCTGGCGACGCTGACGCTGTTCAGCATCGTCGGGCATTGGAACGCCTGGTTCGACGGTCTCATTTTCATGAATTCGCCCGAGCATTACCCGCTTCAGAGCTTCTTGCAGACGATCGTCATCCAGAGAGATCTGCGGTTCCTGACGCCGACGGACGTCGAGCTGCTTCAGCTCGTCTCGGATCGGACGAACAACGCCGCGCAAATTTTCGTCGCGACGCTGCCGATTCTGCTCGTCTATCCGTTCCTCCAGAAATATTTCGTGCACGGCATCGTGCTCGGCAGCGTGAAAGAATAACCACTTGAAGGATAGGGGATGGAACCATGACCACCGAATTGCTATTTTTGGGAACGAGCGCTGGCGTATCGACGGCGAACCGCCAGCATTGCAGCATGGCGCTGAAGAAGGACGGCCGCATCTACTTGTTCGACTGCGGATGCTCGGCGAGCACGCTGCTGAAGAAGATGGGCGAGGACCCGCGGAACATCGAAGCGGTGTTTCTGACGCACTGGCATCCCGACCATGCGAGCGGCCTGCCGATGCTCATTCAGGATTTGCAATTGACGGGTCGGAAGACGGCGCTGCCGGTCTACGGACCCGCGAGCACCGCTCGCAAGGTCGAGCAGCTGCAAAATATGTTTCTCATCCCGCCGGACGTCTGCCCGTTCGAGGTCGAGACGACCGAATACGACGAGCGGACGGTGTTCGAGGACGAGCGAATCAAAATCGAGTTTTTCCGCACGATGCATCTCGCGCAGGACAACTGGAAGAAGATCGACGAGCGGCGCGGTTTCGAGATGACGCCGATCGCATACGGCATGGTCATCTACAGCGACGGCAAGAAGATCGTGCACAGCGGGGACGTGCATACGTCGAACGACCTCGTGGCGGTGCTGCCGGAGGCGGACCTCGTCGTACACGAGTTCGGCCATATCGTGCCGGAGAAGCTGAACGCGTTCGTGAAGGAGCAGGGCATCGCCAATCTGCTGCTGACCCACATTCATCACGAGTGGGATCAACGCGCGGACGAGCTGAAGCGGATCGTCTCCGACGGCCATTCGGGCGAAGTCAGAGTCGCGCACGACCTGATGCGGTATGCCATCTAAGCGAAGCTAAGCTAAGAGGGAGGATGAAAGCGATGTCAGTACAAACGCAAACGAAAATTACGATTCTCGGCAACTCGACGGCGGTTCCGGAGACGGGGAACGACTCGCCTACGTTTCTGATTAACGACAAATACTTGGTAGATACCGGATGGTGGTCGGTGGAGAGCATGCGCGCTCGGGGCATCGAACCCGCGGAGCTGGAGTACATCATCTTCACACACTTCCACCACGATCATTATATGGGACTGCCTTCGCTGCTGTATTACATGATCATGCGTCATAAGCCGCTGAAGGACCTCAAGATCATCGGTCCCGCGGCGGATCTCGAGCTGATCGTCCGGCGGGCGATGAGCTTCCTTCATTCCGAGCGGTATTATGCCGACGACGTGTTCCCGACGCTCATTCCGCTAACGCCGGGGGAGAGCTACGAAGAGGAGAAGTTCCGCCTCGACGCCTGCTCGACGATTCATCCCGTGCCGGGGCTCTGCTTCCGATTTCTAGACAAGGCGACCGGCAAGTTCTTCTCGTTCACGGGCGACACCGCGTACCATCCGCCGATCATCGAGCATGTGCGGGGCAGCGCGCTGCTGATTCACGAAGCGGCGCTCGGTCCGATCGCGGCCGCGCCGGACGATAACGCGTATATGCATTCCGGCTCGATCGACGCGGCCCGCATCGCCGAAGCGGCCGGCGTCGAGAAGCTGCTGCTCATCCACGCCGCGGCGAGTCGGGCGGAGCCGTCGGTGCAGGCGGCCAAGGAAGCGTTCCGCGGCGAGGTCGAGTGGGCGAAATTCGGGCATACGTACGTGCTATAAGGAGGCGGCTCGCTTGACTGCGAAGGACGGAGGTCGGCCGAGGATCGCGGATCGCGAGGTGCAGACGGTGCAGAGGGACCGCTATTACAGCACGTACGTGCCGAGCGCGCTCGCGAAGGAAAATCCGTTCCTCGCGACGGAGCGGGAGGAGCGCGCGCTCCCGACGTACGAGACGGCCCGAGCGATGCTGCCGTCGCCTTATTGGAGCGGCGGCGAAGACGCGGTGGCCTGTTATTGGAAGGCGTGGGAGCTCGCGTTCGACCATCTGCGGACGCCGGCGCCGGGCAGCGGCTTCGTGTCCAATTACATCGACACGGCGTTCAACGACTGCTTGTTCATGTGGGACTCTTGTTTTATTTTGATGTTCGCGAAGTACGGGCATCGCGCGTTCGCGTTCCAGCGGACGCTCGATAATTTCTACGCCAAGCAGCATCCGGACGGCTTCATCTGCCGCCAGATCAGCGGGACGAGCGGCGAGGACCGGTTCCACCGGCACGACCCCGTCAGCACCGGACCGAACGTGCTCGCCTGGTCGGAGTGGGAATATTTCGGCATGACCCGGGATACGAAGCGGCTGCGGAACGTGTTCCCCGCGCTCGTCGCGTATCACCGCTGGCTGCGGATGTACCGGACGTGGCCGGACGGCTCGTATTGGTCCTCCGGCTGGGGCTGCGGTATGGACAATCAGCCTCGGATGCCGCTCTCCCTGCCGTATCAGGCGGATGAATTCTACCACGGGCATCTGACGTGGGTCGATACGACGCTGCAGCAGCTGTTGTCCGCGAAGCTGATCCGCGCGATGGCGGAGGCGCTCGGCCGCGCGGACGAGGTCCCCGACTTCGCGGAGGAGACGGCCCGGCTGTCGACGTTCGTCAACGGGACGCTGTGGGACGAAGCGACGGCGTTCTACTATGATCGGAAGCCGGACGGCTCGCATCTCGGCATGAAGTCGATCGGCGCTTACTGGGCGCTGCTCGCGGACGTCGTGCCGCCGGAGCGGCTGGCGCGGTTCGTCGCCCATCTGGAAAACCCGGCGGAGTTCAACCGGCCGCATCGCATCCCGTCGCTGTCCGCCGACGATCCGGCGTACCGGCCGGAAGGCGACTATTGGCGCGGCGGCGTCTGGATGCCGACGAACTACATGGCGCTCCGGGGACTGACCGAAGCCGGATACGACGCGCTGGCGCACGACATCGCTCTCGCGCACGTGCGCCATGTGGCGGAGGTGTTCGCGCGCACGGGCACGATCTGGGAAAATTACGCCCCCGAATCGATCGCGCAAGGCACGCCGGCGAAGCCGAATTTCGTCGGCTGGGGCGGACTGGCGCCGATCGCGTGCCTTTTCGAATACGTCTTCGGCCTGCGGCCCGACGTGCCCGGCGGCAAGCTGCGCTGGGACGTGCGGCTCTTGGAGGCGCACGGCGTGAACCGGTATCCGTTCGGGAAGGACGGCTGGCTCGACGTGTCGTGCGAAGCGCGGTCGTCGCCGGCGGAGAAGCCGCGCGTCGCGGTCTGGAGCAACGTGCCGCTCGAGCTCGTGCTGACATGGGACGGCGGAAGCGAGCGCGTGCGGGTCGAGCCGTAACGAACGCCGAGAAGCGGAGGAGAAGGAATGGAACGAGTCGACACGACAGAAGGGATCGGCAAGACCGCGAATCTGCGATGCGAACATGCGATAACGCCGCTAGGTGTCGATCAAGCCCGGCCGAAGCTGAGCTGGGAAGTCGAGCGCGCCGGGGCGAATTTCATCCAAGCGGCGTATCGCGTTCTGGTCGCTTCCGATCGCGCGGCGCTCGACCGGGACGCAGGGGATGTATGGGACAGCGGCAAGGTCCCGTCCGACCGGCAGTACGCCGTTCGCTGCGAAGGCGCCGAGCTCGCCTCGCGCACCCGGTATTGGTGGAAGGTAAAACTCTGGGACGGTCATGGGCGGGAGCTGCCGTGGAGCGAGGCGACGTATTTCGAAACCGGCTTCTTCGGCATCGAGGAGTGGGACTGCCGGTGGTTCAACTGCGAATACCCGAACAGCCCGACCGCCGTCTACTACGAGCGCAGAGCGTTCGAGACGAAGCGCGGCGCGGCGATCGTCGCCGCCAGAGCCTACATCGGCGCGACCGGCAGCAAGGCGAACGCGTACGAGCTGCGGATCAACGGCGTCAAGGCCGGCGAGGATCTGCTCAGCCCGGGACAAACCCATTTCACGAGGGGCTTGTACCGCACGTACGACGTTACGGAGCTGCTCGCGCCCGGCGCGAACGCCGTCGGCATTATGCACACCCGCAAGCTAATTTTCCGCCTCGACATTCGCTACGCCGACGGGACGAGCGAGAGCGTCGTCAGCGACGGCGATTGGAAGCGGCTGAAGAAGGGGCCGTACGTCGCGTTGCGCTATGCGGGAGGCAGCATCTCCGAGGGCAAGGGCGAGACGTACGACGCCAGACTCAAGCCCGTCGGCTGGGACCGGGCCGGCTATGACGACGGCGCTTGGAGACGACCGATCATGGAGAACGGCCCCTTGCGGCTGACGGCGCAGCTGCAAGCGATCTCTTGCGCGCAAGAGGTGCGTCCCGTATCCGTCTTCAACGCGGGAGAGAACGTCTACCTCGTCGACTTCGGGCAAAATTTGTTCGGGACGGTGCGGCTGAGCGTCAGCGGGGAAGCGGGCGAGAAAATCACCCTTCGGTACGCGGAAGTCCTCAACGGCGACGGAACGCTCTACACCGGCACGATCGAAGCCGGCTGGCTGGCGGAGCGACAGTCGCATTACGACGAGTATATTCTCAGGGGCGGCGAGGTAGAAAGCTATCAGCCGACCTTCGCCTGCCACGGGTTCCGGTATGTGGAGGTTTCCGGTTATCCGGGCGCGCTGACGCCGGAGCGGATCGTCGCGAAGGTCGTCCATAACGACATCCTGAACGGGTCGGAGTTCAACTGCTCCAACGCGCTGCTGAACCGGCTTCAGCACGCCGCGGTCTGGTCGTTCCGCTCCAATCTCGTGTCCGTGCCGATGGATTGCCCTTCGAGAGAGCGGCAGGGCTGGCTCGGAGACGCCCACTGCCACGCGGAAGCGGATCTGTACAACTTCGACATGGCGGCGTTCTACGAGAAGTGGTTCGACGATATCTCGGATTCTCAGTTGGGCAACGGCATCGTGCCGGTTATCTCCCCCAGCGAAGGGCATGAATACCACCTCGATATGCCGTGGGTGTCCGCCGTCGTCTCGATTCCATGGGATTATTTTATGGCGTACGGCGACGCGACCTTCCTGTCGAAGCATTACGGCATGATGAAGCGGTGCTTGGCGTCCTTCGCCGGCAACCTGGACGAAGACGGCCTGCTCCGGCGCAGCATCACGTTCGGCGATTGGTTCGGGAGCGGCAAGGACATCTCGAAGACGTTCCTCGCGACGGCATACTACTATCGTTGTTTGGACCTGCTGTCGAGAATCGCGGCGACGCTGGGCGAAGCGGACGACGCGGCGCATTACGCGGCGGTCGCGCTTCGCGTAAAGACGGGAATCAACCGGGCGTTCCTGAAGGAAGACCGGTATTACGACACGAATACGCAAACCGCGAACGCGCTGGCGCTCTACTTGGAATTCGCTCCGGACGATCGCCGAGCCGCCGTCGTCGACAGCTTGGTCGAAGACATTCGTTCGAGAGGCACGATGACGGTCGGCTGCCTCGGCGCGGAGGCGATTCTCGCGGCGCTGGCGGACAACGGCAGGAACGACGTCGCGTATGCGCTCGCGAACAATACGAGCCGAGGCTGCTGGGGCTACTGGATCGAAGCGTACGGCGCGACGACGGCGCTCGAAACCTTCGCGGACGATCGCTCGTCCAACAATCATGCCTTCCTGATCGGCGGACTCGGCGCTTGGTTTTATAAGCATCTCGCCGGCATCTCCCCGATGCGGCCGGGGTACGAGCGCATTCGAATTCAGCCGTATTTCCCGCCGGGGCTGGAGCGCGCGAGCGGGCAGGTGCGCACCGTCCGAGGCGTCGTCGCGTCCAACTGGCGACGGAGCGGAGATAGGGTGTCGCTGACCGTGACCGTCCCGCCGAACGCGACGGCGGAAGTGCACGTGCCGAACGAGGGGCGCGTCGACGTGTATGAGGCAGGTTCCGGAACGCACGAGTTCCTAGCGGTCGTGCCCGGGTGACATCGGGTACCCTGGCATTCCAACCGAACTGCGCGGGCTCGCTCGGGCCGCAGGGCAATTCCTCCAATATCGTCCGCAACGGACAAAACGACGGAAATCATACACCGTTCTCGAACAGAATCGAACGTTCCGAACTGTACGCATTCGCACGCCGCCGATACACTTCAAGTGTCGGCGGCGTTCTTCGTCGTCGCGACAGACAAAGAATCGAAGGAGGTAAGTTATGCTAAGAGGGAAACGTCAAAGTATTGCGGGGCTTGCGCTGGCTGTATTTGTGAGCGCTTTCTCGACCGTCGGAACGGCGTCCGCGACGGAGGGGGACGGGCCCGTCCTGGTGGAGGCGTCGCCTCGGGCGGCGCTTCCGAACGAAACGGTGCAGCTGATCGGCGAAGGGCTTGCGGGCGGCACGATCGCATGGCTGAAGCTGCCGGATACGGATGCCGGACAGGCGGCGGCGCAGCTCGCCGCGGCGCCGGGGCAGGCGGAGCTCGAAGCGGCCCCCGAAGGCGAGATCCAGCCGCTGTACGCGGACGAGCGCGGGATCGCGGGCGTCTTGCCGGCGCATGCGGGAGAGGGACAGTATGCGTTGTGGGGGAAAGACGCGAGCGGTCGGTTGAGCAATCCGCTCTTCATCAACAAAACCGACGTCTACTACGTATTCCCGAACGTCGTCAACGTAGCGAAGACGGCGGAAGTCACTGTCGTCGGCATGAATCTGGCGTACCGGAACGGGACCGAGCCGGACGATGCGCTCGTGTTCCTCCGGAGCAGCGCGACGGGCGACGTGATCGAAGCGTCGCCGAAGCGAGTCGGCCGGTACGAGATCGTCGCCGAACTCCCGGCCGGCCTAGGCGCGGGGCAATACGACGAGCTGTGGGTGAATAACGGTCACGGCGGCGCGTACGGCTGGAGCTCGACGCCGATCGTTCTGACGGACGACGCGCCGAGACTGCAGGAATACGACGTCACGAACGCTGCGTTCGGCGCCGTACCGAACGACGGCATCGACGACGGCCCCGCGATCCAGCAGGCGATCGACCGGGCCGCGGCGGACGGGGGCGGCATCGTGCGGCTGCCGGAAGGCGTCTTCCATCTCGACAAGGAAGGGGCGCCGCCCGCGCCGGGACTGACGAAGCTCGTCGCCGAATCGGTCTTCGGCGGGACGCCGTCCTATGGGGTGGACCGCGAATATTTCCGGGCGTTCGATTCCAACTCGACGACCTTCTACGACTTCAGCGGCTCCGGCTCCGGTTACGCGGGCATCGATCTCGGCGCCGGCAACGAACGAACGGTGACGGCCATCCGCTATTTCCCGCGGCCGGCGACGAACGCGACGATCGACATGGATATGGTCGGCGGGAAATTCCAAGGCTCGACCGACGGCGAGACGTACGTCGATCTCTATACGGTAACTTCGAAGCCTTCCTTCAACGGGAACGTCGTCGCCGTCGCGGACGGGACGGCGTATCGGTACCTGCGTTACATGCAACCGACGGCGGGGAAGAAAGGGTATATCGCCGAAGTCGAATTTTTCGCGGGCACTGCTTCGGGCGCGCTCGCGGTCGGACCGAAGCCGGAGACCGTCCCGCAGAAGCTGACGCTGAAGGAAGGCGTGACGCTGCAAGGGGCGGGGCGGGACCGCACGACGTTGAAATACCTGGATACAGGGCCGATCGGGGGCCGGGATAACGGGGAAGGACCGGAAATTCTCGAGATCGCCGGCTCCCGCTCGGGCCTCGCGGACCTTCGCATCGAAGGCAGCGACAGCATCGATCGGGGCATCACGATCCGGAGATCGGTCAGCGACGTGACGATTCGCAGCGTCGAGCTGCGCAACTGGTTCCCCGGACTCGGGAAGAAAAACATGTTCGGCGGGATCTGGGCCGACGGGGGGAACGGCGGGCTGAACCGCGTGACGATGCAAGACAGCGTCGTCGAATCCGGCGGCTCGGTTCTAAATAAGTTGTATAACTCCAAGGTGTCCGGCAACCGCTTCGAGGGGCGCGCTTGGACCCCCGTGACGCTTGGGAACGCCTACCAGAACATCATTACGGACAATGCGATCGACGGACGGGACGAAGAAGGGAAGCGAAGCGGCGCTCGGGGGTTCAATTTCATTCTGAGACCGCATTGGGGCGGCTTCAAGCCGGTCGCGATGAACTATATCGCTCGGAACGACACGCAGTACGTCGGCAACGAGAAGAGTCCGACGAACGACGGCGAAATCTTGCTGTTCGACGCGCTGCCCGACGTGGACACCGAATTCACGGGAAGCGGCAACCGGATTCTTCACTACGGCAGCGTGGCCTCCGCCGCGGACGCCGGCGCGTCGCTCAAGGGCATGAATTGGGAAGCGAACGCGCTGAAGGACGAATACGCGCTCGTCGTCGAGGGGAAGGGACTCGGGCAGGTTCGCCGCATCGTCGGCAATACCGCCGACGCATTCACCGTCGACGAGGCATGGACGATCCGTCCGGACGCGACGTCTCGCATTGCGGTGAGCCGATTTTTCTATAAGAACATCGTCGCCGACAATACGGCGTCGAACAACAAGGGCAACGATATTCGGGCGTACGGCCAAGTCATCGGCAATATTTTCGACAATAACGTCTCCACGCTCGGCGACGGCGCTTCGCCGACCGCCCGCAACGGGGGCACGGCGATCAACAGCTTCGACCGGAACCTGACGACGTTCCACCCGGCCTACTACAACGTCATTCAAGATTCGTCCGGGGCCAGGGCGTATATCAACTTCGGGGGCAACCTCCGGATCGATTCGCCGCGGTCGGTGTCGACGCTCGGCAACGTGATCAAGCGCAACGACGTCGATTCGTTGTCCTTGGAGGCCGGCGGGTACGACTTCTTCCCCGCGCCGAAGCCGAGCATCCGGTACAACGTGTTCGAACGGAACGTCAGCGCCGGACAAGCGAAGATCGCCTCGCCGGTCGCGCACGCTACGATTCTGCGGAACAATATGATTCCGGGCGAGACGCCGGAGGCGAAATATTACGACTTCGGAACGAACACCTTGATTTACGAAAATGACGTGAAGCTGCTCGTCGCGCCGCCGAAGCCGCCGGAGCCGCCGCAGCTGCCGGGCGACGGCCCGATGCCGACGCCGCCGGGCAACAAGCTCGTCCTTCAAGAAGGGGTCGCGGGCTACGACGGCGCCGCGGACGCGAGCCTCATGTCGCATTGGCAAGGCGTTAACAACAACAACGGCGCCTACGGGGAATTCGAGACGGCCCGGTACAACGGGGGCGGCGTCGACGACAAGTATGCGCTGATCCGCTTCGACATGTCGATGGTGCCGCCGGATCGGACCATTACCGGCGCGTATCTCGAGCTGTATCATACGCAGACGCGGTCGCCTTCCAGCAACCTGAAGACGGTCGACGTGCACCGCATTCTCGAGCCGTGGGAGGAAGGCACCGGGCACGGCAGCGGCACGTCCATCGACGGAAATCCCGTCGGCACGGTCGCGGACGGCATCCCGATTACGGGGGTTACGCTGAATACGAGACCGCAGTGGGAGACGGGGCCGGAGACGACGCTGCACAGCCGAGTTACCTCTTACATCGCGGGACGCTGGTACTACTTCGACGTCACGGAGGCCGCGCGCACCTGGGCGACAGACCCGGACTCGAATTTCGGCGTCGTGCTGCTGGAGGACGTGCCGAGTACGGCGAACGGCACCCGAACGTTCGCGTCTTCGCAATACAGCGACGTGACGCTTCGCCCGAAGCTGACCGTCTTTTATTCCGGCGAGCCGATCCGGCTGCCGCCGGACACGACGGCGCCGACGGACGTCTTGCAGCCCGCCGCGACGTCCGGCGACGGCACGGTGACGCTGACGTGGAACGACGCGCCGGACAGCGACATCGTGAAGGTGAACGTCTACGAGGGGGAGCGGCTTCTCGCGCAGATCGGCCGCGGCGAGCAAGAGGCGACGCTGGAAGGTTTGACCAACGGGAGGACGTATGCGCTGCGCATCGCGAACGAGGACGGCTCGGGCAACGAATCGCCGGGCGTCTCGATTCAGGCGACGCCGCGGGCGGAGAAGGCGTCGTTCTGGAGGGGCGTCAATCTGAACGGCGCCGCCGTGTCCGTCGACGGCAACGACTGGTTATCTTACGCCGAGGCTCGATCGGACGGACTCGTCGTCTCCGCCGTCGGCGGCGCGTTGCATGCCGGAACGACCAGCGTCTTCCCGCTGCCGTTCGAGGACGATTACGACTTCATCCACGCCATGAACACGAACGTCACCGCGAGCGAAGGCGCGCTGCGGCTGGAGCAGCAGGCGCCGGGCGGGAAGTACCGCGTCTACCTGCGGTTCCTGGAAACCGGAGCCGATCGGAGTCGAAGCTTCCACGTCGAGGCGGAAGGCGTTCGGGTCGCGACGAACGTCGGCCGAGAGCTGCGGAACCATCATGCGCGGTACGGCCCGTTCGACGCGGAGGTGCGCGACGGGGCGCTGACGATCGACGTGAAGAGCGGCAGAGGCAATCCGGCGCTGTCGGGCATCGAAATCTACAAGGATTACCGCGATGCGACGACGCTCGCTTCGCTGACCGTTAACGGCGCGACGGTGACCGACTTCGTCTATGACGCGAAGGAGTACGCCATCCTCCTTCCGCCGGACAGCGAGGGCGTTCCGCTTATCGCGGCCGAACCGATGGAAAGCGGATCGACCGTGTCGATCGAGCCTCCGGCGCAGCTTCCGGGCGTCGCGCGCATCGAGGTCGTCTCCGGGGACGGGGCGATGTCCTCCCTCTATACCGTACGCATCGACCGCGCGACCGCGCCGACCGCGACGGTGACGTACAGCCCCGAGGGGGGGACGAACGGCGACGTCGTCGCTACGCTGCACCCGAGCGAGCCCGTTACGGTGTTGAACAACGACGGCGCCTTCGCTCGTACGTTCGCGGAGAACGGCAGCTTTACGTTCGAGTTTTCGAACGCGGCGGGAATCCGCGGCGCCGTGACGGCCTCGGTGTACGGCATCGACAAGGCGGCGCCGACGGTATCGATCGCCGCCAACCCTCAGCGGCTATGGCCGCCGAATCATAAGCTGGTGCCGGTCGACGTCGAGCTCGCGGCGGACGGCACCGGGTCGGAGATCGTCTCGATCACGCTTGACTCCATTACGAGCAGCGAGCCGGACGACGGACAAGGCGACGGCCATACGGAGCAAGACGTGCAAGGCGCCGAGTTCGGCACGGACGACCGTTCGTTCCTGCTGCGCGCGGAACGGTCCGGCGGAGGCTCGGGGCGCGTGTACACGGCCGTCTACACCGTGACGGACGCGGCGGGGAATCGGACGACCGTATCCGTCGACATCGCAGTGTCCAAATAGCGATCTATCAGGCGGCTTCGCCCGGCCATCCGGGACGAGGCCGTCTTTCTTGCGCTTACGCATACAAAACAACGAAAAACGGACACCTTCGGCGGACAAATGGCGACGATGCGCACTGTTCCGCGCCCGTCCGAATTTGCCACAATGGCGTTAACGAATTCGTACGAAAAGGGGATTAGCAGATGGACGGGATTCGCATGGACGGAACGATACTCCGCGTGCGCGGGCGGGAGACGATGCTCCGCTCCGGAGAAATTCAATATTTTCGCATCTATCGACACAATTGGGAGGAGCGTCTTCGCCAGGCGCGGGACAATCATCTGAACGCCGTCGCCAGCTATATTCCTTGGGATTTTCACGAGCCGGAGGAGGGGCGCTTCGACTTCGCCGGAGAGACGCTGCCGGAGCGGGATCTGGTCGGCTTCCTGGAGCTGCTGTCCAAGAACGAACTGTATTTTATCGCGAAACCGGGACCGTTCATCAACAGCGAATACGTCGACGGCGGACATCCCCGCTGGATGTACGAGCGCTACCCGGAGACGGCAAGCCGCAGGGCGGACGGGCAAGCGGCGTTCTGGGTCGGACAAGGAAACCATATTCCGACGCAGCTCGGCGACTGCTTCCTCGGGCTTGCCGAGCGATGGTACGCAGAGGTCATTCCGCTGCTTGCGGCGTATTCCGTGGAAAAGGGCGGGCCGGTCATCCTGCATCAGCCCGACAACGAGATGAATCTCTTGTTTACTTGCCTCGATCCCCAGGGGTCGTTATACGACGAGGCGGTGCTCGGAAACGGCGCGACGCCCGGGGCGTTCCAACGGGAGCTGTTGGATCGTTACGGCTCTGTCGAGGCGCTGCGGCTGCGTTACGATCAAGCGGATCTCGAGCTGCCTTCGATCGTGCCGCATGCCGCGACGGGGAGTCCGGAGGGCGACCGGCGCAAATATCTCGATTGGATGAAATTCCGCGTCGGATACGTGTATCGATACGCCCTGACACTTGCGCGTTGGTCCCGGAAATACGGCTTGACCGTACCGAATACGTTCAACGAGCCGATCAACGGCTTCTTCCGGGGACCCGGCAATCACGCCGGCTTCGCGAATTACATGAAGGAACGGGGAGAGGACGTTCTCACGACCTGCCATACGTACCTGCGTTACGGGTATCATATGGACGCCAACGGCCTGCCCAAGACGATCTTCCGGCTGGAGGCCGCGAAGATGCAGGCGGCCGACCGTCCGGCGATCGCCATCGAGGTCGGAGGCGGCTGGATGACGCTCGACGCGGTCCCGAACTATGCGAATTACCCCGTCCATCTTCGCGTGCTCCTCGGCCACGGCATGGACGGCTTTAATTACTTCATCTTCGCGTCCGGCGAGAAGGGCTTCAGCCGTACGTACGTCACGGACGCGTACGACTTGTTCGCGGATCCGGTCGGGAACGACGGCAAGCCGCACGCCCCCGTGTACGACGTCACGCAGGCGTTCAATTTCTTCGTCCGGCAGTGGGAGCCGGAGCTCGCGGGCACGCGGAAGGCGTACGACGTCGTCATCGGTCTGACCGAGGAGCTGTATCTCATGGCGTCGTACGCGGGGAAGGAGCAGGATGCGAAGAACACGGCGATCTTCGAGGACAACGCCTCGGGAGCTTCCAGCGTATCGGGGAATCGGGCAGCGACGGTCGTCGACGGCATCGAAGCGCTGACGAAGGTGCTGACGCGGAACAACGTTCAATTCGCGGTGATGAACCTGGATCACCCGAACCGGGAGCCGGGCTTCGACGAGCTGTTGATCGTGCCGAACGACGGCGCTTTATCGCCCGCCGCCTTCGCTTACCTGGAGGAGCACGCGGAGCGGCGCGGGCGAGTCGCGTTCTATCCGGAAGTTCCGGTCCGCGACGCCGATGGCGAAGCGCGTACGGGGATCGCGGAAGAAATCGGCTACCGCGTCAAGCGCCGGGTTCCCCGGTTCGGCATGAAAGCCGGGGACATCGGCCGACGCTTCATGACGATGCCGGGCCTCGACGGCGTCCCCGCCGACCGGGTGAATACGTTCGAGCTCCCGGAAGGCGCGACGCCGCTGATGACCTTCGAGGGGGAGACGAGCGCGTACCGAAGCTCGTTCCGCAACGGGGAAGCGGCCGTGTTCGGCTTCGCGCCCGAATACACGGG
The DNA here is from genome assembly GCA_031181325.1 of Paenibacillus sp. Lineage (GTDB taxonomy): Bacteria > Bacillota > Bacilli > Paenibacillales > YIM-B00363 > Paenibacillus_AE. Next base: position 27,916 of record JAPSKX010000010.1, read on the forward strand.
CATAGACAACGTGACGGCTTGGCGGCGGCTTCTGCTCCCGTTCCTGGCTTGCGAGCGTCGCTGCGGCGCGATCCGGGATCGATTCCACGTCGCCGCGCGTTCCGGTCCGCGCATGACCTTGGCCGCCGTCGTCAATATGACGGGGACGTCGGAATCGGATACGATCGTCGTCGCGACCGGCGAAGGAGCTCCGCGGACGTTCCCGACGCTGTCGAAGCTTCGCTTGGCGCCGCTCGCCGCGCGGCTCCTTCCCGTGAACGTACGTCTCCCCTACGGCGTCCTACTGGCGTACTCGACGAGCGAGCTGGTGCCGCTCGACGCCGCGCGGCGGCGTTGGCAGGCGACCGGAGACCCCGGCACGGAAGGAGAGATCGCCTTCGATCGACCCGTGACGCTCCGGATCGACGGGCGGGCGCTGTCGACGACGATTCGAGATTCGCTTCATATCGCCGTATACGAGCACGGCGTTACGCCCCTGGTCATAGAAGTCGTGCCGGCGGAGCCGGAACAAGGGCGTGGGAGCGGAGAGAGGGTGTCCACGTCGTAAAACCCGTGCTATAATTCGGGTGGATTCGCAACAACCGGGGGGATGACATGAGGCTTTGGAGCATGTACCGAACGAGGAAATATTTGCAGCGCATCCTGCTGTCCATCTCGCTTCTCATCGCGATCTCGCTCTCCTTGACGTCGCTGACGTTGTACAATCACTCCCATAATACCGTCCGGGACATTCAGTATGAAGCAGTCCGGAAAGTATTGACTCAGGTGGAGTACAATATAGGATTTTTGGGAGCCATGATCGACAGCCTGGCTTTCAATCTTTATTTTGACAACGATTTCATACCGTTGATGTATTCCGACAACCTCGACGTGTACGACGTGGTCAACAAGCAGACGAAGCTGGACAAGTGGGTCACGACGAACTCGTACTTGCATTCGATCATCCTCTATAACGGCCGCGCGGACCGATTCTATGCGGGCGGACCGATCGATATCGAATACGAAGCAGACTTGACGAAGCGCATTCGCGAATTGCTCGATCGTCCCGACGACATTCAACGGGGACGGTTAGTGCCCCTCAGCCTCGACTCGTCGGAGCAAGGCGCCGACGTCTTCTCCTACGTCATGTTCGAATCGAACGATTACGAGGTCGGGGACAGCGTCATGCTGTTCAACGTGAAGTCGGAGTGGATGCTGGACAATATCCATCGCTTGAACAACCTAGGAGCGGAGGGAACGGGCACGATGTTCGTCGTAGACGGGGACGGCCGGACGTACGACGCGAACGTCCGAACGTCTTCGATTTCGCCGGAGGTGCGGCGCGCCGTGGAGGAACGGCTGCAGCTGCGGGAGGAGCCGACCGGCCAATTCACGCATCGAATTGACGGAAAGAAGCAGCTGGTTACCTATATGGCGACCGATCGATACGGATGGACGGTCGTCAATCTGCAGCCGTATGACGAGATTTTCGGCAAGATCGTTCGTTGGCGGACGACGACACTGCTGCTTGCCGGGGCATTTTTCCTCCTTTCGCTGGGCTTGTCCGTCCTCGTGTCGCATAAGCTGTACCGCCCAATCGACAATCTCCTGAATCAAGTCAAGGGCGGCGGCAAAGCCGAGGCCGACGAAGGACAACCGGCGGCCAAAGACGAGATGGTGTTCCTCGCCGACGCGTACCTTCGCATGAGGGAAGGGCGCCGTCAGGAGCGCGAAGGATACGAAGCGGATCGCGCCTTCGCCAAGAAGTACGGTCTGCGGAGGCTGCTGAGCGACAGCGAGGCCGTATCCAAAGAAGAGCTGGAAACGTTGATCGAACAGCATGGGTTACGGTTATATCGCGAAGACAGGATCGTATGCTGCATCTTGTCCGTCGACAACTACGTTCAGCTTGACCGGCACGTATCCGCGGCCGAGAAGCGATTGTACGCATTCGCCATTACGAATATCGCCGAAGAGATCGTATCGCGACGTTACCCGTGCGAATGCGTCGATATGCGAAGCGGGCACTACGCGGTCCTCGTCGGCGGCGTACCGAGCCGCGGCGAAGAGGAGGAGCTTGTCGAGCTGTTCCGGGACGTGCAGCGGACCGTAATGGACTATTACAGAATCGGCTTGTCGGCCGCGATCGGTTCGGCGTTCGCGTCGTACGAGGACACGCACCGGAAATATGAAGAAGCACAGCAGCTCATGGCGTATCGGATGGTGTACGGACGCATGGCCGTCATCACTCGCGGCATGGTTCTGGATCGGGCGGAAAGCCGGGAATTTCAGCTTCCGCCGGAGCTGGAGAAGCGCTTAATCGAATGCGTCAAATCCGGTCAGCCCGCCGCCTTCGAGGAGACGCTTCAGAAGCTGCTTCAGCATATGTCGAAGCTGCATCCGGACTTGATCTTCCACTCCGCCTTGCTCCTGCTGCTCGCGATGAAGCAGGCGGTCTCGGAGATGAACGCGAACCGCTTGACGCCGCTCTCGATCGACTGGAGCAAGGCGCAGGCGCGGCTCGCGGAGCGGGAGACGCTGCAAGGGCTGGCGGAGGACGTGACGGCGCTGTTCCGGGAAATCGAATCTCGAAGGGACAGCAGGGAACGCACGAAAAATCATATCTTGATCGACACGATCAAGGAATACATCGAGGACAATTACCAGGATCCGAATTTAAGCCTGCAGGGCATCGCCGCCATGCTGAAGATGTCGTCCGCCCACGTCGGGAAGATGTTCAAGCAGAGCGAGGCGATCTCCGTCGCCGAATACATTACGGAGATTCGGCTCTCCCATACGATCTTTCATCTCGAGACGTCGGACAAGAGCGTGAGCGACGTGATGGAGCGCGTCGGATTTATAAACCGAAGCAACTTCTATAAGCTGTTCAAAAATAAATTCGGCGTCACCCCCAACGAGTATCGGTTAAAGAAATCCATTCTGTAAGCATCATGGGCCCGGCCTCCTCGCATCGTCGACGGAGGCCGGGCCCGTTGCGCGGAAAAAAAACTACATTTCCCCAAAATACGGACTTTCCCGACCGGGCGCGAATGAAGGAAGATAAGGGCGCCCGGCGGGTGAAGCGCTTACAGAAAGATCGGGTAATCTCCGAAGGAGGGACGGAATCGAGCAAGCGACAAATGGCCGATGGAACGCAAAACGCGAGGAGACGAAGGAGGAATCGGAATGAGAGGGCAATGGAAAAGAATCGCATGGACAACGGCTTTGGCCGCGGCGTTGACGTGGACCGGGACGGTCGGCACGGCGCCGCTGGCGCCGACGGCGCAAGCGGCGGCCGCCTATTACGTGTCGGAGTCAGGGAACGACGCATGGTCGGGTACGTTGGCGTCGCCGAACGGCTCGGGCACGGACGGCCCGTTCAAGACGGTCGAACGCGCGAGGGACGCGATGCGCGCGAGCGGCATGAAGACGACGTATCTTCGAGGCGGTACGTATTATGTGCCGCAAACGTTGGAGCTGAATGCAAGCGACAACGGGGTCGCATTCCGTGCGTACGGGAACGAGACGCCGGTGTTGAGCGGCGGGGAGCTCGTTACGGGCTTTACGCCGGAATCGAACGGCATCTACGCCGCGCCGCTCGCAACGCCGAGCGACATCGAGCTTGTCTTCGACGGCTCGCGGCAGCGGGTGGCGGAGAAGAAGGCGTACGACGCGGCGAATCCGTTCACGTACGCGCATTATTTCGCGGAGGACTCGACGGCGCTGAACAAGATCGTGTTCAAGGCGGGCGACGTATCGGCGAGCGACTTCGTCTCTACGCTGAAGGTTGACGCTTACGGGCCGAAACGATGGGAGAACGATATTCTTCCCGTGACCTCCATCGACCCGAATACGAACACCATTCATCTAGGCGGCAACGTCAAATATGCGATTCGGGACAACGGGACGTATCGACTGCTAAACAACCCGGCGTTCTTGAACGAAACGGGGGAGTTCGCCTACCGGGCGTCCGACGGCAAGCTGCTCTTCAAGCCGTCGAACGCAGCGAAGCTGCTGTCGGAAGGGGCGGTCGTCCCGAGACGGACCATCGTGTCGCTGAACGGAGCGGAGGGCGTCGTCTTCAATCGGCTGACGTTCGCGCATACGCCGTATTCGCTTCCCGCGATCGAGCTGAAAAACGGGGCGACGGGAAATCACTTCTACAACAACCTGCTCGTTCACGTCGGGAAGGCGTTCTTCTTGAACAATGCGCCCGATAACGATATCGCGCACAACGAGATGGCGTCGATCGGGACGACCGGCGTGGAGCTCGCGTACGGCTCGAACGGCAACCGCATCGATTGGAATTTCATTCACCACGTCGGCGCGGTGCGGAAGAACGGGGGCGGCGTCGTCGCCTACGGCGTGCATGACAATCGCGTCTACAACAATCGAATCGAGGATACGGCCCGGTACGGCGTCTCGATCAAGCGTTGGGACACGGCGACGCTGCATTCGGGCAATATCGTCGAATATAACAAGATCGTGCGGACGAATCGGGAGACGTCCGATACGGGCGCGATCGAGATGCTCGGACGCGGTGCGAACGACACGAACACGATCATCCGTTACAACTACATCCAGAATACTGGAGGCTTGATGAGCGACTGGGTCGGTCCGGTCTTCCAATATCCGTATGGGGCGGACGGCATCTATCTCGACGACGAGACGAGCGGCGTCGAGGTGTTCGGCAATTTCATCAAGGATACGAGCCGCGCGGGCGTGTTCGTTCACGCCGGCGACAACAATGTGATTCGCAACAACGTCGCGATCATCGGCAAGAGCATCTGGAAGGGGCTCGGACATGAGGACGGCAAGGATAAATTCGTTCGTCTCGAGTGGGGCACGAACCAACGCATCTCCTCCAATACGACGATCGACCGCAACATCGTGTATTCCGTGACGAGCTCCTGGCCGAAATACCTCGATTTCTTCAACGGAGGCACGTACGCGACGGACCGCAATGTGCTCTATAACGTGCCGAAGGTGTCCGGCAAGGATGCGTTATCGACCGTCGCGGATCCGCTGTTCGTCAATGCGTCCGCAGGGAATTACGAACTGCAGAGCGGTTCGCCGGCGTACGCGCAAGGCTTCGTCGATCTGCCTTGGAACATTTGGAACCAGGTGCAGGGCGCGGCGGGCATCGAGCCGCCGGAATGGCAATTCCATAAGGGGATCAATCTCAACGGCGCGGCCGCGACGATCGAAGGGCAAGCTTGGTTGTCGCATAGCACGGCGTTGACGCAGGGGCTGTCGCTCCCCGGCGGGGCGAATACATTCGCGAAGAATCCTCCGTTGACGCCGTCTCCGCAAGTCGGCGCGGCGGTTCGAGATATGCTGAACACCGGCGTCTGGAAATCCAAAGCGACGCTATCGATCGACCAGACGGTGCCGAGCGGCACCTACCAGTTGTACTTGTGGGTCATGGAAAACAACTCCGACTTCTATCGAGCGTTCGGCGTCGCGATGGAAGGCCAAACCAAGGACGCGGACGTCGGCGCACTGGCCCTGAATCATTGGGCGAGATACGGACCGTACGTGGCTCAGGTGACGGACGGGACGCTGAACGTGCAGCTGACCTTCGGGACGCAGGACCCGCTGCTCGCCGGAATCGAACTGTATAAACGTCGATAACCGTCGTTCCATCGACAGCGTAGACGCTTCGGCAGCGCGGCTGCCGGAGCGTTCTCCGCAGATTCGTACAACGATCGATCATACGTACAAGCGAAATTTCGGAATTTCGTACATTCCTTCGGATTTCGGACTGTCCAATCGCGCGGATTGTTGCGAAGATGAAGAGGCGATTACGAACCCGAAAGGAGTGGCCCGCTATGGAACGGCCGGTTGTGACCGACCCCGCGGCACCGCATTCCTCCCGTCGCCCGACCGGGCGGCTGGCCAAGGAGTGGAGATTATTCAAAAAAAACGGCGAAATCGCCGGACTCGTCGCTCCCGGTTTATTGTATGTCCTCCTCTTCTCGTATCTCCCGATGTTCGGCATCGTGCTGGCCTTTAAGGAGTACCGGTACGATAAGGGGATCCTCGGAAGCGATTGGGTCGGCTTCGACAACTTCCGGTTTTTCTTCGTATCGGAAGACGCCTGGCGAATTACGCGAAATACCGTGTTGTACGAATTCGGGTACATCGTTATTACGACCGTCTGCGCCTTGCTCTTCGCCGTGCTGCTGAACGAGATCGGGCGCCGCGTCACCAAGATCTACCAGACGGCGTTGTTTTTCCCTTATTTCTTGTCGTGGGTCGTCGTGAGCTACATCAGCTACGCGATTCTGGAGCATCAGTCCGGTTACTTGAACGGTCTGCTCGAATGGTTCGGCGGGGAGGCGCGCATGTGGTATTTGGAGCCGGAGCCGTGGCCGTACATTCTGAACGCCGCGAGCCTCTGGAAGAAGATCGGCTTCGCTACGCTCGTCTACTATGCCGGCATTATGGGTCTGAATCAGGAATATTACGAGGCGGCTCGCATCGACGGAGCGAATCGAGTGCAGATGGCGCTGCGCATTACGATTCCGCTGCTGATGCCGCTCATTACGATATTGCTTATTCTCAATATCGGCAACATCTTCGTCGGCGACTTCGGTCTTCATTATTTCATCCCGAACAACTCGGGCATGACGTATCCGACGACCGACATTATCGATACGTACGTGTATCGGGCGCTCCGAAATCTTGGCGACGTCGGCATGTCGGCCGCCGTAGGGTTGTATCAATCCGTCGTCGGGCTCGTGCTCGTCGTCGCGGCCAATATGGTCGTAAAGAAAATCGATCCAGAAAATTCGTTATGGTAAGAGGAAGGTGCGACAATGCGAACTCGCGCGCGACCGTTTTCCGTCGGATACGCTTTGATTCATACGTTATTTACGCTCGTAACGATCGCGATGGCGCTCCCGTTCCTGCTCGTCGTCTCGATCTCGTTCACCGAGGAGCAGACGCTGCTGACGAACGGATTCTCGATCTGGCCCGAAGCCTTCAGCTTGGACGCTTATGCGTTGGTGCTGCAAGCGCCGAAAGCGATTCTGCAAGCCTACGGCGTAACGATCCTTGTGACGATCGCGGGCACGGCCGGCGGATTGCTGCTGACGGCGATGACCGCGTACGGCCTGTCCCGTCCCGACTTCCGGTATCGGAACGTCAGCACGTTCTTGATTTTCTTCACGATGCTCTTCAGCGGCGGGCTCGTCCCTTCCTACATGCTGTACACGCAAGTGCTGCAGCTTAAAGATACCCTGTTGGCGTTAATCCTCTCGGGCATGATGACGCCGTTCTACGTGATGGTCATGAAGGGCTTCCTCGCGAAGGTGCCCTACGAAATCGTCGAATCCGCCAAGGTCGACGGGGCCCGGGAGTGGCGCATCTTCTTCGGCATCATACTGCCGCTCTCGACGCCCGCGCTGGCGACGCTGGGATTGTTCATTTCCTTCAATTATTGGAACTCCTGGTTCCCGGCGATGCTGTACATCGACAACCCGAATCTAGTGCCGCTGCAGCTTATGCTCGTTCGCATTATGAACAGCATCGAGTTCATTAGTCAGAACGAGGATATTCTCGCGCAGCTCGGCACGATGAAGCAGTCGTTCCCGGCGCTGTCCGCCCGCATGGCCATGGCCATTCTCGCGGCGGGTCCGATGCTCTTCATCTTCCCGTTCTTCCAGAAATATTTCGTGCAAGGATTGACGGTCGGTTCGCTGAAAGGATAGGCTCCCGGCGCCAAGCGAAACGGAAAGGGGGTGAGTTCCGGCGCGGGAACCGCAAGCTGCACGAGACGCAAAACCAACGAACAATCGCGAAGGGGAGGAAACAAACATGGCATGGGGAAAACAAGGCAAGTTGATCTCGGCGCTGGCGGCGCTGGCGCTCGTTCTTTCGGCATGCGCGGGAGGCGGCGCAGGCGAGGGGGCCGAACCGGCGCCCGAGGAGACCGGCGGCCAAGCGACGCCGCCGGCGGCGGAGGAGCCCGCCGAAGAGCCGGCGCTGCCGGAGGTCGAGCTCGTCTGGTATTACCTCGAGAGCTCGCCGCAATCCGATCTGAAGTCGGTGCAAGACGCGGTGAACGAGTATATTAAACCGAAGCTGAACGCGACGGTTCAACTGAAGCCGATTCCGGGCGGCGATTACGACCAGAAGATGAATACGATGCTGGCCGCGAACGAAGCGTTCGACTTGATGTTTACGGCGAACTGGCGCTTCAACTACAACGACAACGCCAAGAAGGGCGCGTTCATGGAGATCGACGACTTGCTCAAGGAGCACGGCACGGGCATCCTGGCGTCGCTGCCGGAGTTCGTCTGGGACGACGTCCGTTACGAGGGCAAGCTGTACGCCGTCCCGAACTATCAGATCGCGGCGCGCGCCGAGGGCTTCAGCGTCCAGAAGCGCTTTGCAGACAAGTACGGATTGGATCCGAGCGAGATCAAGACGTACCGCGACATGGAGCCGTTCTTCGAACAAATCAAGCAGAACGAGCCCGGCATCGTGCCGTTCGGCATCAACGGGGACTTCAACAGTATGCGTTCGTACGGATACGGCGGCTCGGGAGCCATCAGCTTCAAGCTGGAGGACGGGAAGGCGAAGGTCGTGAACCGGTACGCGACGCCCGAGTACGAGGCACATGTCCGGATGGCGCGGGAATGGTTCGAGAAGGGGTATATCAACGCGGATGCGGCGACGCTCAAAAACAAAGCCGACATCGAAAAGACGGGGGTCTTCGCCTCGACGTTCGATTACACGATGAAGCCGGGCGGCGAAGCGAACGCGAAGGCGGGCAACGGGGGACATGAGGTCATCTACGTCCCGCTCGTCGGCACCGAGTATACAGGCGTGCAAGCGGCGCTGACGGCGATCAGCCGCACGTCCAAAAATCCGGAGCGGGCGATGATGTTCCTGAATCTCGTAAACACCGATCCCGTGCTGTACAATCTGTTGTCCTTCGGCATCGAAGGCAAGCATTACGACAAGGTCGGAGACAACACGATCGCGCCGAAGGCGGACGGCGGCTACAATCCTGGCATGAACTGGGTCATGGGCGACGTCACGATCGGGTACTTGCTGGAGGGTCAGCCGGCGGATACGTGGGAGCGCACGAGAACCGCGAACGAAACCGCGGAGAAGTCGATTCTGTACGGCTTCAAATTCGATTCCGAAGCGGTTAAGTCGGAGTCGGCCAATATTAAAGCGGTCGAAGACGAGTTCCGCAAAGTGCTCGAGACGGGCTCGGTCGATCCGGACCGATACCTGCCGCAATTCCTGGATAAGCTGGAGAAGGCCGGCATGTCGAAGCTGGTGGAAGAGCAACAGAAGCAAGTCGACGCTTGGCTTGCGGCGAACGGTCAATAAACGTTGCTGCGAATCGCCGTCGGAGGCCGGGCGCCTCCGACGGTTTTTCGTGCGCGGAAACAATCGGGAACGCCAGGAGGAGGCAGAGCGATGCTGCGAAGTTACGCGACGAAACGGCTGCATTTCGCCGGAACGCGCTTTTATTTAGACGACGAACCATTCTATCTTCAGGGTCTCAGCTTCTTCAACGCTTTGTTCAACGAAGCGTTCAACGCAAGCGCCGAAGCCCGGCGCGAGCGGCTCGCGACGTTCAAAGCGAACGGCGTGACGATGCTCCGGGTGTGGTGCCAATGGAGCCTCGATTCGAAACGATTCCCCTATGCCGACGCGCATCCGGAGCATACGATGTTCACGCCGGACGGCGCGGTCCGGGACCTATACTTCGACCGATTGAAGGCGCTGCTTCTCGAAGCGGACGCGATGGATATGGCGATCGAGATCGTGCTCTTCTCGCACGAATGCTTCGAGTTTCCCGTCGCCCCGTTCCCGTTATGGGCGCACGAGCGGGCGGCGGAGGAGATGGCCGACCGTCTGCTCCCGTACCGGAACGCGATCGTGCAAATCTGGAACGAGCATTCCGCGGACGCGGCGAAGCTGTACGAAGCCGTGAAACGCAGGGACTTCTTGCGAATCGTCGCCAACTCGCCGGTACGCTCGGATTTCCGGCATCTCGGCACCGACGAGCACAATCGGCTGTTCGACATTCTTACGCCGCATACGAACCGAACGGACGACGAATATTTTCGGCTGGCCGCGCTGCAGGTTCAGATGCTGATCGCGAAGTACGGTAAGCCGGTCGTCGACGACGAGCCGGCGCGCACGGGTACGCTGCAGTTCGGCGGGCGTCCCGGGACGAAGCCGGAGCACCATATCGAGCAAATTCGCCGCGTTCGCGCGGCGGGCGGGTATCACGTCTATCATCACGACATGTTTCAGTTAGGGTACGGCGCCCCCACGGTCCCGCCTTCGGGCATCCCGGATCCGTCCTTCAGCGCCTATCACGCGGAAGTGTTTCGCTGGCTGAAGGAAAACCGCAGGTGGTGAAGCGTCCCGGATAAATTTCGATTTCTTCTTTCGGAAAGATGTGATTAAGTGATAGGGAGAAAACGGGAGGAGGCGATCCGCATGGGGGCGAGCGAAAAATTCGAGAGATTGCAGGGAAGCGGGGAGCGGCGGCTGCCGGATCCGCTGAAGAAGCCGGGGGAACGGGCGGTGGCAAGCTCGGAGGAATGGGAGAGAGGCAGAAGGGAAGAGGTGCTGCGCCTGTTCGAGGAGCAGGTGTTCGGCGCGGCGCCGGTCGGGCGTCCGGAGCGAATGACCTTCGAGGTCGAGCGGACGGAAGGATGGATGGAGGGGGCGGCGGTTCGGAAGCAGGTTCGGATACGGACGGAGGGACCCGGCGGCGAGAACGTCATTCGGCTGCTGCTGTTCGTGCCTGCAGGCACCGAAGCGCGTCCGGTCCCAGCCTTCCTGCTGATCAACAATCGCGGACAGGAGCATATGGATGCTACGCGGGAGCGGCGAACCGACTTCTGGCCGGCAGAGGCGATCGTCGCCCGCGGGTTCGCGGCGGCCGCGTTCGATAACGCGGATGCGGATCCCGACCGTCACGACGGCTTCCGCGACGGCGTTCACGGCGCGTTCGATCCGCCGGGAGCGCCGCGTCCGAGCCATGCTTGGGGAACGATCGGCGCTTGGGCGTGGGCCGCGAGCCGGGCGATGGACTACTTGGAGACGGACCCGGGCGTCGAGGCGTCGAAGGTGGCCGTCGTCGGTCATTCCCGCGGCGGCAAGACAGCTCTATGGGCGGGGGCGACGGACCCGCGGTTCGCCATGGTCGTCAGCAACGATTCCGGCTGCACCGGAGCCGCCGTAAGCCGAGGCAAGGCCGGGGAGACGGTCCGGCAGATCAACGACAGGTTCCCGCATTGGTTTTGCGAAAATTACAAGGCGTATAACGACAACGAGGATGCGCTGCCGGTCGATCAGCATATGCTGATCGGGCTGATCGCGCCGAGGCACGTCTATGTCGCCAGCGCTACCGAAGACCTATGGGCCGATCCGCAGTCGGAATTCCTCGGGTTGACATTCGCTTCGCCGGTGTACCGGCTATACGGGATGGAGGGCATCGCGGGGGCGATGCCGGGGCCGGAGCAGCCGCTTCATACGAACGGCATGGGCTATCATCTTCGCACCGGGGGCCACGAAATGACCGTCTATGATTGGGAGAGGTTTATGGAGTACGCAGACAAATTTCTAAATAATAAATGTTAAAAACGATCATTTTATGTTTTAATATAACATATCAGATAGAACATACGGCTCCCAGGGGTTTCTCCGGCGAGCCTGTTTTGTTCTTCCTGCGAATCGGGCGGCGGCATGGAAGCTTGACATGGTCCCACCGTCCAATAGAACGCGGAGGTTGACGGCATGAGTCGAATCGTAACGATGGATTGGGAAGTCGGCTGGAGCGGAAGCGCGGAGGAGCGCCCGGAACGATGGGTCCCCGCGACCGTTCCCGGCGCGGTGCAGCTGGATTGGGCCAAGTCGGAGGGATGGGGAGATCATGCCTACGGCGATAATTGGCGGCAGTACGGCTGGATGGAGGATAAGGCGTGGACCTATCGTACCCGTCTGCCGTCGGCGGAGATTTCCGCGAACGAGCGCCTTCTCTTCGTCTCTAAGGGGATCGATTACAGCTTCCGCGTTCGTCTGAACGGCGTAGAACTGTTGCGGCAGGAGGGCATGTTTACGCCGGTCGAACTGGATGTGACCGACCGACGACGCGGGGAAGACGACGTACTGGAGGTCGTTATCGATCCGGCTCCCAAGCGTCCGGATGCGCCCGTCGGCAGGGGCCGCGCCCAAGCGGACCGCTCTTGCAAGCCTGCGGTCAGCTATGGATGGGACTGGCACCCGCGGCTCATTCCGCTCGGGATTTGGGACGACACGTACTTGGAAATCAGACCCGAAGCGCATATCGTTACGGCAGAAGCGACGTACGAACTGAACGAAGCGCTGACCGAGGCGAAGCTGCGGCTTACGGCTCGACTGAGCCGCCCCGCAGCGGGAACGCTGATTTGGAGGCTCGTCGATCCCGAGGGGGAGACGGTCTTCGTGCGGGAATGCGCGGCGACGGACGCGGAGCACACGATGCAACTGACCGTTCCGCAGCCGAGGCTTTGGTGGCCCCACGATCATGGCGAGCAGCCGCTGTACGTTTCCGAGGTACGGTACGTTCGGGAATCGGATGTCGGGAACGACGAGAACCCGCGCCGAAGACAACGCATCGGCTTTCGCCGCGTGAAGCTGGTTATGCACGAAGGAGCGTGGAGGGAGCCGTCGCAATTTCCGAAGAGCCGAAGCAATCCCCCGATAACGTTGGAGATCAACGGGCGCAAGGTGTTTTGCAAAGGGACGAATTGGGTGAACCCGGATATTTTCCCCGGCACGATTACGGCCGATACGTACAAGAGCCTATTGGATTTGGCCAAGGCGGCCCACATGAATTTGTTGCGCGTCTGGGGCGGGGGCATCGTCAATAAGGAGTCGTTCTTCGAGTTATGCGACGAGATGGGGCTGATGGTATGGCAAGAGTTTCCGCTCGCCTGCAACCGGTATCCGGACGAGCCGGAGTATCTGGCGGTGTTGGATCAAGAGTCCCGCTCGATCCTTACGCGCTTGCGGCGGCACGCTTCGGTCGTGCTGTGGTGCGGCGGCAACGAGTTGTTCAACGCTTGGTCCGGGATGACCGATCAGTCGCTGCCGCTCCGGTTGCTGAATGCGAACTGTTATGAGCTGGACCCGCATACGCCTTTCCTCATGACATCCCCGTTGGAGGGGATGGGACATGGTCATTACGTATTTCGGGACGACTCGGGGGAAGAAGTGTTTCAATGGATGGCGAAAGCGCGGAACACGGCATATACGGAATTCGGCGTGCCGTCGCCGTCGTCCGTCGAGCAGCTTCGCGGCTTCATCCCCCCGGACGAGCTGTATCCGCCGAAGCCGGGCACCGCTTGGGAGAGTCACCATGCCTTCAACGCATGGCAGGGCGATACGTGGCTGATGCCGCACGTGATTCGGCATTATTTCGGTCCGTGGGAGACGTTGGAGCAGTTGGTCGATCACGGACAACTGCTTCAATCGGAAGGCTATAAGTGCATTTACGAGGAAGCGCGCCGGCAAAAGCCGGTATGCGCCATGGCTCTGAATTGGTGTTACAACGAGCCGTGGCCGACGGCGGCGAACAACAGCATCGTTATGTGGCCCGCGAAGCCGAAGCCCGCCTATTATGCCGTGCAGGCGTCGTGCAGACCGGTGATGGCAAGCGCGCGCATCCCGAAGTTCGCCTGGAAGCCGGGCGAGCGGTTCGAACCGGAGCTGTGGATGTTGAACGATAGCCCGTCTTCGGTCCCATTCGGCCGAATGGAAGCGTGGCTCACGTTCGGGGAAGGCGAACGCCGGCACGCGCTGACTTGGGAGTTCGACCGCATGTCGCCGAACGAGAATCAACAAGGACCTACGATCGGATTCCGACTCCCGTCCGAGGCGTCCGGCTTGTTCAAGCTCGAGCTGTCGGTCGCCGGCCGGGCGGAATGGAATTCCGAGTATGTTCTGTGCTTCGAAAGGTCCGAAGGCGCCGGGGCTCCCGTCGGGAATGCGCTCAATTTCGGATAACCGAAGGGACGCAGATCGACAACGACATCCCTTGGGGCCATCGCGGTCGAAGGCGCGGAGAGGTTCTCCGTGCCTTTTTCGTTCGGTGGTCTCGGATGGCCCGCGCAGCGCAAAATTTGCTATGATGCGTATAGAAGTACACGATCGCAGCGCGCGGGAAGAGGTGGTCTTGAAGCATGGGGAATATGCTCGATTATTTGGACTGGCGGGGAGACTTGACGTTCGAGCAAGCGCCGTTCAACGAAGTGGACAATCTCGTGTTATCCCAGCTCGTTTACGTAAACTTGGATTACATTGTACCGCCCGAATGGATCGACGCTTCGGTATCCATTCGCGAAGCCGCGGAGCGATATTTCCACTTATATACCGAGGAGCGCATCCAAGGTTTCGGCCATATGGTGCGCAACTCCGCGCTCGTCCTGCGGAAGCTGCAGGGCTGCGCTCGATTCGCGAACGCGAAGCTGTCCAAGTTCCAGAACATCGTCGACTTGGATCGTACGAAGCAATTCGCGGCGATGCACGTCGAGCTGGAGGACGGCACCGTCTACGTCGCTTATCGCGGCACGGACAGCACGATCGTCGGGTGGAAGGAGAACTTCAATATGACCGTGACGATGCCGGTGCCCGCGCAGTTCGAGGCCGTCCGATACCTGGAGGATACGGCCGGGGAAGGCATCGCGCCGCTTCGGCTCGGCGGCCACTCGAAGGGCGGGAACCTGGCGGCGTACGCGGCGGTCATGTGCCGGGCCGATCTGAAAGCGCGAATTCTGGAAGCTTACAACAACGACGGCCCGGGCTTCGACGCGAAGATCGCGAGGAGCGACGCCTATGCCGAGATGCGCGGCCGCATTCGGACGATCGTGCCGCAAGCGTCCGTCGTCGGCATGCTGTTGGAGCATGAAGAAGCGTACGCGGTCGTGAAAAGCAATCAGTCGCTGCTCATGCAGCACGATGCTTTCTCATGGGAAGTCATGGGTCCGCGCTTCGTCCGAGCGGATCAGGTGGCAAGGGAGAGTCGGCTGGTGGAGGCCGCCTTAAAGTCGTGGCTCGGTCAGCTGGCGAAGCCCCAGCGGGAGCAATTCGTCGATGCGTTGTTCCATGTGTTCCAAGCCGCCGACGTCTGGTCGATCGAGGATCTGTCCCGCGCGAAGTGGAAGAAGGTCACGCAGCTGATTCGGGCGCTGAATCAGTCGCAGGAGCATAAACTCGTGCTGACGAAGACGCTCAAGCTGCTGTTCCACGAGGGAAGGAAGATCGTTCTGGCTTCGCGAAAGACGAGACCGCCTATGTAGGCGCCGCCGGCTCGGACGCTTGCCGCTTCGGAATAAAATTCCTGCGATATTCGAATCCTACCTATGCACGAACGAGTCCCTAGGAGATGGATCTAAGATGTCGAAGAACGCCGTCGCTGCGTTGGTCGTTCTTCTGGCCGGCGCGGCGCTGCTCGCCTCTTGCGCGAACCCCGAAGCCGCCGCGGACGACCCCGATCTGTATATCGGGGATCGGGGAGTAGAGGCGTTCCTTCATAGACAAGAGGATACCGGGCCGATCGCGGCGAACGAAGCCAAGAAGAAAGTCCCTATTTTCGACCCTAGCGGTTTTCCGCTGATCGAACGATTCCCGAATCCGTCCGTCCGTCCGATTCGAGGGAAGTATGCAGAGAATGTAGTCAAGACGGCCAAATCGTATTTGGGCGTCCCGTACGTATACGGGTCCGATCGGACGGAGCCGACTACGTTCGATTGCTCCGACTTTACCCGATGGGTGTACTTGGAATCGATCGGCATGGATTTGCCGTGGGATTCGCGAAGCCAAGCCGCGTACGTCAAAGCCTTTTCCAAGAAAATCTACACCTCGCTGAGCGAAGCGCGGCGCGGAGACCTGCTGTTCTTCACGAATTATCGCGGGGAGAACGCATCCGATTATGAAGGGCTCCGTCCGTCGGAGAAGCCGATCACGCATACGGCGATCTATCTCGGGAACGGGAAGGTGATCCACAGCGCGTCGAAATTGAGCGGAGGCGTCCGCATCGACGAGTGGAGCTGGAGGCAGCTGCATCGGCGCTTCCTGTTCGGAGGCGGCATCGTCCCCGCGGCGAAGTCCAAGAAAATCGAATAACCTGCGCGAGCGCAAGAAAACCGCATCCCGTCTCGAGAGACGGGTGCGGTTTTTATTTAAAGAACGTATGATCGCCGATCTTCGCCGTCTTCACGGCGTTCGGATTCGGATGATGCTCGGCGATGTCCATATTGGCGAAATAGACCGCGCCGTTCGTCGGATCTTTCCCGTTCAGCGCATCCCGGGCCGCGTCATAGGCGGAATCCACCGGCTCGTTATCGATGGCTCCGTTGCCGACCGGCTGGAATTGCCCTTCGGCATAGATGACTTCCTCGATGTTCGCGCCGAAGCCTTCCTCCACCCGGTTCAAGACGACGGCCGCGACCGCCACTTGTCCTTCGTATGGCTCGCTCTTCGCTTCCGCGCTGACGAGATGCGCCAGCAATTCAACCTTCTCGGCCGCTTGCGGATCGCTTTCCGTTGTTCGAATCGCTTCAACAGTGTGTACCGGTTGCTGAACCGTATTCTCATACCCTGTAGACGTATCTTTATTCGCCACTACAAGGGCGTTGGAAAGGATCGCCGCAAGCAGCATCAACGCTGCTGCTTGGTTCACTTTCTCACCGTCCTATTCGTTTTGGGAAAAGACCTTCTCTAAGAGTAGGATTTACATTTCATCATTCCATTGTAGTCGATCCGCCGAACGTTATCATTATGAAAATGTAGGCAGCGCCGATCACGAGTATATCAACTCGCGGCGGTTCGTCGTGAGCGGGGGCTGCTCGAGCCATCCGCGGTCGACGACGAGGTCGAACGTATCCTTCGCGTACGCCATGATTTCGCCGACGATCTTCGCGTAATGCGCGATGAGATCGGCCCGCATGGACAAGGCCAAAGCATGCGAAATCAATACGATGTCGACGGCGTTCAACATATTGATCATCGCCATAATGATTTTGTCCGAGAAGGGAGAGCTCGTCGATGCGGTGACCTCCATGCCGACGGTTACGGTGCCGAGCAGCTCCTCGTCCATTAATAACTTGTTAAAGAGCTCGATTTGCTTCTCGCTGATTTTTTTCCCGCGAAGGATATGGTCTCGAAGCTTCTTATCTTGCATCACTTGCGCGAAGCCGAGCATCACGAGGACGGCGAAGTAATTTCTTTCGATATTGAAGAAGATCTCCGACAGCTCGATGGCGCTCAGGGGGCGCTTGTGTCCGGTGAGGCCGTCCAGGAAGGCGACATGCCGCACATATTCCACCCGATCCGGATAATTCATCTTCGGCGGCCGATCGTATAACCCTTTTTCCAATGACAGCTTTACGGCTTCGCCGAACAGTTCGGTCGTCGTATGCAGGCACTCGTTGAAGAAATCCAGCACATCGAGCCGTACGTTGTTGGAAGAGGTGAAGGCGTAATTAATCATTCCCATTCGGCTCGTCATGTAGATGAAGCTGAGCGCGAAGGCGTCATGGAACAAGGGGGGAGCGGATAGATCGATGTCCTTGTCCGTGAAGCCGTCGGGAATCGGGAAATGTTCTTTGTCGAAAAAGGCGCGGATTCGCTCCAGTCGGCCCTGCGAGACATGTAACGACTTTTGCGCCAGCGGAACGATGTCGCCGTCCTGCAGATGGTGCAAGAAATATTGGAGGAAACAAACCGTCATGCTCTCCTGCATGTATATGCTCCAGAGGCCGCCGATTTCGGTACTGCTCAGTTCGATGTTTACTGGTTTTACCCCGGGCTTCGTCATCGCGGTGATCTCCTTCGCGTATTGATGTCGCAGCTTAGGTTTTCCATATGAGCCGAGTCTAATCCGTGGTTTTAGGGCGGCGGCAGTTTACATGCTATCAGGGCTATGGTATTTTTGAAGCGATTTCCCATTTCGGAAGGAGCGTACCGCGTCATGGAATTCGAAGAAGTCATGCAGGGGCTTGAGGCGTTAGGCAAGGAACGGATCAAGAAGACGTACCTCGCCGGCGGCGCGCGCGAGCCGCTCTTCGGCGTGGCGACGGGCGCGATGAAGCCGATGGCGAAGAAAATCAAGATCGATCAACCGCTCGCCGAGCGATTATACGCGACCGGCAATTACGACGCTATGTATTTCGCGGGCATTATCGCGGACCCGAACGGGATGACGGCGGCGGATTACGAGCGTTGGATGGACGGCGCTTACTTCTATATGCTTTCCGACTTCGTCGTATCGGTCACGCTGTCGGAAGCCAACATCGCGCAGGAGGTGGCCGACCGCTGGATCGCGAGCGACGAGGAGCTGCGCCGATCGGCGGGCTGGAGCTGCTATTGCTGGCTGCTCGGCAGCCGGCCGGATCGCGAGTTTTCCGAAAGCAAGCTCGCCGGCCTGCTCGAGACGGCGGAGCGGACGATTCGGGACGCGCCCGAACGAGCGCAGTCCTCTATGAATAACTTCCTGTACACGACGGCGGTGTCCTACGTACCGCTTCACGACAAGGCGTATGAGACGGCGATGGCCGTCGGACCGATCGAGATCGTCCGCGGCAAGAAGGCGGTCCGAACGCTTCATGCCGCCGAAGGCATCCGCAAGGCCGTGGACAAGGGGAGTCTAGGGTTCAAGCGGAAGCATGTGAGGTGTTAACGAGCATCCAGCGATTTCAGTCGCCGTAAAGACGGAAACAAGACCATCCACAGTCCGGCGACGGCGATCGTGCCGACGCCTCCGACGAACGTCGCCGGCACCGCGCCGATAAAGCCCGCCAGCAAGCCGGATTCGAACTCGCCGAGTTGATTGGACGTCCCGATGAACATCGAATTGACCGCATTCACGCGGCCTCGCATGTCGTCGGGCGTCTGCAGCTGCACCAGCGTGGACCGGATGACGACGCTGATGACGTCCGAAGCCCCGATGAAGAATAACGCCGCGATCGACACCATCAAGTTCGTCGATAACGCGAACGCCATCGTCGCGATCCCGAAGACGGCAAGCGAGCCGAACATCGTAAGACCGAAGGCGCGCTTCAGCGGGAAGTATGCGAGATAAATCGACATTCCTAACGCGCCTATGGCCGGCGCGGCTCGCAGCAGCCCGAGGCCCCAGCCCCCCGCTTGCAGAATGTCTTGGGCGAAGATCGGCAGCAGCGCGGTCACGCCGCCTAATAACACGGCAAACATATCGAGCGACACCGCGCCGAGAATGAGCTTGTTGCGGTAGACGAAGACGAGACCGGTAAATAGCGATCGCAGCGAGAGCGGCTCCAGCCTTCTTTCGACTTTCTCCATAGCGATGAGCGCCGTCAGGATCGCAGACGCCGCGAGCAGCGCGATGGAAGGGACGTAGACGAAGCCGGGTCCGAGCGAAATCAGCACGCCGCCGAGCGAGGGACCGATAATTTGCGCGCTCTGGCCCGCCGACGTGCTCCATGCGATCGCCTGTTGCAGCATCGGCTTCGGGACGAGCTGCGGCAGCAGCGATGTCATCGCAGGTCCTTCGAAGGCGCGGCAAGCGCCGATCACCGCCGCCGCCAGCAAGATTTCGTTCCGCCCCAGCCAGCCAGCAATACTGCCGATCAGCAAATACGCCGCCGCGGCGGCTTCGAGCAGCTGACACAGCGCGGCGATCCATCGACGGTCGAAGCGGTCCGCGACTTGCCCGGCCACGAGTCCCATCGCCAGCATGGGGACGAACTGGGCAAGCCCGATATAACCGAGGCTGAAGGCGTCGTTCGTAATTTCGTACATTTGCCATCCGATCGCGACCGTAAGCATCTGGAAGGTAGTGGACGACAACGTCCGAGCGGTCCAAAATTTCGCGAAGGCCGGTTGTCTCAGGATGGAGTCTCGGTGAAGGAGCAAGGGCAGGTTCGCCTCCTCGACTGTACATGGATAGCCCCCGGTTCTTCAAGAAGAATCGGGGGCTATCGATCGTGGTGTTTTATGCTTCCATTTTTTGCGCCGTATAGAGTTTGTGATACAGACCTCGGCGGGCGAGGAGCTCGTCGTGCGAGCCGGATTCCGCGATGCCCTTGTCGGACACGTACATAATGCGGTCGCAGTTCTTCACCGTGGACAGCCGGTGCGCGATGATGAACGAGGTGCGCCCCTTGAGCAGCTCGTTCAAGCCTTGCTGAAGCAGCCGCTCCGTCTTCGCGTCGATCGACGAGGTCGCTTCGTCCAAGATTAGAATTCTCGGATTCGCCAGCAGCGTCCGCGCGAAGGAGATCAGCTGCCGCTGGCCTTGCGACAGCTTCGAGCCGCGCTCGTTCACTTCGGTCATATATCCATGTTCGAACTCGCGGATGAAGTCGTCGGCGCGTACGGCCTTCGCGGCGGCGACGACTTCTTCTTCGGTGGCGTCGAGCCGTCCGTACCGGATATTGTCCAGGATCGTCCCCGAGAAGATGAAGCTGTCCTGCAGCATAATGCCCATCTGGCTGCGGAGAGACTGCAGCGTCACCTGCGAAATATCGTGCCCGTCGATCAACACCCGGCCGCCGGTTACGTCGTAGAAGCGGGAGATCAGGTTGACGACCGTCGTCTTGCCGGCGCCCGTCGGGCCGACGAGGGCGATGCTCTCGCCGGCTTTCGCCTCGAAGCTCACGTTCTGTAGAATGGTATGGCCTGGGTCGTACCCGAAAGTAACGTCGTCGAAAGCGACATTCCCCTGCACGGCCGGCAACGGCTTCGCCCCCGGCGCGTCCTTGACGGTGACCGGTTCGTCCAGCGTCTCGAAGATGCGCTCGAGATAAGCGACGGCGTTGATGAAGTTATTGTACAGGTTCGACAGGTTCTGGATCGGCTGCCAGAACCGGGCCGCATAGCTGCTCATGGCGAGAATGACGCCGAAGGTCACCTCTTGCGGGCTCAGCGCCAACAGACCGACGAGGTAAATGAACGCCGTAACGATCGTAGACAGGTTATCGACGGTGAAGGGAACGAGCGCGTTATATTTCAGCGCCCGCATCCACTCCGTGCGGTAATTGTCGGCTAGCCGCGTAAAGATGCCTTCGTTGCGCGACTCGCGGGAGAAGATCTGCGTCACTCCGATCCCGGCGATGCTCTCCTGCAAATACGCGTTCATGTTGGAGCTCTTGTTGGACACCGCCTGCCAGGCGCGCCGCTGCCGGGTCTTGATCAGCAGCATGAAGCCCAGGAAGACGGGGAGTCCGCCCAAGATGACGAACGAGAGGCGAACGTCGACGGCGAACATGAAGGCGGCGATGAACAGCAGGTTCACGATCTCCAGGATGAAGTTGATGATGCCGTTGGATAAGACGTCGGACACGGAGTTGACGTAATTGACGACCCGGATCAGGATCTTGCCTTGCGGGCGGTCGTCGTAATACTTGAACGGCAGCTGCTGCAGATGTTTGAACAAGTCGGTGCGGATGTCGAAGATGATCTCTTGGCCGACGTTCGTCATGATGCGCGAGCGGATCGTCGCGAGCGCGACGCTGACGACGATCGTCAGCAGCAGCAGCGCCGCCCAGCCGAACAACGCGCCGACTTCCTTCGCGGGGATCGTCACGTCGACGACGTGTTGGATAATGAGCGGCGCCGACAGGGCGATGGCCGCGGACAGCGCGCTGAGCGCGAAAGCCAGAAGCATCGGCTTCTTCTGCTTCTTAATGTATACGGCCGCCCGGCGGAAGTGCTTGATATTGAAGGGCGACTCCAAATCTTCGTCGATGTCGAATTTATTCCTGGCCATGCGCCGTCACCTGTCTTTCGATGCCTTCGTTCTGCAGCATAAATACGTCGTAGTAGTACCCGCGCTTCGCGAGCAGCTCGGCGTGCGTGCCTTCTTCCACGACGCGTCCCTCGTCGAGGATGAGGATCCGGTCGGCTTTCGCGGTCGTCGAGACGCGCTGCGCGATAATGATCTTCGTGCAGCGCGTCTCCGTCTCGCGAAGACTTCGCTGAATATGCTCCTCGGTCTCGAGATCGACGGCGGACGTCGTGTCGTCCAAAATCAGGATCGGGCGGCGGACCGCCATGGCGCGGGCGAGCGCGATGCGCTGCTTCTGCCCGCCGGAGAGTCCGACGCCGCGTTCCCCCACGATCGTGTCGTATCCCTCGGGCATCTTCGTAATGAAGTCGTGCGCGGCCGCGAGCCGGGCGTATTCGATCGTCTTCTCCTCCGGCAGCTCGGGATCGCCGTAAGCGATATTGCCGTCGATCGTCTCGGAGAAGAGGAGGACGTCTTGGGTGGCGATGCCGATATTGCCGCGCAGCTCGTCCAGCGCAAGCTCCCTTACGTCTACGCCGTCGATCCGTACGCTTCCCTCCGTTACGTCGTAGAAGCGCGGAATCAGGTTGACGATCGTCGTCTTGCCGGAGCCGGTCGGACCCATGATGGCCACCGTCTCGCCGGGCTCGACCGTAAAGCTGACCTCGTGCAGCACCGTCGCGCGATCGTACTTGAAGCTGACGCGATCGAACTCGATGCGCCCGTCGTATCGGCGCTTCTCGATTGTTTTATGCGAGTTGACGATGTTCGGCTTGGCATAGTACACCTCGATAATCTTGGCGAGGCTCGCGAAGAAGCGCTGGATATCGTTGATAATGATGCCGATATTGCGCATCGGGTTGGATACGGCCCACACGAGCGCGGAGAACGCCGAGAACTCCCCGAAGGTGATCCGTCCGTTCATGACGAACAAGCCGCCCACGAGCAGCAGGATCACGTTGAATGCATGCGCCAGCGTCTCCAAATAAGGGAAGTAATCGAGCCACACGAGGGCGGCCGCCTTGTTCGCCTTCGAATAGTTGAAGTTCTTCTGCTGGAACTTCTCGACCTCGAACGCTTCGCGGGCGAACGCCTTGACGACTCGATTGCCCGAGATGTTCTCCTGCGTGGTCGAGTTCAGCTGCGACAGCCGCTCCCGCAAGTCCACATACATCGGTCGTACGCGCTTGGCGAACAGGTACGCTACGATAAAGATCGGCGGAGACAAAACCAAGAGGCTCCATGTCAACAAAGAATCGATCGCGAAGAAGTAGGCGACCGCGGCGATGAAGATCGTCGCGGACTCGACGATCGTCTTGACGATCCACGACATGGAATGGCGGACCATATCGAGATCGCCCGTCATCTTCGTCATCAGATCCCCGGTGCGGTTGCGGTCGTAATACTCCCGGTCTTGGCCCTGAATCTTATTGAAGAGGAAAATCCGAACCTTGTACATCATATTTTGCGTGGCGCGCTCGTATTGCATCATCGTCACGTAAGCGAGGCCCGTCCGCAGGAGAGAGAAGACGATCATCCCGGCGACTAAGCCGATTAACAGCCCTCGCTGCTCCGTAAGATTCCGGAGCGCGTCCTCCCCGGTAATGAACGTATCGACGATCCGTTGGCCGAGGTAGGGATTCACGATCAAGAGCGAAGAGACCACAATCGACAGACAGAGCGCGACAATATACCTTGTTCGGTTTCCTTCCAGATTGCTCCACAACCACTTGAGCTCGAACATCCGATATTCACCTGTTTCTTTAATTTGTCCGTCTAACAAAGTACGATTATAGCACAATTCTCTCGCATGGGAATCGAAAGATTATAGGCGCTTACACTCTCCGCTTCAATCGATTATACTGGGGAAAGTCATTTCATCCCGAAGGAGCTGTCCGACGCGTTATGATCAAGAAAGAACTCGCGCACATTCGCAAGCAATTCAAGCTGGACCACGATTTGCTCAAGGTTTTCGATATCTTAAACGTATATATAATGAAGGAAAGCTCTGAAATCTATCACTACGAGTGTCAGCCGTTCGCTCTGGTCGATCGAGAGAAGCAAGAGTTGTATATGGGCAATTTCAAGAAGCTGCTGACCGGCGAGCTCGATCAGAAGCTGTTCGAGTTGAAGTTTCAAGAGGATGCGGAGGAGCCGACGAAGGTGCTGCTGCATCAAGGGCTCGTGACCGGCCGTACGGAAGATTGGATGAACTTCATGCTGTTGCTGGTAGAGAAGATGCTGAAGGATACGAAGTACGAGCGGGATACGGTCGTCACGTTCGTGCGAGGGGAATATTTCCGCCCGACCCGAAGCCGGAGCGAAGAGTCCGAGGAGAGCGAGAAGGACGAGCTGTTCGCGCATCCCTTCATTCTGTGCAGCGTCAACAGCACGGAGCAGCAGAAGAAGACGCTGCAGTTCGACTATGTCGAGCGCGAGTTCAAATATAACGTCATCGTCGACCCGATCGTGAAGCTGAGCGCGCCGGAGCAAGGCTTCTTCTATCCGAGCGTGACGGACAACGCGTCCGACGTGAACCGCATCCTGTACTGCACGGGGAAGGCGAACGAGCCGGATCATCATTACATCGATCAGGTGCTGAACGCGGAGAAGACGATCACGGCACAGGAGGAGCGGGTCATCTTCGAGGAAATCGTGAAGGAAGTGGCCGGCGACGAGCTCGACGCCGCGACGCTGGCGCAGGTGTACGAGGAGATCCATCGGGTCGTCGACGCCCATCAGGAGGAAGAACCGCCGAAGCTGGATTACGCGGACGTCGAGCGCGTGCTGACGGCAAGCGGCGTAGCGGACGTGACGACGGAGCAGGTGCAGCGCGCGTTCGAGACGGTCGTCGACGATCGGAATTACGAGCTGAAGGCGAGCAGCGTGCTGCCGAAGTTCACGAGCAAGTCGCTTAAGATCGAGACGAAGGTCGCGACGATCTCGGTCAGTCCGCAGGATTTGAAGTATGTGAAGCAAGTCCAATACCATGGAAAACGATGCCTCTTGATCGAAGTCGACGAAGAGGTCGTCGTCGAAGGCTTCACGCTTGCTACCGAGACGCTGTAGCCGGCGGCCCGGCCCCCGTCCCGCATCGGTTGCGGCGACGGGGGCCGTTGCGTTAAGGCCGGCTTGATCCGAGCGCGAACGCTTGCGTGGGGAAGGCGCCGTCGTCCTGGAACGGGAGGCGCGCGGCCGCAACGGCGTCGTCGTCGAAGGTCAGGATCGAACGACGCTCCGCCTCGTACCGAGGCCATTCGGAGCCGTCGGCCTCGTTCGGCGAGCCTTGACGCACGAACGCGATCCATGCGCGATGCATCCGGTCGGCCAACGCGCGCGACGCCGGTGGGTAGCCGTTATGCCAGATGTACGGCAATTCGTCGCCGTGAAGCGCGCCCAGCGGCCCGCGCTTGTCGAAGCGGTAAAACCAGACCGGCGTTCCGGCGGCGCTGTAGGCGTCCGCCGTCCGTACCGCGGCGATGCCGTACAAGTACGCCGACATCGTCTTCTCCCACGCCTCCGGCTCCGACGCCGCGACGGCGCGGCTGCGTTCGAACGCGGCGCGTACGACGTCGGCGTTGTCGCCGAATACGCGGCGCAGCTGCGCTTCGGTCGGCCGGTTCCGGAACGGCTCGCCGGCGACGAAGCCGGCGGACTCGTTGCCCGCGATTCCGATCAGCATCGCCCGGAGCGGCGGGGTTCGCCGATCGAGTCCGACGAAGGGGAGCTCGCGGATGACGTCGCCGTCGACGACGGGACCGAACAGGTGCACGCCGCTGTAATCCTGCCACCATGCGGCTTGCGCGGCCATCAAGGCTTCGGTAGATAGTTGATGCAGCCGGCTCGCGTTCCCCCGGTCGATGTCGAGCGTGCGAAGGAATCGTTCGGCGAGTCGGGCGGACGTCGCCTCGTCGCGAATCGACTGGACCGCGCCGCTGCAAAGAATCGCCTGCTGGAACAGGCCGTCCGCGAGGCGGGCGCTCAGCAGCGCGCCCGCGCATTTGGCCCCGGCGGAATGCCCCATGACCGTCACGCGGGACGGGTCGCCCCCGAAGCTCGCGATATTCGTCTGCACCCAGCGCAGCGCTTCGATCAGATCCAGCAAGCCGCAATTGCCGGAGGAGCGGTAGTCTTCGCCGAGCGTCCCGCGAAGATCGAGGAAGCCGAGCGCCCCGAGGCGATAGTTGGCCGTAACGACGACCATGTCGCCGTTCCCTGCGAACGTTCCTCCGCGATGCTGCGGATGGGCGCCGGAGCCTTCCACGAAGCCGCCGCCATGGATATAGAACAAGACCGGCCGGCCCGGACCGTCGGTGCCCGGCGTCCAGACGTTCAGCGTGAGACAATCCTCGGACTGCCGAGGTTGGTAGGGCTGCGCAATCGTCTGGGGGGCGACCGGCCCGTAGGCGACCGCTTGCGCGACGCCCGACCATGGCCGCAGCGGACGATGGCTTCCCCCTCGACCGCTGCGG
>JAPSKX010000011.1 GCA_031181325.1 Paenibacillus sp.
CGTCGCCGCGCGGCCCCCGCCCCGGGCCGAGAAGTCGTACCCCGAGCCGCTCGACTACCTAGGCTGGTGCAGCTGGGACGCGTTCTACCAGAAGGTCGACGCGGACGGGCTGCTCGCCAAGACGGGCGAGCTCGCGGAAGCGGGCCTTCCGGTCCGCTGGGTCATGATCGACGACGGCTGGTCGGAGGTAAGCTCGGACAAGCGGCTGCGTTCCTACGACGCGGTGAAGTCGAAGTTTCCGGGCGGCCTCGCGCCGGTCGTGCGCGAGATGAAGGAGCGGTTCGGCGTGCGCTGGGTCGGCGTCTGGCATACGATCGCCGGCTATTGGGGCGGCATCGACCCGGAGGGCGAGCTGTTCGAGCGGAATCGCGCCAACCTGTTCGAGACGAACGGCGGCGTGTGGGTGCCCGCGCCGGACGCGGGCGCGGCGTTCGCGTTCTGGAACGACTGGCACGGCTACCTGAAGAAGCAAGGCATCGACTTCGTGAAGGTGGACAGCCAGAGCGCGGTGCTGAACTTCTTCCGGGATTTGAAGCCGATCGGCCAAGCCGCCAAGGCGGCGCATACGGCGCTCGAAGCGTCGGTCGGGCTCCACTTCGGCGGCACGATCATCAACTGCATGGGCATGGCCTCGGAAAATGTCTGGCACCGCCCGATGTCTTCCGTCTCCCGCAACAGCGACGACTTCGTGCCGGAGGAGGCGACGGGCTTCCGCGAGCACGCCTTGCAGAACGCGTATAACTCCTTTTTCCACGGCCCGTTCTACTGGGGCGACTGGGATATGTTCTGGAGCACGAACCACGACGACGTGCAGAACATGGCGCTGCGCGCCGTCAGCGGGGGGCCGGTGTATATCAGCGATAAGCTCGGCATTACGAATCCGGACCATATTTGGCCGCTCGTGTACGGCGACGGCCGCATCGTCCGCTGCGACCGCCCGGGCGTGCCGACCGCGGACTGCTTGACGCTCGATCCGGTGTCCGCCGGCGTGCCGCTGAAGCTGTGGAACACGGTCCGCGACGCCGGCGTCGTCGCCGCCTTCGGGCTGAGCGAGTCGGCGGCCGAAGGCACGGTCGGTCCGTCCGACGTGCCGGGCCTCGCCGGCGACAGCTTCGTGCAGTACGAGTACTTCTCCGGCAAGGCGGTTCGCGTCGGCGCGGGCGAGCGGCTGCCGCTGCGCCTCGAGCCGGCGGCGACGGCGATGTACGCGTACGTGCCGGAGCGCGCGGGCGGCGCGACGCCGATCGGCCTCGTGAACAAGCTCGTGCCGACGGCCGCGGTCGACGCGGTCATCGACGCGGGCGCGAAGACGACCGCCCTGCTGCGCGAAGGCGGCCGCTTCGGCTTCGTCGCATCGGGGAACGTCGTCCGCGCCGCCGTGAACGGCCGCGCCGTCGAGGT
This sequence comes from Paenibacillus sp., assembly GCA_031181325.1. Lineage (GTDB taxonomy): Bacteria > Bacillota > Bacilli > Paenibacillales > YIM-B00363 > Paenibacillus_AE. The sequence goes on from JAPSKX010000011.1 coordinate 1,402, forward strand.
CGCGGCGCGCGACGGCTGGTACGAGGTCGACTGCGCCGGCGAAGCCGGAGCGGTCGTCGTCGATATCGAGATCGAAGGAGCGATGCACGCATAAGCGCGCTGTCGCGCGCGGAATATCCGCGCCCGAACATTCCGGTCGATAAGATCAAAGCGATCAACGAAGGTAAATCAGCTCCACGCGAAAACGCGCCCGCCGTTGGGATTCCTCGGCGGGCGCGTGTTATGGAAACGGAAAAAATCCCTCTCATTCGCTGCAACGAGACGGTCCCGGACCGGTTAGGCGGAGAATGTCCCTCTTATTCGTCCCAAACGCGGGAAATCCTCGGGAATCAGCCGAATAAGAGGGAGGATTTCCTTCTAAATCATCTAAGAAGGGCATTTTCGGACCAATTAGAGGGAGGCTTTCCCTCCCGCGTCTCGCGGTCGCGCTTTACTGCGCCGCTTCGATGCGCGCGATTTCTTTGCGCACGATCGGGGCGACCTTCGTGCCGAGCAGCTCGATCGTACGCAGCAGCTCGCGATGCGGCACGCCGCTGACGTCGACGTGAAGCAGGAAGCGCGTGAGGCCGAGGTTCTTCCGCAGCAGCACGATCTTCTCCGCGACGTATTCCGGATCGCCCACGTAGAGGGCGCCGCGAAGGCTGCGAGCGGCGTCGAACGCGGCGCGGCCGTAGTGGCCCCAGCCCCGCTCGCGACCGATCGCGTTCATCATCTGCTGCGTCGGCGGGAAGAACAGCTCGGCGGCGCTATCAGTCGTGTCGGCGATGAAGCCGTGCGAATGCGTCGCGATCGGCAGCTTCGCCGGATCGTGGCCGGCATGCGCCGCTGCTTCCTTATACAGCCGCACGAGCGGCGCGAACTGCTCCGGCTGCCCGCCGATGATAGCGAGCACGAGCGGCAGGCCGAGCATGCCGGCGCGGACGACCGACTCCGGGTTGCCGCCGCTGCCGATCCACACGGGCAGCGGCTGCTGCACCGAGCGCGGGTAGACGCCGCGGTCGTCGATGGCGGGGCGGTGGCCGCCGGGCCAGGTCACCTTCTCCGAATCCCGGATCTTCAGCAGCAGCTCCAGCTTCTCGTTGAACAGCTCGTCGTAGTCTTCGAGACTATAGCCGAACAACGGGAACGACTCGATGAACGAGCCGCGGCCGGCCATAATTTCCGCCCGGCCGTTCGAGATCGCGTCGACGGTCGAAAATTGCTGATAGACGCGCACCGGATCGTCCGAGGACAGCACGGTAACGGCGCTGGACAGCCGGATGCGACTCGTGCGGGCGGCGCCGGCGGCCAAGATGACGGCCGGCGCGCTCGCCGAGTAATCCGGACGATGATGCTCGCCGATCGCATAGACGTCGAGGCCGGCTTGCTCCGCGACGACGATCTCCTCGACGCCTTGGCGAATGCGCTCGGCGTGGCTGACGGGCTTGCCGTTCACCGGGTTCGGCGTCGCCTCAAGGAAGGTGCTGATGCCGATCTCCATCAAGGGAGCGGCGGATGGGGGATGGTCTGACATGGCGCATGGCCTCCTTCGGTTGCTAGTGTGCATTCATTGTATCACAAAATACTTCAAATTTGAAATGATGACGCTGCGACAGCGGAAACTTCCTCCCGACTTGTTGCGTCCATATAGGAAAGTGCCAAGCGAAATCGGAGGGAGCCGCAATGTATCGATGGGGGAGCGTCGTTTTATTGGTTATCGTACTGCTCGGATGCTCGCAAACGGATGGCCGGTCGGCGGATCTTCCGGCGACAAGCTCGCCGACCGAAGCGACGGAAACGGCGGAAGAACCGGCGCCCCGACCGGACCTCGCGCCTATCGAGCCGCGGGACGAGCAACATGCGACGATGTACGCCGAACGCCTGCTGCAGGCCGTCAAGGATCGGGATGCGGATTCGCTGATCCGTCTGCTTGCCAACGAGGAGAGCGCCATTCTTTACGACGAGAAGCTGGCCGGCGAAATTCTGAGAGGCTTCGAGGCGAATTTCGCGATCGACACATTGGTCGTGAAGATATTTGACGAAGGCCATGCGATGTCGCCGGAGGCGGGGCAATTCGAGTTTCTGTTCGAGGACGGCGGTCCGCCGCGGGCGTACTCGGAGGAAACCGCGTTGGTCGTGCGGTTTTCGGACGGCGGGGTCGTACATTTCCACAATGCGTATCTCCGGTACTTCCCCTTCGCGGCGCCGATGGCGGAGACTTACCTTGGCTTGATTCGGAAGGCCGACGCGCAAGGGCTTGCAGCGTTCCTGAACGCCGACGACCTGGATGTGCCGATTCGGGTAGCCGAAGAGACGATTCGGCGATACGAGGAGATGTTCGATTTGGATAAGGCACAGACGAAATACGAGGGCGGATTTCGCTTCGCGATCGAAGACGGGAGCGGGATGACGCACGTGTTCGAAATCATCTATGGGGATGGCCTGATGGGGATCCGCGACGAGTTCATACCCGCTTTCTAAGCCCGCGCCGCTTGAGTCCGCTTACGCATGATATTTGCCGCTCGGCGCGTTTAATACCCATTCAAGCAGCAGGATGGAATCTTCGACGCGCTCGATGTGCGCGAGGAGCGAGGCGTCTGTCGACGCGTCGTTCGTCAGGCGCGATTCGAGCGTTTTCTTCTGCATCGTCAGTTCGTTAAGCTTTCGCTGGATTTGTTGTTCGGTACGCATGCGGATCGTTGCTCCTTCGACATTGTGGTTTCCTGTATCATACCATCCTTGGGGGGCAAGGTGTACGGACGACGGTATGAACGCGGTCAAGCGATGCGGACAATCACCGAAGCGAAGGAAGGCACGGCGTTCCGGTAGAGAGCCGGGGGCTGCCCAAGCATAGAAACATCTACGAAGGGGGCGGCCCCTGTTCGCCCGCGCCGCGCCATAATTTGATTTGTTCCTTCAAGTAGGTCGAGGGGAGCGCGCCGGTCACCTTCTTAAACACTCTGTTAAAGTAGGAGGGTTCGCAGAAGCCGAGATAATCGGATATTTCGCCTACGCTCATCTTGGAATGCGCCAGAAGGTCGCAGGCGGCGGAAATCCGCAGTTGTTGGACGTACTCGGTGATCGTGCGCCCCGTCGCCTGCTTGAAGATCGTACTGGTGTAGTTCGGCGTCCGTTCGATCTTCGCCGCGAGCTCCGCAATGCGAATCGGCTCCCGGTATCGGGAGAGGAGCTCCTCCTGCAGCGTCATGACCAGCTTATACGACGCGGGCGGCAGCGCGCGCGGCTCGACTTCCTCTTGGACGTGCGCGAGCATCTCCAGTAGCGCGGCGTGGCAGATCGTCTCCGCACGGGCGGATTTGCGAAGCCACGCTTGCGTAAGCGCGGAGAACCGCTGCTTCAGATAGTCGAACGCGAACGGCGCCGCGCGGAGCGGCGTCGGCCGCATCAGCAGCGGGAGCTCCTCGCCGTCGCCGGCGTACCGGAAGTGGGCGGCGTACATGGCGAAGGGCTGACCCGATCCGTTGATCGCGCCGCGGACCGAGCCTTGGGGAATAAACAATACGTCGCCTTTGCGCAGCGGATGGCGGACCCCGTCGACCGTATACTCGATGGCTCCGCCCGCGAGAAGCAGGAAGATATGCCTGTCGATTCGGGACGACGGAACATGCCAGTCGGGAACGCCGCGTTCGAAATAGACGGATAACGTTTCGATCATGCATCGCAGCTCCTCTCGTTATCGCATCGTGAATCGCACATGTCGATAATATCATACTCTATCGTAGAATCGTTCAATTAATGATTGGAGACTTCATAGCTTCATTCCCCGATTCTACTTAAACTTATAGGTAGAAGTCGATGGGGAATGAGAGAGGAGTTCAACGACATGCAGAAACGAACGATCATCGTCGATACGGACGTGCATAACGGACCGAAGCATCCGCGGGAGCTGCTGCCGCATTTACCGAAGGTGTGGCACGAGCAGTTTCTGGAGATGAATATCGGAGCGGCTCGCTTGTATTACTCCGCCGTCGGCGGCTCGCGCAAGGACGCGGTGCCGGATGCGGGCGGCGCGCCGGGCAGCGATCCCGAGTTCATGATTCGCCAGTTGATCGAGCCCTACGGAATCGACTATGCGATTCTGAACTCCGGTATCGAAATTTCGCTGTATCCCGACCCCGATTACGCGAACGCCGTCGCATCCGCTTGGAACGATTGGATGGCGGAACGCTGGTTGACCGTCTCGCCCGTCTTCCGCGGGTCCATCTTGATCAACAGCGCGGATCCGCAGGCGGCCGCGGCGGAAATCGACCGCATGGCCGGTCACCCCGGGATGGTGCAGGTCATCATGACGAGCGCGGCGAGCCGGCTGCTCGGCCAACGGATGTACCACCCGATCTACGAGGCGGCGGAGCGGAACGGCTTGCCGGTCGCCATCCACCCCGGCGGAGAAGGAAGGGGCATCTCCCCGGCGCCGACGGCGCCCGGATATCCGACGAGGTATATGGAATGGCACAACATTCTTCCGACGAGCTATATGGCCCATATCAACTCGCTCGTATGCGAAGGCGTATTCGAGAAGTACCCCGGACTGAAGTTCGTGGCGATCGAAGGCGGCATCGCTTGGCTGCCGCACCTGATGTGGCGCATGGATAAAAATTACAAGGCGCTTCGTTCGACGACGCCGTGGCTGAAGCGGCGTCCGTCGGAATACATTCGGGAGCATATTTACTTGACGACGCAGCCGATCGAGGAACCGGACGACCCGAAGCATCTGCAGTATATCTTCGAGATGATCGGCGCGGAACGCAACGTCATGTTCTCGACGGATTACCCGCACTGGGACTTCGACAACCCGCTCATGGCGCTGCCTCCCATGGATCGCGAGCTGAAGCGGCGCATCATGGGACTGACCGCGCTGGAGCTGTACCGATTGCCGCACCCCGGCGGCGCGGAAGGGAAGGGGGACGCCGCGGATGGAGAAGCGTAAATACGCCGTCGGAGCCGCGGAAGACGTTCGCCGCGAAGGGAAAGTCATCGTCCGCGCGAAAGGAATGGAGATCGGCTTGTTCTACGTGGACGGCGCGTTCTACGCATGGAGGAATATGTGCCCTCACGCCGGCGCCCCCGTCTGCGCGGGACCGGTCGGCGCCACGACGCTGCCTTCCGACGTATACGAGTATCGGCTGGGCTGCGAAGGCGCGATTCTGCGATGTCCGTGGCACGGCTGGGAATTCGATCTGCGCAGCGGCGAGCATCTGACCGATGCCGGCATTCGATTGAGAGGCTTCTCCGTGGCGGAAGAGAACGGACAATTATTCGTACTGCTGTAACCTCGCTCGAAGGCGGACCGGTCAGTCGCCCTTCTCCGCCTTCAGGCTTCGCGCATATTGCTTCGGCGTGCAGCCGTTGAATCGCTTGAACAGCTCGTAGAAGTGCGCCATATTGCCGATGCCGACCTCGCTCGCGACTTCCGCGATGCTGCGTCCGCTCGTCGCGAGCAGCCGCTCGGCTTTCGCGATCCGCTTGCGGTTGACGTAGTCCGTGAACGAAGCGCCCATCGCGCGCTTGAAATACCTCGAGAAGTAATGGTAGCTCATGCCGGCTTGGCGCGCCGCCTGCTCCATGTCGAGCTTCTCCGCGAGGTGCCGGTCGACGTATTCGACGATCGGCTTCAACGCGTAAGCGTCTACGCGCTCATGCGCCTGAAGCAATCCTCTGGTATCCCCCCGCAGCAGCGTCAGCAGCAGATGCTTAATGTGCATGCTGGCCGCGATTTCGTATCCTTTGGCTTCTCCCAGCACCTCCGCATGGATGCTCTCGACGATGCGCGCCACTTCGGCGCGTGTCGCGGCGTCCTCCTCGAAGATGTAATTCAACTCCTCGAGCGGCTGCAGCACCTCGGAAAACCATCGATAATACCGCATCATCGCCGGGTCGAAATACGGCTCCAAGTCGACGTGAAAGACGATGTATACGAGCGGATCCGGGCCGATCACGCGGCCGCGATGCAGCTGGGACGAGCCGATGACCATGACGTCGCCGGCCTTCAGCGTATACGTTCGATTCGGCGTCGCGATTTCGTGAACGCCTTGCTGAATAGAAAGGAACTCGACCTCTTTATGATAATGCCACGAAATGTCTTGCATCGGAGCGGGCTGTAGCCGCGGTATACTGGTAAATTGCCATACTTTCAGGCATAAGGCCGCATTTTGATAATGAATCGGTTCTTGGAAAAATTCCATGGGCGTCACCTGCTTCTTTCGTCGAAGACAAAATCGGATAAGAAACGGACAAAACGTTGCATAGGCAAAGCCGTGAATAGACGGTATTGTGATGTCAGGAATGATTATACAACGAGAACCGAGGAGGAAACACGTATGAAAGTTGCGATCGTCGGCTGCGGCGGCATGGGGTCGATCCATGCGTCCTGCTACATGAGCATCCCGGACGTCACCGTCGTCGGGGTGCACGACATCGATCCGGACGCGATGCGCGCGTTGTCGGAGAGGACGGGGGCGACGGCTTACGAGACGTTCGCCGAGCTGCTGGAGCATTCGGGCTGCGAGGCGGTCAGCGTCGCGACGCCGAGCCATCTGCACAAGACGTTCGCGGTGCAAGCGGCGGAAGCCGGGAAGCATGTCATTAGCGAGAAGCCGATCGCCCTCGCGCTGGAGGACGCGGAAGAGATGATTCTCTCCTGCGAGCGCAACGGCGTTCGGCTGTTCGTCGGGCACGTGGTGCGGTATTTCCCGGAGTATGCGCAAGCGAAGTCGAAGGTCGAGTCCGGGGAGCTCGGACGGATCGGCGTCGTTCACGCGAAGCGAGCGGGCGCGCATCCGGGCGACCGCCGCCCATGGTTCAAGGACGCCGCGCAAAGCGGGGGCGTCGCGCTCGATCTGATGATCCACGACTTGGATTATCTAAGGTGGACGCTAGGGGAGGTTCGCTCCGTATACGGCCTTCATCGCGTGGAGGACGCCTTGGAATACGCTTCGGCGACGCTCGTCTTCGAAAGCGGCGCCGTCGCGAACGCGGAGGCGTATTGGGGGTATCCGGGACCGTTCCATACGGCGTTCGAAATCGCGGGCAGCCGCGGCGTCGTTCGGAACGACAGCCTTAAGTCCGCGTCGCTGCACGTTCGTAAGGCGGCGGTCAAGGCCGAGAAAGCGACCTTCGTCGAAGTGCCGCAAAGCCCGGGATACCATTCCCCGTACGAGCTGGAGCTGCGCGACTTCGTCGATTGCATCCGCACCGGCCGGCAGCCCGAGGTAACGGCGCGAGACGCGGTGAAGGCGCTCGAGCTCGCGCTCGCCGTCATGGAGTCGGCGAATACCGGCCGGGCGATCGCGTTCGATCGAAACGAGAAGGAGGGATCGAGATGAATAAGCTGAAGGTCGGCATGATCAGCTTCGCGCACGGTCACGCTTTCTCCTACTTGAACGCGCTGCTCCGCTTGCCGGACGTCGAGGTCGTCGGGATCGCCGACGAGACGGCGGATCGCGTCGCGAACGTCGCGGAGAAGCACGGGATCGCATACTTCCCGGACTACCGGGAGCTTCTGGCGAACGACGAGGTAAATGCGGTAATCATCTGTTCGGAAAACGTGCGGCACGCGCAGATGACGATCGATGCGGCGAACGCGGGGAAGCACGTCATCTGCGAGAAGCCGCTGGGCGTCTCCGTCGCGGAGATGGAACGCATGATCGCCGTCTGCCGGGATAACGGCGTGCGGCTGATGACCGCGTTCCCGTGCCGGTACCTCGCTTCCGTCGTCCGCGCGAAGGAAGCGGTGGACCGCGGGGACATCGGGGACATCGTCGCGATCAAGGGGACGAACCGCGGTTCGATGCCCGGCGGCTGGTTCGTCGATCCGGCGTTGTCCGGCGGCGGCGCGCTGCTCGACCATACCGTTCACGTGATGGATCTCATGAACTGGTTTACGGGCTCGAGCGTGCAGGAGGTGTATGCGTACGCCAACACCTTGTTCCATGAGGATCTGAAGGTGGACGACGCGGGGATGATTCATGTGAAGTTCGCGAACGGCGCCTTCGGCGTGCTCGACACGAGCTGGTCGCGTCCGAAGTCGTTCCCGACCTGGGGCGACGTCACGATGGAGATCGTCGGCACGAAGGGCAGCATCTCCGTCGACGCCTTCGCGCAGAAGAACGAGCTGTACAGCGAATCCACGGGCAAGGGTCATCATCTGTTCTGGGGCGACAACATGGATTATTACATGATCAAGTCGTTCACGGACGCGCTGCTTCGCGGGGAGCCGGCGCCGATCTCCGGCGAAGACGGTCTCCGCTCGGCCGAGGTCGCGCTCGCCGGGTACGAGTCCGTAAAGCGGGGGCAGCCCGTGAAGCTGTAACAATATTTGCAGTTAAGGGAGGGGGGCCTGCGGCTCCCCTCTTCGTTTTCGAAGAGCGATTCGATGACGTCCGGAGTCGAACGCGGGCGATCAGGAGAACCTCGCGATCAGCTCGTTGTAGAATAGATCCGCGATCAGCTGATGCGCCTCCGCGTTCGGATGCACGGTGCCCTCCGGTCGATGAATGGCGTCGTTCCCGGCCGTCGCCGCGTACAGATCGACGAGCGGAATGCGCTTGTTACGGCAGGCCGTCCGCACTTCTTCGGCTTTCGTTCGGTTTTGCCCGTCCGCGTAGTACGTGTTATAGGGAATCGTCGACACGACGATCGCGACGCCCGGCAGCAGCAGCCGCATCGCGTCGATCGCGTCCTCCAGCGGCTCCCGCGGATGCGCGTCGTTCATGCCGGCGACCCACAAGACGAGATCGGGCCGCCGCGGCGCGACGACGGCGTCGAGGACGCCAGCGATCTTACGGATCGAAGCGCCCGTCATGCCGTGCACCTCGACCGGAACGGACAGCATCCGCTGCAGCCTGCGGCCGTATACGCCTTCGGGCCGCGGCGTAACGTTCGCCCCGAACGTAATGGAATCCCCGATGCACAAGATGCGGCGGACGCCGCGAAGGGCGGCGGGAGCGAAGTCGACGAGCGCATGATCGACGTTGACGCCGTACCCGCTCGATTCCTCGCGCTTGCGGCCGCTCCTGCGCATCTCGATCGTATGCGGACCCGGCGCCAGTCCGTCGATGCGATAGGTCGCCGCTCCCGGTTCCGGCGCATACAGGTCGAAGTCGCCGTGCTTGGCGCCGTCCACCCACACTTCTCCGATGCCGCAATCGCCGCCGGCGGCGGCATGAACGATCGCGGCGGCGCACACCCCGCGCCACTTCCAGGACGCTTCGGCTTCGTCCGATTCACGCATGCTACCAAGACTCGCCGTCTCGAAGAGCCGCGTCTTCCAAGCGCCCGTATAGGTCAGCGCGGCGTCCTCCATGTTCAGCCAGGGCATATCCGTTCTCCTCCTCGCCTTCGTCCGTTACCGCATCGGTACGACCCATATCGTCCATGAAGCGGCGGCAAGCTCCCCTTCGACCTCGATCCTCACATAGCGCGAGACGTCCCGCAATACATACGTCGCGCCGCTCGCTACCTTCGTACGCTTCGCGTCCGGCCCGAGCTCGTCGAAATACGGCCCGCTCTCGTTCGGCGCGCCTCTGACCGCGATATCGATGCCCGGCGCGTCCCCTACGCCGTCGGCATGAACGTACATGCGGCACTTGGAGTAGCCGTACATGTCCATCGGGTGGCTCGCGGCGGTCGAGGGGGTGGGCAAGTATACATAAGCGGGGGGTGGCGGGGGCATCCCGGCCCACAAGGGCGACAGCTCGTTCGACATCGCGATTCCTCCTTCGTCGATTCCATTGTAGAGCGGCGGCAGCGGGGGAGATACGAGACTTTTTTTACTCCGTTGTCCATTTTCTACGACTTGCGGAGCAAGGGAACGACGCCGACGCGGGAATCTCGTTAATAATAGGCAAGAAGCGCAAGAATGGAACATTCGCGCCGCATCGGAGCGCCGCCGCCGCGCGCGAATCGATTAATTTAGAGCAAGGATCGCAAGAATGTCCCGTATCGAGCCGAATTCCGCCCCTTATATAATCGACATGTAAGCGAAACCAAAACGTCAAGCGAGGGGAAACGATGAACATGCAGAAAAAAGGTTGGACGGCGCTTGCGCTAACGACGGCGGCCGTATTAGCGCTCGGCGCCTGCGGCAATTCGGGGGGAGACGGCGGACAAGCGGCGGAGACGCCGAAGACGTCGGAGCAGCCGAGCGACGGCGGTCAGGCCGCGAAGCCGGCCGGCGTTCCCGAGGGCCCGCTCGGCAAGTACGATCCGCCGATCGAGGTGACGACGGTTCGATTCGTCAACGCCAGCTTCAAGTACGACGAGGGCAAGTCGATCGACGACAATATCTGGACCGACATCTTTACGAACGAATACGGCATCAACGTGAAAAATATGTGGACGGTCGACGAATCGCAATATCGGCAAAAGCTGAATATTTCGATCGCGTCGGGCGATATTCCGGACTTCATGCTTGTGAACAAGGAAGAGCTGATGCGCCTCCGCGAATCGGATCAGCTGGAGGACTTGAGCGGCGTCCTTGACGCGTACGGCAGCGACTACTTGAAGGAGCTGCTCGACCAAGACAAGGGAGCGGCGCTGCGCGCGGCGACGTTCGACGGCAAGCTGGTCGGCATCCCGCAGATGCAGGTGAACGGCGGCGTCAGCACGGGCGAGATGATCTACTTGCGCCATGATTGGCTGACGAAGCTGAATCTGCCGGAGCCGAAGACGATCGACGATGTCGCGAAGATCGCGGAAGCGTTCGCGAAGAACGACCCGGACGGCAACGGCGTCGCCGATACGTACGGCCTCGGCATGAATAAGGATTTATTCCAGACGCACGGCACGGTGAAGGGCTTCTTGAACGGCTTCGGCGCGTATCCGGACATGTGGCTGAAGGGCTCGGACGGCAAGCTCGTATACGGCTCGATCCAGCAGGAAGCGAAGACGGCGCTGCAGAAGCTGTCCGAGATGTACGCGAGCGGCGTCATCGACCGCGAATTCGCCGTGAAGGATTGGAACAAGGTCGCGGAGGACATCGCGGCGAACCGGCTCGGCCTCGCGTACGGAACCGTCTCCGACGGCGGACATATTCACCGCGCGAACCGGGACAATAACCCGAACGCGGAGTGGAAGGTGTATCCGATCGCCTCGCTCGACGGCAGTCCCGTGCACCCGCAGCTCGCCGATACGGCGAACAACTTCTATGTCGTGAAGAAGGGCGCGAAGCATCCGGAAGCGATGATCAAGCTGGCGAATATTTACCTTGAGCACTACTACTTGACGAATTACGCGCCGGACCCGAACCCGTTCATCTCCCGCGACGGCGGCATCTTCCCGGGCAAATACCACCCGACGGTCATCGATCCGCTGAACGTCAATCTCGACGCCTTCCGGCTCGTGCAGGAAGCGCTCGCTTCGGGCGACGGCAGCCAGCTCGGCTTCCCGGCCAACGTGCACTTCGATCGCCTGACCAAGTACGCGGCGGGCGATCAGGAGATGTGGTTCTCCAACATGGTATTCGGAGCGGAAGGCTCCTACAGCGTCATCGACTATTACGATAAAAACAAGCTCGGCGTATACAGCGAGTTCCAGGGCGCGGCGACGCCGACGATGACGGAGAAGCTGTCGTCCCTGAAGAAATTCCAAGACGAGACGTTCACGAAAATCATTATGGGGCAAGCGCCGATCGACGAATTCGACAAGTTCGTCGAGGAGTGGAAGAAGCTCGGCGGCGACAAGATCACCGAAGAAGTCAACGCAGGTTTGTAAACGAAACGAGACGTTCTACCGAGAAGGCGAAGCGATTCGCCTTCTCCTATCCTTTTCCCGGGGGACAACACTATGCTAACGAAATGGCGGCTGCAGATGCCGCTGCATCTCATGCTCATTCCGGGCCTCGTCGCGATTCTGATCTTCAGTTACATTCCGATGGTCGGGATCGTCATCGCGTTCCAGAAGTTCATGCCGGTCAAGGGGCTGTTCGGCTCGCAGTGGATCGGGCTCGACAACTTCCGGTATATGACGGAGCTGCCCGGATTCTACCGTATCGTCTGGAACACGATCTACATTGCGACGATGAAAATCATCGCGGGTCTCCTCGTCCCGGTAACGATCGCGATATTGCTGAACGAAATTCGCAAGGAATTTTACAAGCGGTCGATTCAGACGTTGATTTACTTGCCGTACTTCTTGTCCTGGGTCATCTTAAGCGGCATCTTGATCGACATCTTGTCGCCGAGCAAGGGCATCGTCAATCTGTTCCTCCAATCGCTCGGCTTCGAAGCGCAGTTCTTCCTCGGCGATAACAAGTGGTTCCCGTACACGTTGGTCGTCTCCAACGAATGGAAGGAATTCGGCTTCAGCACGATCGTCTATTTGGCGGCGATCGCCGGCATCAATCCGTCGCTGTACGAAGCCGCGATCGTGGACGGGGCGAACCGATGGAAGCAAATATGGCATATTACGCTGCCCGGCATGACGCCGATCATCGTGCTGATGGCGACGCTCAGCATCGGCAGCATCTTGAACGCGGGCTTCGAGCAAGTGTTCAACTTGTACAGTCCGGTCGTCTACGAGAGCGGCGACATTATCGACACGTTCGTCTATCGGATCGGCCTCGTCGAAGCCCAGTACGGGCTCGCGACGGCGGTGGGACTGTTGAAGTCGGTCGTCTCGCTCATTTTGATCTCGGTTTCCTATTTCCTGGCGTATCGGTTCGCCAACTACCGCATTTTCTAAGGGGGGCTATTCCATGCTCGGACGCGCGTCATGGTCCATGCGACTGTTCCAAATATTCAACTACAGCTTCCTTACGGTGTTGGCCGTTCTGTGCGTTCTGCCGTTGATTCATCTGTTCGCCATCTCGTTAAGCTCCAACAGCGCGGCCACGGCGGGGCAAGTGTTTCTGTGGCCGGTCGACTTCACGACGAAATCGTACGAGTTCGTGCTCTCGGAGTCGGCGTTCATGAAGGCGATGGGCGTGACGCTGCTGCGCGTGCTGCTCGGCGTCGGCATCAACATGGCGCTCACGATTCTCGTGGCGTATCCGCTGTCGAAGGACGCGTCCGCGCTGAAGGGAAGAACGGTGTACGTATGGATCTTCGTGTTCACGATGCTGTTCAGCGGCGGCATCATCCCGATGTACATGACGATGCGTCTGCTCGGGCTGCTCGACACGGTGTGGGTGCTCGTCCTGCACGCCGCGGTGCCGGTATTCAACGTCGTCATCCTGCTGAACTTCTTCCGCAATCTGCCGAAGGAGCTGGAGGAGGCGGCCTTGATCGACGGCGCGGGCCATTGGCGGATCATGTGGAGCATCTTCGTTCCGCTGTCGGCCGCTTCGATCGCTACGGTGACGCTGTTCGCGATCGTCATGCATTGGAACTCTTGGTTCGACGGCATTCTGTTCATGAACTCGCCGGACAATTACCCGCTCCAGAGTTATTTGTACACCGTCGTCGTGGGCATGCAGGCGATCATTAACAGCTCGACGGATATGGATTTGCTGGCGATGGTGTCGGATCGGACCGCGAAGGCGGCGCAGCTGTTCGTCGGCGCGTTGCCGGTATTGCTGGTGTACCCGTTTCTGCAGCGACATTTCACCAAAGGGATTGTCCTCGGGAGCGTGAAGGAGTAGCATGACAGATAGAGAGTAAGCGCGCATCTTTCGCGGCTAAGGAGCATGGCCATGCGACTCTTCGGAACGACCGGCAGAAAATATTCCATATTCAGCAAGCTCGTCCTTGCGTTCCTCGTCGTGATCGCGCCGATGTATGCGCTCGGGGCGTTCGTCAACGACCGCGGGGCGCAATTCGTCGAACAGGAGATTTCGAAGTCGCTTCGGCAGCAAGCCGCCTTCTATTTGACGTCGCTCGAGACGGAGTTCGAGCGCATGATGGTGCTGCAGCGGGAATTCATGGCCGACGAAGATTTGGAGTCGCTCTCCATGCTCGAGGAGCGGTTGACGGAGTACGAGCGCGTCATCGCGATGCGGCGCCTTCAGGCGCGGCTGAGCCTGATTAAAGAGTCGAGTCTCTATATATCGAGCGCGAGAGCGTATATCCCGTCGGTCCGGCGGATCGTCTCCTCCGACGGGAACGTCGACCCGCTGGGGCGCGTTCGACTGGAACGGCTGAAGTCGGATGCGCTGTCGGCATCCCTGCCTTTCGTCCATAAGGAAGGCGAGATATATATTCGGGAATACTATCCAAGCCCTTTCAATCTAGACGTTCGCGACCCGAACTTCGTGCTCGAGCTGCAGGTATCGGTGCCGGCGCTCTATCGATTTCTAGAGCAGCTGCCCGGGTACGAAGACGGCGGGGCGGTGCTGGTGCAGAACGAGACGACGATCGTCAGCGAGAAGCATGCGGCTTCCTACGAGAAAATCAAGGCTCGCGTGGAAGCGCTGCTCCCCGCATGGGCGGAGCAGGACGCCGCGTTCGGCGGCGCATCCGAGGCTCGAACGGCGGCGTTGTCGCTTGACGACGAACATTACTTGACGGTGCGCGTCTATTCGCCGTCGATCCATTCGCATATGATCGTCTACGTTCCGGAGCGGGAGGTGATGGGGCCGCTGCAGCGATACCGGACGTACATGTGGTTTATTTCTTGTTTCGCCTTGACGGTCGTGCTCGCGTTCGCGTATTGGATCTACCGCATTATCCACCGTCCGCTGCGCAAGATGGTCGGCGCGTTCCGCAAGGTGGAACAAGGCATACTGCAAGTCGATATTCGGCACGACAGCAACGACGAATTCCATTACCTATACGAGAAATTCAACTTTATGGTAGCCCACTTGAACAAGCTGATCTACGAGGTGTACGAGCAGAAGATCCTTCTGCAGCAGTCCGAGCTGAAGCAGCTCCAGTCGCAGATCAATCCGCATTTCCTGTACAATAGCTTCTACTTGCTGTACCGGATGACGAAGGCGCACGACGTGGAAAATGCGACCCGCTTCACCCGTTTCCTAGGCGATTACTATCAATATTTAACTCGGAACGCGAAGGAAGAGGTGCGCCTCGAGGACGAAATCCGCCATGTACGCGCGTATACGGAAATCCAGTCTATTCGGTTCGCGGACCGGATTCGCGTGACGCTGGAAGACCCGCCGGAAGAGGTTCGCGCCGTTCCCGTGCCTCGTCTGATCCTGCAGCCGATCGTAGAGAACGCCTACCAGCACGGCTTCGACTTCGACTTGGACGACTGCCGGCTTCACATCGGCTTCTCGCTCGAGGAAGCGCCCGAGGGCGAGACGATGCTGTCGATCGCCGTCAGAGACAACGGCGCGGGCTTAACCGAGCGGCAGATCGAGACGTGGCGGGAAGCGTTCCGGCTCGATCGTCCGATCCGCGAGGTGACCGGCATGCTGAACGTCCATCGCCGGCTGAAGCTGAAGTACGGCGATCGGGCCGGCATTCGTCTCGAAGCCGGCGATCCCGGGCTGGTCGTCGTTATGACGATTCCGGTTCGGCTGCCGGAAGCGGGCGCAACGGAAGGAGGGGACCGACCATGCTGAAGCTGTTGATCGTGGACGACGAGCCGCTGGCCGTGAACTACCTCGCGGAGACGCTCCTCGAGACGCCGGGCCTCCAGCTCAATGTGACGAAGGCGTATTCGGGGAAGGAAGCGCTGTCGAAGCTCGGCGCAGGCGGCGTGGACGTGCTGCTCACGGACATTCGCATGCCCGGGATGAACGGGATGGAGCTCGCGGACGAAATCTTGGCGAGATTCCCGCGCTGCCGGGTGATCTTCCTGACGGGGCACAACGACTTCGAATACGTCCAATCGGCGCTGCGCAAGGGCGGGATGGACTATGTGCTGAAGACCGAGGGCGACGCCGTCATCGTCGCGGCGATCGAGAAAGCCGTCACGGACATCGAGACGGAGGTGAACGAAAAGCAGATTTTACAAAGGGCCAGACAGCAAGTGCATCTGGCGCTGCCGTCGCTTCGCCGAGATTATTTGATCGAGTTTCTTCAAGGCGACGTCGACGGCGCGGCCGCCCGGAGGAAGCGGTTCGAAGAGCTGGACATCGAGCTGGATCCGGGCGCGCCCGTGTTCGCGGCGATCGGGCGGATCGACGAATGGGGCTCATTCGCCGCGCCGGCGGATCGGGTGCTGCTGTTTTACTCGATCCATAACATCGCGGAGGAATTTTTCCGGCCGGCGGTTCGGCTCGTCGCCTTCCAATACGATCGGACGCGCACCGTCTGGCTGATCCAGCCGAAGGAAGGCGACACCGTCGACGCGGCGCGCGGCGCGCAGGAGGTATGCGCCGATCGAATTCAAGCCGCCTGCAAGAGCCTGCTGAAGGTTCCGTTATCTATCGCCTTGTCCGGCGAACCGGTCGCGTGGGAGGGCGTCTCGGATCGGATCGAAGAGCTGAAGCTCCAGCTTACGTTCCGGACGGGCGCGGGGGAAGAAGCGCTGCTGACGGCGACCTCCGCGGGAGAGCCTTCGCGTCGGTCGAGCCGGCTGACGCTCGAGATCGGCCGGCTGCGCTCTAATTTTCATAAGCTCGATTTGTTGGAGTCTTCGATGGACAACGGCATGACCGAATCGTTCGAGAAGCTGTATCGCGAGCTGTTCCAAGCGGATGCGTCGTTATTCGCCGACGAAGACGGGAAGTGGCTCGGTCTGGAGGCGTTCTCCCACATGTCGGCGTTCTTCCTCACGTATATGAACAAGCGGGAGCTGTTCGGCGACATCGGGAAGACCGTCCCGACCGACAAAATTTACATCGCGGACCGGCACGCCGGCCTGCACGAGATGATTCGCTTCTTCGGGGAGCTCGGCGCCGCGATCGCGACGTACAACGGGAATCGGCACAAGGAACGGAGCCACGACATCGTCGACCGGATCCATCGATATATCCATCAATTTCTCCATGAGGAGCTGTCGCTGACGAAGCTGGCCGAGCTCGTCTATTTGAGCCCGCCGTATCTCTCTAGAATGTACAAGCAAATCACGGGCCAAGGCCTGCTGGAATATATCAACGACACGCGAATTCAGAAGGCGAAGCTGCTGCTGAAGACGACGGAGAAGAAAATCCACGACATCGCTTCGGAGGTCGGACTCGAATCGGCGCCCTACTTCACCCGGTTGTTCCGCAAGAAGGTCGGGATCGCGCCGCAGGAATACCGAGAGCGCAGCAAGGGGATGGAGGCGTTGTAAGCATATGAAGCGCACGATGGTCGCCGCGCTCGCGCTGCTGCTCTTGCTCTCCGCCTGCATCGGAGGAGAACGCCGCGACGGCTCCGGCGATACCGGCGAGGAACGGACGGAGGGCTTGCCCGCGTCGGATCCGCTGTATCGTTACGACCCGCCCATCGAGGTGTCTACCGTCCGATCGGTCGACCAAGGCTTTAAGTTCGCCGAGGGGGAGTCGCTGGACTACAACATATGGACGCGAATCTTCGAAGAACAGTACGGCATCCGCGTTATCAACGAATGGGTCGTCGATACGCTGCAGTATGAACGGAAATTGAGCATATCGATCGCTTCCGGGGGGCTTCCGGACTTCTTCCTCGCCTCGAAGGAGGAGATGAAGCGGCTGCACGAAGCCGGGCAGCTCGAAGACTTGTCGGGGCTTCTGCCGGAATACGGCAGTCCGTTCCTGAAGGAACTGCTTCGGCAGGACGACGGCGCCAGCCTGCGGGCCGCGACGTTCGACGGAAAGCTGGTCGGCCTTCCGAAGATGATGGTGAACGGCGGCGTGAGCACGGCGGAGATGCTGTGGGTGCGCACCGACTGGCTGAGGAAGCTCGGTTTGCCGGAGCCGCGCACGATCGACGACGTCGCCGCCATCGCCGAGTCGTTCGCTAGGGACGATCCGGACGGGAACGGTCTGAACGATACGGGAGGACTCGGCGTCAACAAGGATCTATTCATGTATCACGGGTCGCTCAAGGGCTTCTTCAACGGGTACGGCGCCTATCCGGAAATCTGGATCGAGGGTGCCGGCGGCCGGCTCGTCTACGGTTCGATCCAGCCGGAGATGAAGACGGCGCTGGCGCGTCTTCGGGAGCTGTACGCGGCGGGGGCGATCGATCCGGAGTTCGCGGTCAAGCCTTGGACGAAGCTGATGGAGGAGATCGCGTCGGGCAAGCTCGGGCTCGCATACGGCTCCGTATCGGACGGCGGGTACATTCATAAGGTGAACGTCGATAACGACCCGAACGCGGATTGGAAGCCGTATCCGCTCGCGTCCAACGCGGGCGTCCCCGCGAAGCCGCAGCTGTTGAACGCCGCGGACAGCTTCTACGTCGTCAAGAAAGGCGCGCGGCATCCGGAAGCGATGATCAAGCTTGCGAACATCTATTTGCACCACTTCTACGAGATCAACTACGCGCCGGAGCCGAACCCGTTCGTCTCCGGCGCGAACGGCATCTTCCCGGGGCGCTATCAGCCTGTGACGATCGACCCGCTTACGGTAAACTTGGAGGCATACCGGCAGGTGCAAGCGGCGCTGCGGTCGGGCGACGGCGCAAACCTCGGGTTTCCGGCGAGCCTGCACTACGACCGGTTGACGCAATATTACGCCGGCAATCGCGAGATGTGGTTTTCCGCCGCCGTCTTCGGCCCCGAAGGCTCTTACAGCGTGATCGACGCGTACGACAAGGCCGGAGGGGGACGGTTCGACGCGTTCCAAGGCGCGGCGACGCCGACGATGGTCGAGCGGCTGGCGCCGCTCCGCCGGCTGCAGGACGAGACGTTCACGAGAATCATCATGGGCGAGGGGCCGCTCGAGGAGTTCGACCGGTACGTCGAGGAATGGCGGCGCTTCGGCGGGGACCGCATGACGGAGGAAGCGAACGAATGGGCGGCACAGCAATCAAATCCCGAGCCATAGAACGACCAAGGCGCCGTTCCGCCATCGGAAGATGGGGACGGCGCCTTAGTCCGTCTCGGGATCACTTCGCAGGCGCATACGACCCGATCGCCGACAGCTGCGCGATCGTCGCCTCGATGGATTGGAGTCCCATCCAATACAGGTTCATGGCGGACAGCAGCCGTTCGCGATCCTCGGTGCGAAGCCCCAGATCGTACAAATGGGCATACGTATGCGCGATGTCGCGGTACATGGCGAACCGCGGCGGACGATAGCCGGCTTCCTCGCCTTCCCATTCCGCCGCCTGCCGCAAGGCCGGGATGCTGAAGGTATGCTTGCGAATGTGCAGCTGCGACTCGTAGGACGCGACGAAGTCGATGAACGCGCGTCCGGCTTCCTTCCGCTTCGAACGCCGGTTGAGCGCCAGGCCGATCGTCAGCAGCAGCGTCTTCGGCGTATGGACGTACGGCAGCGGCGCGACGTCGAACGTCAGGTCCGCTCCGCGCATTCGATTCAAGTTGAAATAAGAGGTCATCATAACGGATACTTTTTGCTGCGCGAACAGCCGCTCGACGCCGAAGTCGTTTTCCGAAAGCAACACCGAAAACATCTTCTGTCGATGAATTAAATCGTAACACGTCTGAATGCTGTCGAGAATCTGCGCGGACGACCAGTCGTGCTCGCCGGCGCGCTGCGCCCCGAAGTCGATCCCGCTCTGCAGAATGAAGATCGGCCAACGGTTGGACGTGCTCGGATAGAAGTAGAACGGGAGGATGACGTCCCCTTGCTCGCTCTCCAGCCCCTTCAAGCATTCCATGAATTCCGGCCATGTCCAATCCGTCGGCGGTTCGGGTACGCCGCGCGCGGCGAAATGCCGCTTGTTATAACATAAGACGACCGGCGAGAAAATGATCGGCTTCACCATCGCCTTGCCGCCTACCCGATACGGCTCCGACAAATAGGGGTAGAGACCGTCGTCCTCCTCGAGCGGCTCGAACCGCTCGGCGACGTCTTCGCCTTCGTCGAGAAACTGGCGGAAGTGAATCTGGTTGATCGCGACGACGTCCACGATTTCGTTCTTCAGATAAAAATCCGTCACGTCGCAATAATTGTACAGCTGCAGCGGGACGAGTTCCACGCGAATGTGGGGATAACGGGCTTGGAATCGTTCGGTCACCCAATGCAGGTCGATATCGTCGACGAGCGTCGGATAATAGCCGACCGCGATCGACACGGACGCATGCCGTTCCGTCGCCGTCACGCGTATGCCCACACGCGGGATGCGCTCGACCAGCGACTCGGTCTCCAGCTCGTCCAACCCCTTCTGCACGGAATTAACGCTAAGGCGATATTGCTTGCTTAATTGCTGTATAGAAGGGAGGTAAGACCCGCTTGGAAGTTTTCCCGTGACGATATCGTTTCGCAAAGCGCCGACCATCTCGTCCAGGCGTTCGCGAAACGTCGTGCGGCTCGGCTTCTGATCCATCAGGCTTTCTCCTCCCCCTTAATTTTCTATCACTAGTTATTTTAGCTCACGAAATAAAAAAGACAACCTGTGGTCAAGGAACGGAGCAGACAATTCGTATTGACAGGCGGATAGGCGAAATATACAATAACGCATAGATGTGATATAGATATGATACAGTTTTTTGGAGGTGGATGCCAAGCAGATCGGTCGTTCGGATTCGGAGGCGTTTTTTTCATTATTTTTGTCTGAAAATTACGAAAATTTATTGAAGGAATGGGGCTGGAGGAACGCGATGAGTCGAAGAGGATTACGCATATTGGCCGCCTTTACGCTGTGTTTCAGTTTGCTTGCGCAAGCGCTTCCGCAGGCGCGGATCGCCGAGGCCGCCGAGATCGCGGCTGCGACGTTATCGAATCCCGGCTTCGAGTCGGCGCCGATCGACGGCATGGCGCCGGGCTGGACCGTCGATCCGACGACGGCGGGGTACGGCGAAACTGTCGTCAGCGACGTGTACGCCAGGTCGGGGAGTCACAGCCTGTTGTTCCATGATCAATCGGCAGGCACCCAACCGACCGGCAGCTACCGCGTTCTCAGCGAGCCGCTCGCGGCGAAGGCGGACGATACGATTACATACAGGGTGTATCTCTATAAAGCGAACGCTGCGGATCAATCGCACGGCGTGCAGCCGGTCATTCACTTCTATAATGAAGCCGGAGCGCAGATCGGCCAGAACGCCTTCGCGAACTACGGGAAGGATGCCGTCCCCGTCGGAACGTGGTTCCAAGCGAGCGTATCGATGAAGGCGCCGACAGGCACCGCTTCGTTCAAAGTCGGCATCTATTCCGGTTTCCCGAGTCTGACGAAGGTGTATCTGGACGACGCGAGCGTAACGATCGCGCCGGCCGCGCCGCCGCTTCCGACAGCGGTCCGGAACCCTGGCTTCGAAGACGACCTCGTCGACGGCGCGATTCCGGGCTGGAATCTCGGCGAGCTGACGACGGGCACGCTCGAACGGAGCGACGCGGTCGCGCTCGCAGGCACGTACAGCTTGTACTTCAAGGATGCATCTACGACGGCTTGGACGCGCGCGATGAGCGACAAGGTGGCGGTTACGGCCGGCGAGACGCTCATCGTTTCGGCGAACGCTTACGTGTTGTCGCAGACGCATAACATCGTCCTGCAGGTGTATTACTATGGCGCGAACAACGAGCAAGTCGGCGCGAACGAAGCGTTGTTCTCCAGCAATTCGCTCGGCACGCGGAAGTGGTCCGCGATGCGGGTGCTGTCGAAGGTGCCTGTCGGCGCGGTATCCGCTAGAGTTGGACTCAGTTCCGGCGAGCCGAGCTTAACGGAAGCATACTTCGACGACGTGGCGATCGCGGCGCAGCCTCCGGAAGTTCCGCTCGACCGGACGTACCGAGCGCCCGTCGATCTCGGGGACATGGTGAAGGTGAACCTGGGCCAAGCGGGAGCGATCCAGACGAATGCAGCCGGGGAAAACGAAGCCTACTTCGTCACGAACGGAAGTCCCGGATCGTTCTTCGCCGTCGACGGCGAGACGGGGGAGTTGAAGTTCCAGGAAGTCATCCCGAATACGATCGCGACGTGGGCGATGACGATCGGGCCGGACAAGAACGTGTACTTTTCGGGAACGGAGAACGGCACCTTGTACCGCTACCTTCCGCTCGAGAAGCGGATCGAAAATCTCGGCTACAACCAAACGGATAACTGGGTTTGGGAGCTGGCGGCGATCGGCGACAAAATGTACGGCGGCACGTTCAACACGGCGACGTACGGCAAGGTGTTCGAATATGATTTCGCGACCGGCGCGTTCCGCAATTTCGGTACGGTCGAGAACGGACAGCAATACGTGCGCGGCATCGCGGTAGACGATCGGTACATCTACGCCGCGCTCGGCGCGACGATGCGGCTGTACAAGATCGACCGCGTCACCGGCGAAAAGACGGAAATCGACGTGCCGGGCTATTCCGGCAAAGCCGGCATCATGGCCGACGTCTTCGTCTTGAACGGCAAGCTGTTCGTATCGGTCAGCACGGTGAATATGGTCGTCATCGATATCGCGACCGGCGAGGTCGACGGTACGTTCCAGCACAGCGCGATGATTTCCGAGCCGTCGCCCGACGATCCGAACGCGATATATTTCAAGTACCTCACCAAGTTGTATAAATACGATATCGCGACGAAGCAGAAAACCGAAATCCCGCTCCCGTACGAGCTCCCGGATACGGGCCGCGTGAAGGATTACGCGTGGATCGAGATGACGAGCGGGGAGAAAGCGGGACAAACCGTGCTGGCCATGATCACCCAGTACGGAGAGTACATTCTCCTGGATCCGGAGGACAAGTGGATGTCGTTCGTCGAGCTCGAGATCGGCGCGCAGCCGGTCGGCATTCAGGCGCTGAAGGCGGGCTTCGACGGAAGAATCTACATGGGCGGCTATCAGCGGGGCATGAGCATCTTTAATCCGTTCACGGATCGGATCGACGTCAATGTGTCTTCCTTCGCACAGCCGGAAGGCATCGGCTTCCTGAACGACAAAGTATATTTCGGCACCTACGTCGGGGCGATCATGTACGACTATGATCCGACGAAGGCGCTCGCGTTGAATCAAAACCCGAGACCGGTATTCGATATCGAGCACCAAGACCGTCCGTTCGCGATGACATCGGGCGACGACAAGCTGTTCGTCGGCACGGTGCCGGACTACGGCTTCCTCGGCGGCGCGCTCGCCGTATACGACGAGGCGACGAACGTCTGGAAGCAGTTCGACCACGAGGCGTTGGTCGAAAACCAAAGCATCATCGGGCTTGCGTACAAGGACGGATTGTTGTATGGCAGTACGACGGTGTGGGGCGGACTCGGCATCGATCCGATCGAGCCCGAAGCCAAGATTTTCGTATGGGACGTCGCGAACGAGCGGAAGGTCGACGAATTTACGCTCGACGGCTTGGACATCGACGAAGCGCCGCGCATGATCGGCTCGATCGCCTTCGGTCCGGACGGCTTCCTGTGGGGCGTCGTGGACGGTACGATCTTCGCCATGGACGTGTCCACGAAGGAAATCGTGAAGAGCAAGCAGATCGCGCCGAGTTTGTACAACTCCAGTAAGTGGCTGCCGTACGAGCTCGAATGGGGCCCGGACGGCACGATCTATACGACTTTATCGCGGAAGCTGATCGCCCTCGATCCCGAGACGCTGCGGTACAAGGTGCTCGTCGACGGATTCGTCAATCTGATGACGCTCGGCGCGGACGGCAGCATCTACTACGCGCCGGACGCCGGCTCGAAGCTGTCCCGCATCGAGGTGCCGGAGACGGACGCGACGCTCGCGTCGATTACGATCGGAGGTCAGCCGCTGGCGGGCTTCTCGCCGGGCCAACGGACGTATGAAGCGGCTATGCTGCCGATGGCCGACATCGAGGTCGTTCCGACGCAGCCGGGCGCGACGGTGTTCGTAGAGGATTTGCGGCCGAAGGAATGGAAGGTTATCGTCCACGTGACGGGGACGGACGGCAAGTCCAAGTTGACTTACACGATTAAAGTCGATAAGCCGGGCAACGACAAACCCGGAAAGCCGGATAAACCGGGGAAACCGGACCGGAAGCACTGACGATAAGGCGGCGCAGTTTCGATTGCGCCGCTTTCTCGCGTTCGGGAAGCGGGTTATCGATCCGGCGGGAAGGCAGAAAGATGGATCCGACAGCCGCGGCTTGCCCGTGTACAGGCACGAATAGGCGAACGCCCACATACAATGTAGAGATGCGACGTCCCCGGCCTTCCGGCGAAGGACGGGGCGTGCAAAACTTCAGGGGGTGTTCGAACGTGCCGGGTTTGTTCGCAATGATTGCGGTATTTATCAAGCAGCTCATGCTCTTGGTGTCTTATGTCAAGAACAACGCGTTCCCGCAGCCGCTATCCGAAGCCGACGAGGCGAAGCATCTGAAGCTCATGGCCGAGGGGAATCAGGACTCCAGGAATATGTTGATCGAGCATAACCTGCGCTTGGTCGCCCATGTGGTGAAGAAGTTCGATAACGCCGGCGATCCCGAGGACCTCATTTCGATCGGGACGATCGGTTTGATTAAAGCCGTAGAGAGCTATTCCGCCGGCAAAGGGACGAAGCTCGCGACCTACGCCGCCCGCTGTATCGAGAACGAGATTCTCATGCATATGCGGTCGATGAAGAAACAGAAGAAGGACGTATCGCTTCACGACCCGATCGGCACGGACAAGGAAGGCAACGAAATCTCCCTTATAGATATCCTGGGCACGGACCCGGATACGGTCGGCGAGCAGGTGGAGCTCGAGATCGAGAAGCGGAAAATTTACAAGCATCTCGACGTATTGGACGAACGGGAGCAGGAGGTCATCAAGGCGCGGTTCGGTCTCGAGACCGGCGGCGACGAGCGGACGCAGCGGGAAATCGCGAAGGAGCTCGGCATCAGCCGCTCCTATGTATCGCGCATCGAAAAGCGGGCGTTGATGAAGCTGTATCATGAGTTTTACAAGAAAAAGTGAAATAATAATTGGAAAGAGTAGTTGACAAGGCTGCCAGTAAAGAACTGGTGGCTTTTTTTTCGGGCAGAAAAGTTGAACATTTTGGCGATTGAATGAACTCCCTTAAGGCGCCGATAGGGATGTGTAATCAGCTTAAAACTCCTTAAGCAATAAATCACACTAAAAAACAATGATACAAAATAACCGAGGAGTATTTGAGCCCAACCGTTTTAAAAATAAGTAGAAATTAGAAAGGGAGAAAGACATAGGAAGAACCTCTGCCATCTCCGTCTCTGTAAACTTCCCACAAGGAAATCCGATATAGGCAAGATAAAACACCAGCCATTAACTGATTTCCCAGACGCCTATGCATGTTGGGAGGGGCGTCCTCTTGCCTTACTACACATTCTGGATCATGCGTCGATTGGGCGCGAGCGGGGGCTGTTCTAACCATTGATGTTTTGTCATGAGATCAAACCACTCTTTCGTGACCATGAGGTTTCTTAGAATGATTTTTTCATACTGCGCAACGAGGTCTGCTCGCATCGCGGATGCGAGGCCAGTCCCATGGTAGGCTTGCGATGCTTGCATTAAAAATCCGATGTGATACAGCATTAATTTGTCCGAGAAGGGAGATTCGGTGGATGTCGTAATCTCAGTTTCCCACGATGTAGGAACAGGCAAATTATCGCCGCGCAAAATGTTGCCGAGCGCTTGAATTTGATCGTTGGACACTTCCTGCGTTGACATAAAAAATTTCCTCACGTCTTCCTGTTGCGCCACTTGGCTAAACGCAATGGAGAGCGTCTTCTCCAGTATTCTCTTTTTCATATTAAAGGAAAGGGCGATCATTTCGGTTGAGGATATAGGGCGCTTGTTCCAAAAGAAGCCATCTAAGAACTTTTGACCCCGCACGTATTCAGGGGTCTCCTCGGGATAGAAGTAAGGATCTCTTTGGTATAACCCTTTTTCCAGCAGCAATTCAATGGTTTTGTGGTACATCGTCTTCCCATCGTTGTCACAAGTGTCATAAAATTCTCTCAGATCCTTTCGTACCGAAGCGGAAAGGGCCGTGGTATGCCCCAACATACCATGAAGAGTGATGATGTGCAGGTACTGTAAACAGAAGGAGTCTGAAAACAGTCTTTTAGCCCCAGGGAGTAAGTCGGATTCGTTAAACCCGATGGGGATTGGAAACCCTTCCTTCTCCAGAAACGTTGCGATTTGCTGTTTTTGTTTACCATATGTCTTTACCGCTTCATCAAACAGCGTTTTAATGTTTTCATCTTCTACAATACGAAACATGTATCGGTTCACAACATCGACAGCTGATCCGTGTACATATTCCCCCCATAATGTCCCAATCTCAGTGGAAGTGAGTTTGAAAATCACTTTATCCATAAAAAATCTCCCCAAACAAGTAATTTGTATTATGTTTTGGCAAACCGTTTGATTTTATCCGCGTACATGCAAACAGCTTGGGATTCCACTATGAAAGTGGGTAGCACTACAGAAACTTACATATGAAGGGGATTTCGAATGCAGAAAATGAAGGATCATAACATTCCGCTTGCATCGTCAGAGATTGCTCCGCTTTGGTCGGGGTATTTAGCAGATAGCATTGTTTAATCGCGTAATCCGGTACTTCTGAAACTTCTTTACGCGCAACGGCGAGCAGCGATGCAGCTCTTGAACCGCTCGACGGATGTCTTGACCGCCCCAGGTTCCATATCCTGACACGGCAGAGTTCGTAAAGAAAGAAGGATGGCTGAACGGGTTTATCGGAGACGGAGACCCGTAAACGTCGCGGAAATCACCCGCCTTTGGCTGAATATATATACGAACACGATTGGGAAGTCGCTGATGATCGGCTTCTCCCAAGTCGCTCGATCCGAGGAATTAAACAGGTATTTCGTACGATGCACCATGGCGTTCGTCGAAGGCGAGAAATTTCCCGCCCGCGGCGAACGTTTTTTGTGTTTTAATATTTTTATGGAAGAGGGAACTCAACGACGAAGGAGCTGGAACCGATGACACTGCAACGAAACATCGCGGCGGAGATCGAAGCGACGATCGTGCCGGACAACGCGCTGGCGATCTGGGCGCTCGGCCAATGCGGGTATATTTTCAAAAGCTCGAAGTGCACGGTGGGCATCGACTTGTATATTTCGAATTGGGTGGAAGAGCTCTCCGGGGGCAAGTGGTCGAGAATGTCGCCGCCGCCGGTCGCGCCGGAGGCGCTGCCGCCGCTCGACGCGGTGCTGTGCTCGCACCATCACGAGGACCACATGGACAAGAGGTCGCTGACCGCCCTTCGCATGAAGGACGGCACCCGCGTCGTGGCGCCGAGGGCGCATCTCGCGACGCTTCGCGAATGGGGCTTCGGCGACGATCGGCTCGTCGGCCTGAACCACGAAGAGACGGTACGCATCGCCGACGTCGAGATCAAGGCGTTCGCGGCGATGCACGATACGTTCGAGCAGGACGAGGACGGCAATCATTTCTTCCTCGGCTATGTGCTGCGGTTCGGCGACATCGCCGTGTATCATGCGGGCGACACGATCGGCTTCCCGGAGCTTCCCCGTTGGCTGGCCCCCGAGCGGGTCGATGCGGCGTTCCTGCCGATCAACGGCAGAGATTACAAGCGGACCGCGTCGGGCATCGTCGGCAATATGAACTACCGGGAGGCGGCCGATCTCGCCAGCGACATCGGCGCGCGAATGGCGTTCCCGATGCATTACGGGGTGTTCCGCCACAACGACGAAAACCCGGCGTATTTCGCGGATTACGTCTATCAAGCGTACCCAGAGCTGCCGTTCCACCTGATGCGGCTCGGCGAACGGTTCGTCTATTGGAAGTGAAATCGTACCGCCTAACCCGCCATTGTGATAATATATAATACACTACAACAACGAACGGTAATGAAAGGGGTGGGGAGGCGTGTTTCGAGTCATGATCGTCGAAGACGAGCTGCTGGTTCGTCTCGGACTGAAAAATTCCGTAAACTGGGGCAAGTTCGACATGGAGGTCGTCGCCGACTTCCCCGACGGTCAAGCGGCCTGGGAATATTACGTTCGGGAGAAGCCGGACGTCGTCATTACCGACATTCGGATGCCGAAGATGGACGGCATGGAGCTGATCGCGAACGTGCGCAAGCAGGACAAGAGCACGCGTCTCGTCGTGTTGTCGTGTCTCGAAGAATTCGAAATGGCGCGCAAGGCGATGCAGCTCGGCGTCTCCGGCTACATTCTGAAGCTGACGATGACCGAGGACGAAATCGAGACGGTGCTCGAAGGCATTCGCGGGGAGCTGCTCGAGCAAGGGGGACGCGTCCGGCAGGACGGCGGGCCGCTCGCGCCGCATAACATGGATCTGATGAAGGAGAAGATGCTGAAGGACTTTCTGTTCTACAACATCTTCTCCGCGGACGAATTCGAAGCGTTCGCGGTGCAGCACGGCCTCCGGCTCTCTCCCGTCCGACTGGTCGCCTGCCTCATGGAGGTCGATCGGTACCCGCGGCTGAAGGAGAAGTTCCGCGACGAACACGGCCATCTGATCAAGATGACGCTGCTCAACATCTTGAACGAGATCGTCACCGTGCATAAGCGAGGCGAGGCGTTCCATATCGACGAGACGCGGTATTTGCTGCTCTTCCCGTTCGAGGATCTGCATTCGGAGCGGGCGATCGCTCAGGAGATCCGCGTCATCCTGCATCATGTGCAGGAGGTGATCCGCACATATTTCAACGGCTCCGTCTCCTTCGGCATCGGCGGTATGCAGAGCGGCTTCAAGTCGCTGCCGAAGCTGTACGCCGAAGCGTCTCGGGCGCTCGACCGCAAGTTTCTAGCCGGCCCGGGCCAGCTGCACGAGGCAGGTCAATCAGCCGACGCGACGCCGGCGCGCGAAGCGCTGCGGGCGATCCGGCATGCGCCGGAGATCCGAACGCTGCTCTCGCCCATGAAGCAGAAGGAGTACGATCATTTCCTCGATGCGTTCGAGGGCGCGCTGACGGAGGATCGCAAGTCGATCGAAATACTGCTGTTCCAATTCGTCCAGTGGGTCGGCACGAACGTCTACAACGACAATCAGAACGAGCTGACGCTGCTCGTCTCGGTCACCGACAAGCTGGAAAACAGCGACAACCTTCCCGACATGCTCGAGCAGACGCTGCACTTCCTGACGGACATCGCGAACGAGGCGCGCCATCAGCTGCAGATGAGCGGCGAAATTACGAAGGCCATTCAATACATTAAACAGCATTACACCGAAAATATATCCTTGCAATCCGTCGCCGACCACGTGAACCTCAGCCTTAGCTATCTAAGCAATCTGTTCAAGAAAGAGCTGCGGATTTCGTTCGTAGATTACTTGAACCGCTACCGGATCGAACGGGCGAAGGAGCTGCTCGTCGGCACGCAGATGAAGTCGTACGATATCGCGGTGCAGGTCGGCTTCTCGCCGGAATACACGTATTTCAGCAAAGTGTTTAAGAAGGTGACGGGGCTCAACCCGAACGAATACCGCAGGCGATGGGTATCCGGGGAGCGCGAGGACGCATGAAGCCGCTGCGCTGGTTCCGAAGTCTCCGAACGCAGCTCATTCTTATCTTCATGGCGATCTCCGTCGTCGTGTTGTCGGGCGCGTCCTACTATTTCTACGCGTTCATGCTCGGCATGGTGAAGGATCAGAACGAACGGTTCTTGTTCCAACAGTTCCAGCAGCTCGATCACAACATCCACGCCCTTATTACCGACGTAGACCGTCTGCAGAAGCTGTTTCTGCAGGACGACGGCATGCAGGAGCTGCTGCTCAACCTCACCGAGAAGAGCGAGCTGGAATTTCTCAATTACAAGAACATGATGCATGACCATATCACGAAGTTTATCGACAACTACAGCTATATCCATTCGATCTACGTCACGGCCGAAAACCAAGGCGCGGTCGGCGGCAGCGGCGGCACGACGCTCGTGCATTCGGTCGAAGAATGGAGGAAGAGCTTCTTCGAATCGGGGGCGTATCGCCGCTCCTTGGAGCGCTACCCGGGCATCGTCGTCGAGGGCCATATGACGAAGTCGTATTTCAACCCGTACATGACCGCGGAAAACGACGGCTCCCTCGTCAGCATCATGCGCGGAACGCGGGCGATCTACGATCCGCGCATCAGCGCGACGCTCATTTTCAACATCGACGAACGGTACTTGGCCTCGATTTATTCGGCGTCCCTCGACGCGGACGACGGCGAGATGTTCATCGCGGACGCGGACGGCGTCGTATTGTCCGCCAGCCGGCCCGAGCGCATCGGCTCCCGCAGCCCGTACATGCCGGAGGACGACGCCGCGGCGCCGAACTACGGCAGCCACGACGTATACAGCGGCGACCAACGGGTGCAGATCGTCTATTACAAGCTGCAGGATACGGGCTGGTATATGATGAAGGAAATTCCGTTGGACGTGTATTCCGAGCAAATTTACGCCGTACAGCGCATGATCGTGCTCGTCTTCCTGCTGAGTCTCCTCGTCATCTTGATCGTATCGTATTTTTGGTTGAACAAGATGATTCGACCGCTGCGGCTTCTCGCCGGCAAGATGAAAGACATGAGCCGCGGGGAGCTCGGCGTCACGTTCCGGGAGGTGCCGAACAACGAATTCGGCACGGTCATCCGCAGGTTCAACGAGATGTCGATCAGCATCGTCGAGCTGATCGCGAAGAACAACGCGATGCAGGAGCAGAAGCGGGAGTTGGAGATCGAGGCGCTGCAATATCAAATCAACCCGCACTTCCTCTACAACACGCTGAACAGCATCCGATGGATGGCGTCGATCATTAAGGCGGATAACATCGTCGGCACGATCGTGGCGCTCGGCAACATCTTGCGGCCCGTCTTCTCCAGCAAAGACCCGATGTGTTCGCTGCGGGACGAGCTAAGCTACCTCGAGCACTACATTAAAATCATCAATATGCGATTCAACAACAACGTTCGGTTCGATATCGAAGTCAGCGAGCCGGACTTGCAATGCCGGGTGCCTCGGTTCATCCTGCAGCCGCTCGTGGAAAACTCGATCGCCTCGGGCCGCCAAGTCGAGGATCACGTCATTCAGATCGTCATCCGGGCGGAGTCGAAGGACGGGGAGTTCGTCATCCGCGTGGCCGACTCCGGCATCGGGCTCGAGCCGGAGCGCATGGAGGCGCTGAATCGGCGGCTCGCGGCCGGCGAGTCGCACGAATCGTCCGGCGGGGGCAGCGGCATCGGACTCAGCAACGTCAATAAGCGGATTCGGTTGTACTACGGGCCGCAGTACGGCTTGCATTTCGAGGCGAAGGACAAGGGAGCGGAGGTCGTCGTTCGCCTGCCGGCGTCCCGAACCTGACAATAAATCGTTCAAGTTTTCGATGGGCAGCGCGAGCGCTGTCCTTTTTCGTTGGCTCGCCGCCCCGTTTCCGTTCAAGCGAATCGTAAAATCGTTCAATCGCTCCGCGGACGAGACGCGCAAATTTTCAATAGAGTCGAAAGATCCTTCATTCGAAAGCGGCTTCATGCCCGGTATGATGGAGTCAGTGGAGAACAGAGAGACAGACTGCGAGAAAGGGAGAAGAGCGATGGAAATGACTTACGCAACTACGAAAGAAACAAAGACGGCAAAAAAATCTAAGCTCTTCCGCAAAGACGGGATCAAGCTGTTATTGATGGCGCTGCCGTTCGTGGCGATCGCCTTCGCCTTCAGCTACGTCCCCTTGTTCGGATGGATTTACGCCTTCTTCGATTACAAACCGGGCATTCCGCTTTCGAGGTCCGAATTCATCGGGTTGGAAAACTTCGCGGCGATGTTCACCGACACCCGCATGGGTCCCGTTCTGATCAATACGCTCGCGCTTAGCCTTCTGTCCATCGCGACGGCGCCGATACCGATGCTGTTCGCGATCATGGTGTCCGAGGTGAAGAGCGAATGGTTCAAGCGCATCGTGCAGACGACTTCGACGCTGCCGCACTATATCAGCTGGATTATCGTGTACTCGCTCGCGTTCAGCATGTTCAGCACCGAAGGAGCCGTCAATTCGATTCTATTCAAGCTAGGCCTGTCCGACACGCCCGTGAACGTGCTGGGCAATTACGAGCGCGTGTGGACGGTGCAGACGCTGCTCCTGCTCTGGAAGGGCATCGGCTGGAGCGCCATCATCTACTTGGCCGCGATCGTCAGCATCGACAGCGAGCAATACGATGCCGCTAGAGTCGACGGGGCGGGCCGGCTGCGCACGATCTGGCATATTACGCTGCCGAGCATCATGCCGACGTTCATCGTGCTGCTGCTGCTGTCGATCAGCAATCTGCTCTCCGCAGGGTTCGAGCAATATCTCGTGTTCAGCAACGTCATGGTCGCCGACCGCATCGAGGTGTTGGATTTGTACGTGTATCGTCTCGGTCTCGTCACGGGGGATTATTCGTACTCCACCGCCGTCGGCATCTTCAAGTCCGTGATCTCGATCATCCTGTTGTTCAGCGTCAACTTCATGTCCAAAAAAATACGCGGCCAGGGCATCGTATAAGCAACTGGGGAAAGGAGCCATGCCATGAGTATGCAAGCCAAGGCGCCTGCGGTTCGACGCAGGAGGTCGGTCGACCTGAAGGATTTGACGTTCGATTCGATCAACTACGTCGTCCTCGCGCTGCTCGTCATCATCACGATTTATCCGTTCTACTATATCTTCATCTATTCGATCAGCGATTCGATCGAAGCCCAGAAGGGCGTGTACCTGTGGCCGGCGGGGTTTTCGCTCGAGGCGTACCGGACGACGATCGGACTGCCGGGCATCGGCGACGCCGCGCTCGTCTCGCTGGGGAGAACGGTGTTCGGCACGATCATTACCGTGTTCTGCTGTTCGTTCTTCGCGTACCTCATTACGAAAGACGAGATGCCGTTCCGCAAGTGGATCTACCGCTTCGTGCTCGTTACGATGTACTTTAATGCCGGATTCATTCCGTGGTACCTTACGATGAAGACGTACGGCTTGCAAAACAACTTCCTGCTGTACATCATTCCGACGGCGTTGTCCGCCTTCAACGTCATCTTGATCAAGACGTTCATCGAGGCGCTGCCGGCTTCGCTCGAGGAATCGGCGAAGATCGACGGCGCGGGGTATTTCAAAATCTACACGAGCGTGATCTTCCCTTTATCGATGCCGATCATCGCGACGATCGCCGTGTTTTCCGCGGTCGGGCAATGGAACACTTGGTTCGACAACTTCTTCTTGGTGGAAAACCCGAAGCTGCAGACGCTGCAGCTCGTGCTCTATAATTTCTTGAACCAATCGAGCAACTTATCCAACATGACGACGGAGCAGCTGAATCGCGGCGACTTGGTACGATCGCTGACGCCGCAGTCGATCCGCATGACGATCACGATGCTCGTCACGCTGCCGATCGTGCTCGTGTATCCGTTCCTGCAGCGATATTTCGTCAAGGGCATTATGCTCGGCGCGGTGAAAGGCTAAGCGGCGGATTATCCGGCTACTCGCCGATAATTATAAAATCCTTACTACAATCTGGGAGGGGTAAAGCAATGAGAAAGAAAGGGACTTGGAAGCCGGCCGTCATGTTGACGACGATTCTGGCGCTGGCGCTGTCGGCCTGCTCGGGCGGCGGCGCGAACAACGCCGCGCCGTCGGAAGGCTCGGGCGACTCCGCTCCGCAGACCGGCAATTCGGATGCGGGAGCGGCCGAGACGCCGAAGGAGCTCGTCACGCTGCGCGTCCTCGTTATGGAGCCTGGCACGAAGTGGAACTCCGTACAGAACGACAGCGTCGTGGCGAAGGAGCTCGCGGAGAAGCTCGGCGTCAAGATCGAGTACGTCGAAGCGGACGAAAATAAGTTCAACGTCCTTCTCGCCGGCGGCGAGCTGCCGGATATCGTACGCGCCGATCCGATCAAATTTCAGAAGCAGCTGATCGAAGGCAATCTGATTATCCCGATGGACGATTTGCTCGCCTCTCACGGCAAGGACATCACGGCCAACATCGGCACGGTCGTCGAATACGGCAAGAAAAACTGGAGCAACGGCACGGGCAATACGTACTTCCTGCCGCCGCAGGTGCAGCCGAAGCCGGGCGAAGCGGTCGCTCCGATTACGATCGGCGCGACGATCCGTTGGGATTGGTACAAGGAAATCGGCGCTCCGCCGATGGACACGATGGATCAGGCGCTGGACGCCGTCGAGCAAATCGTAAAGAACCATCCGAAAACCGACGAAGGCAAGCCGGTGTACGGCGTCTCGATGTGGCAAGATTGGGGTCTCTGGCCGTACACGATCACGCCGCTCGTTTTCACAAAGCTTCAAGGCACGACCAGCGACCTGACGGCCGCGCCGGTCGGCGGACATGACTTTATCAGCGTGCTGACGGACGAGACGTCGAACTTCTGGGTCGCGATGGATTTCTTCAACAAAGCGCACCGCAGAGGCTTGCTCGATCCGGATTCCTTGACGATGAAAAACAACGACTATATGGCGAAAGCGACGGCGGGTCAAATCGTTCTCGGACCGGCGACATGGGCGATGGGCGACTTCAACGCGCAGCATCCGGAAGGCGACAAGGGGTACATCGTCGTGCCTGCGGGACAGCTCGCATGGACGGGCGGCGTCAACCCGCTCGGCTGGGTCGATAAGTCGTATTCGATCTCGAAGAGCTCGAAGCATCCGGAGAAGGCGATGGAGTTCCTGAACTACATCTTCTCTTACGAAGGCGCAAGAACGATGTACAACGGCGTCGAAGGCACGCACTGGAACATGGTGAACGGCGTTCCGACGCTGACGGAAGAGACGCTCGCCCTGAAGTCGGCGGGCGGCACGGAGTTCGAGAAGACGGGCATGTCGCTCGACCGCAACATTATCGGTCTCGGCGGCGATCTGATCAACCCGAACGACGGCCAGCCGGTCAACCTGTTCAACGCCGGCGAGGCGCTCGCGAAGGCGGCGACGCCGCTCGAGAAAGATTTCGCCGCGCATTACGGCGCTGCGTATTCCGGCGAAGTGTTCGAGAAGCTGATCGAAGAAGGCAAGCTCGACACGTTCACGACGTGGATGAAGGGCATGTCCGACGACGAAATCTTGAAGCGCAACACGGTTCCGGGCGTAACGCTGTCGGAAGACATGAAGAAGACCGAAGCCGCGCTGAAGGAGCTTGCGGCGCGCCAAGCGGCGAAGATCGTCCTCTCCAAGTCGGAAGAAGAGTTCCAGAAGAACAAAGCGGAAGCGATCAAGGCGTTCCAAGACGGCGGCGCCGATGCGTTCACGCAGTACTACAACGACGAAGTCAAGCGTCTGCGCGCGGAGCACGGCTTGACGGACTAATCGAATCATCGTAACGAGACAACGAGCCGAAGCCGACCGCGACTTCGGCTCGTTTCTTGTTTAGGCGGAAGGAAGCGGGGAGCGGAGGAGCCGTTTCGCGCGCCGGACGCTCCGGCGCGGCGACGACGGGGGACGACACGGCGCCGAGCGACGACGTCCGGGTCGACTTGGGCCATTGCGGCGCCTCTTGTTCAACCGCAGCGTAAAATCGTTCAACCGACGAAGGTCGCGATTCGGAAAACAATTCAATCGTTTCTTTAGAATCTTCAATTTGAAAGCGGTTGCGAAACGATACGATAAGGTCGAAAGCCAATCGAAGGGAGAGGGAAATAATGAATCGAAGCAGGAAGGGCCGAACGGCAATGCGCCGCATCGGCGCGGCGGCGTTGGCGGCGGCGCTGCTCTCGGGCGCGTGCGCGTCGCCTCGATCGACGGCGGCGGCCGAGGCGGTCGAGGCGGTCGGCGAGGCGGACTACACGGTACGCATCGACCCGAACGAGATCGTGCAGCGCGACTTTCTCGGCGTCGGCGTTAACGTCATTCCGACGGCGCTGATGGAGGGCACGACGCGCTTCGGATATACCGAGGCGCATTGGGAGATGGATCGGAAGCGGATCTTGACGGTGCAGCCGAAGGTGGCTCGCGTGTGGTTCCAGATCGATTGGATGGAGTCGGCCAAGGGCGTCTACACGTTCGACAGTCCGCAAATGCAGGCATTCTACAAGTATTTGGACGCCTTCAAAGACGCGGGCACGGAAATCGAGTTCAATATGGGCTGGAAGATCGGCTCCGCGGCGCACGAATGGTTCAACCTTCCGGGCGTCGATCCGTGGACGAGCGCGCCTGCGGATCTGGACGCGTACGCCGCGTCGACTTCCGCAGTGCTGAACGAGCTGATTCATAACCGCGGCTACGACAATATTAAATATGTAACGTTCTACAACGAGCCGAACGGCAGCTGGGACTTCGAAGCGCCGGGCGACCAGCAGGCGTACTATGCGGAGATGGTGCGCAAGGCGAGCGAACGGCTAGCGGCCGACGGCTTGCGCGAGCTCGTCGAAATATGGGGCCCGGAGGAAACGGGCGCCCCCGCTTGGACGCAGTACATGAAAGACCATGCCGACGCGCATATCGACGGGTACAGCTTCCATGTATACGGGGAACCGTACGAAGGGCTGAAGGGCGCGCTGAAGCAGCGCAGCGACTACGTAGCGCCGAAGCCGGTGCATCTGACGGAGTTCGGATGGGCCGACGACAACGCGAGCAATTGGGACGCCGGCTTCGCGAACTCGGTCGTCGCCGTCGCGAACGGCGGAGTGAAGTCCGCGCTCGCGTGGCAGCTGAACGGCGTATGGAGCCCCGATCCGTTCGGCGGCACGAACGGCGTCTATACGATGTGGGACTCGATCGTGCTCGGCGTGGAGCCGCGCAAGACGTTCTATAGCGTAGGCTTGCTCAACCGGTACATTCCCGAGCATAGCGACGTGCTCGCCGTAGACACCGGATCGCCGGATTTGCGCGCCGCCGCGTTCCGTTCCGCGGACGGTCATTATACGGTGCTTCTCGAGAGCAAGGCGGGCGCGACGAAGGACGTCGCGTTCGACTTCGCCGGCGTCGACGTCGCCAAGACGTTCCGCAAGCACGTGTACCGCGACGACGTCGTCCGCACCGGCAACGCGATCCTGCCGCCGGCGGAGGCGAGCTTCGAAGCGGGAACGTCGTTCCGGGACGCGAACGTGGATGCTTCGTACCACTTCGCGATCTATACGACGGCGCCGGCGCAGACGCAGGTGGACGTGTCGCCGCTGACGCCTACGGTCCGGTCGGGCGACAAGCTGACGCTGGCCGCGAAGGTGATCGACAATTCCGGCGGCGTGACATGGAGCGTCGTCGGGGAAGGCAACGGCGCGATCAATAAGAATACCGGCGTCTACCATGCGCCGCAGGTGAAGGACGAGACGCTGATCGCCGTGAAGGCGACGAGCGTCGCGGACCCGAGCGCGTACGGCGTCGCCCTCGTCAAGGTGCTGCCGAAGGCGCTGCCGAACACGGTCGAGCCGGTAACGTTCAGCTTGGCGCTGGGCGTATACCCGTCGGCCGAGGCGGTGACGCTGACGACGGCGACGCCGGGTGCCGAGATTCGCTACACGCTCGACGGCAGCGAACCTACGGCGGCGTCTCCGCTGTACGAGCGGCCGGTCGTCTTGGCCGACGGCATGCTGGCGCTCATGAAGGCGAAGGCGTTCAAGGCCGGGCTCAAGCCTTCGGGCACGGTTTCGGCGCTGTATCAGACGAATCAAGTGAGCAACTCGCCGGACGGGTATGCCTTCTGCGCTTACGAAGGCGGCGAATGCTATTTCGAGGGCGAAGCCATCGTCGCCTACGGCGCGGACGGCTTGTTTAACTACGCCGTACATACGGACGGTACGCTGTGCGACGCCTCGGCGTTCGGCGGCGACCCGAGCCCGGGCAACGCGAAGCGCTGCTTCGTCTCCTTCGACATTCCCGAAGAGGCGCCTGTCGTCACGTTCTTCAACGCCAGCTTCGAGAAGCCGGCGACGACGTCGGCGCGTCCCGGTCCGATGACGAACGGCTGGACGTTCAACTCCCGCGCCGGCGTACAGCATAACGACGGCCCGTTCGGCGCGACGTCGGCGCCGCTAGGCGTGCAGACCGCTTACCTGAAAACCGACGGCGGCGTCTCCGGCGTAATCTCCCAGTCGATTAACTTCAAGCCGGGCGCGTATCAGATGGAATTCAAGGCCGCGAAGCGGACGTCCTTCGGCGGTACGCAGACGTTCGACGTTTACTTCGACGACGTCGTCATCGGCTCGTACGCGCCGACGTCCGGCGAATACGCGACGTACCGTACGGAGGCGTTCGAGACGACGGGCGGGCGTCATACGATCCAGTTCGTCGCTACGACGACCGTCGGCGACAACACGGCGTTCCTCGACGACGTGCGCATTACGGCGCCGAAGCCGCGCGAAGCGGGCGAGATCGCGAACGCGAGCTTCGAGGCGCCGGCCGCGACGTCCGGCATGCTGTTCGGCGCCGCGGCATCGAGCGAAGAGGGCTGGACGTTCAACGCGACGTCCGGCGTCGCGCGGAACGGCGCCTCCGTGGCGCCGAACGCGCCGCTCGGCGTGCAGGCGGCGGCGCTGCGTACGGCGGACGGCGTCGCGGGCCGCTTCTCGCAACGAATCGAGTTCGCGGCCGGGACGTACGTGCTTAGCTTCCGCGCCGCCTCCGGGACTTCGGATGCTTCGCAGACGTTCGAGGTGCGGGTCGGCGACCAGCTCGTCGGCGCGTTCTCGCCGAGCGCGACGAGCTATGCCGCCTTCGATACGGATTTCTTCACGGTCGAAGCGGGCGTGCATGACGTCTCGTTCGTCTCGACGACGACGGACGGCGAGCGTACGGCATATCTCGACGCGATTACGCTCGAGTCGATCGAGATTCCGGCATGGCCGCAGCTCGAGAACGCCGGCTTCGAATCGCCGGCGATTACGTCGAGTCACGGGGTGTCGGGCGGCGGCGATGGCTGGACGTTCAACGAGCGGGCGGGTATGCAGCGCAACGGCAGCGCCTTCGGGGCGGCCGACGCGCCGGAGGGCACGCAGTCCGCGCTGCTGCAGACGAACGGCGGCATCGCCGGCGCCATCTCGCAGACGATCGTGTTTCCGGCCGGATCGTATTCGATTTCGTTCCAAGCCGCGAAGCGCGCGAGCTTCGGGGGCCAGCAATCGTTCGCCGTATATATCGACGATACGGTCTTGGGCTCGTATACG
The DNA here is from genome assembly GCA_031181325.1 of Paenibacillus sp. Lineage (GTDB taxonomy): Bacteria > Bacillota > Bacilli > Paenibacillales > YIM-B00363 > Paenibacillus_AE. The sequence goes on from JAPSKX010000011.1 coordinate 40,288, forward strand.
CCGACGTCGGGCAGTTATCAAGCTTTTACGACGGACGGCTTCGCGATCGAGAAGCCCGGGCGGCATACGATCCGATTCGCGGCGACGACGACGACGGGCGACAATACGGCGTTCATCGACGCGATTGCGATCGGCGAACCGGCGCCGACGGCCGCGCCGACGTTCGCGAACGCGGGCTTCGAGTCGCCGATAATGCATCCCCAAGAGTGATCCACCCTAGAAGCCCTGAGCAAGCCCTGAGCGCGGGAAGACCGGCTCAGGGCTTGCTTTGTGGCGCAGCTGCGGCGGAGGCGCCGGCTTCGGTCGCACGGTGTTGTAATACCGTTCGGGAGACTGGCGCCGGGTCGGAATTCGTATACGGTTGTCGTCACGGCAGGAAAAGCGCTACAATTGGTTAGGACATCTTATGGAAAGATTGGACTATAGGCGAGCGAGCGCGAAAGGGAGAATCGTATGCGAATTGGCGCAATCGAAGCAGGCGGCACGAAGTTCGTCTGCGGCATAGGGAACGAACGCGGAATCATCGAGGATCGAATCAGCTTTCCGACGGAACGACCGGAGGAGACGCTGCGGAACGTCGTGAACTATTTTCAAGATAAGGACGTCGACGCGATCGGCATCGGCAGCTTCGGCCCGATCGATATCGATCCCGCGAGCCCGACGTACGGCTTCGTGACCACGACGCCGAAGCCGGGCTGGGGCAACTACGACTTCCTCGGGACGATGAAGCGGGCGTTCGACGTACCGTACGGGTGGGACACGGACGTGAACGCCGCCGCGTTCGGCGAAGCGACCTGGGGCGCGGCCCAAGGATTGGACAGCTGCCTCTACTACACGATCGGCACCGGGGTCGGTGTCGGCGTCTACGCGGAAGGCAAGCTGGTCCACGGACTCGTTCATCCCGAGGGCGGACATGTGCTGACGCGCAGACATCCGGACGATTCGTTCGAGGGTTTCTGTCCGTATCACGGCGATTGCTTGGAGGGCATGGCCGCCGGTCCGGCGCTCGAGAAGCGTTGGGGCGTCAAAGGGGCAGAGCTCGGAGCCGATCACCCGGCATGGGGCATCGAAGCGTTCTATATCGCCCAGGCCGTATCGAGCGCGATCTTGCTGCTGTCGCCGAAGCGCGTCATCCTCGGCGGCGGCGTCATGAAGCAGGAGCAGCTATTCCCGCTCGTCCGGGCCGAAGTGAAGCGGCTGCTCGCCGGCTACGTTCGGGCGGAAGCGATCGCGGAGGGGATCGACGCGTATATCGTGCCGCCGGGTCTCGGCGATAACGCAGGACTCAGCGGCGCACTGGCGCTCGGAAGAGCGGCTTACGAGGGGACGGCGCGATGAACGGTGCGCAGCGGTTAGGGTTCGGACCGGACGAACGGCTGCTCATCGTGAACGCGGACGATTTCGGGATGTGTCATTCGACGAACCTCGGCATTTTCCAATTGCTTGAAGAAGGCGTCGTCGATTCCGCCACGGTCATGATGCCGTGCGGGTGGGCGCGAGAAGCGGTGCAATGGAGCGCGGCGCGTCCGGCGCTGAACGTCGGCGTGCATTTCACGCTGACGAGCGAATGGGAGAACTACAAGTGGGGACCCGTCGGGCGCAGCGGCGACGCGTCGTCGCTCGTGACGAAGGAAGGCTGGTTTCCGCGAGACATTCGGACGGTCGAACAATGCGCCGATCCGGCGCAAGTGCGCGCCGAGCTGATCGCGCAGATCGAGATGGCGATCGCCTCCGGTCTCGTGCCGACGCATCTCGACAACCATATGGGTTCCGTGTACGGCTTAGAGACGGGGAGGGATTTCCTTCGCGAGGTGTTCGAGGTGTGCGCGGCGTATCGGCTGCCATTCCGATTGCCGAGACGGGCGCCGGCCAATCGCGGCGCGACGCCGGAGCTCGAGGCGAAGGCGGCCCAAGTCGGCGCGTTCGCGGACGCGGCTGGCGTGGCGATCTTGGACGATCTGGTCGGCTTGCCGTACCAGGAGCTGCCCGGGGAGACGTACGAGAGCTTCAAGCGCGCTATGATCGCGCTATTGCGCAGTTTGAAGCCGGGCGTCAGTGAGCTGATCATTCACCCGGCTCTCGTCACCGAGGAGCTGAAGGCGATCCAGCCGCATTGGCGGAAGCGGGGCTGGGAGATGGACATCTTCCGCGACCCCGACGTCGTCGCCGCGATGAACGAGGCGGGCATTCGGCGCGTCAAGTGGTCCGATCTCCGGTCGCATCAGCGCGGGGAGCGGTAGGGGAACAGCGCATAATGCCATAACACTTCGCCGCAACTAGAGGTCGGACGTTCGCTCCGACCTCTAGTTGCGGCTTTTTTTCGTTGTCTGTCGCCGGCGAGGGTCGTCAATCGTTCGCGTCTCCCGCCATGTGCGCCAGACGCGCGCTGACGAGACCGTACGCGAGACCGGCCGCCTCGAGGCGCGCCCAAAATGCCGGAAGACGCCGCTCGTCATCGGCATAGACGAAATTGTTCACGCCGCCGCAAGCGTCGTACCCTCGCTCGCGCAAATAGGCGATCCGCGACGCGTAAACGTCCGGATCCGGCTCGGTCCGCCGCGGCAAAATGCAGACATCCACGATGCGGCGCTCCGGCGGCAACTCGTACTTGTCCGCGAGCGACAGCACGGCGTCGACGTTCGCGTCGAAGTCCTGCGTCGTCGCACCAGGTACGAACGGCAGCAGGACGACGCGGTCGAATCGCCGCAGCGTGCCCTCATCCGCGCCGATCGCAAGCCATGACCGTTCGTCGGCGGAGAGCGAATTGAGCACCGGGCGCCGGACCCAGGCCGCCGCGGCGAGCGCCGCTCCCGGGTCGGGCGACTCGAGCCATACGCTTTCCTTCCCCTCCAAATTCGGGAAGGCGCCTTCTTCCGCGCCGGATAAGCGTAAACACGCTCCCTCCGGCACTGCACTCCAAGGTACTGTATGAAAGTAGGGTATAATGTTCGTGCTTTTCATGAGCAGTGCCCAATCCTCTCTTGATTCCCGCCAAGCCTAAAGTAACATATCCGACAGCGGATTCATATCTGTTGAGCATTCCCCACGGATGCATCCGGGGCATTCCCATGTATGTGTTGCATTTTCACGGAAACTTAAACAACGTTTCCTTTACTAATTGGAAAAAAACATGGTAATCTTACATCAAGTGGGTGATACGAAATGTATCACACCTATATTCGTAGAAAGGATGAAATGGATATGGAAAATGTAAAGGAAGCTGCGTGCACGAAGAAGGACTGGAACGAACCTCAACTGGAGATTCTACCCGTTCATCTCACCGCGGCAGGTCCGTCGGGATTTTGGGTGTTTGAACAGACCGGCGAAAACGGTTTTTGGAAGAGGGAGTTCCATCTCCTGGACAGTTAAACCCGTTGAATACGCCGAAATCTAGTTTTTATGAAAACTAACCTTTGGGAGAGATGAACGTGATTCGCCGAAAAAGAACTCTGGCAATTCTTCCGCTCGTCGCCGCATTACTGACTCCTTACGGGACGGCCGCTGCCAACGTTGACGCAGAGAACGCGACGCAGACGACGCAAGAATTTGCTTACTACAAAAAGGTCAATATTGTTCAAGTGCCGGGAACCGTAATAGACTTTGACGACGGGAGGATTTTGTACTATACCGGGGATCGCCAATCGTTGTATATTATGGACCGCGAGACTGGTGAAATCATCCCGGTCGTGTCCCAGAGTCATTCGATTTTCCAAGTTTCCCTCACTCCCGACGGTGTTATCTTCATCGCGGGAAGAAAATTGTATGAATATAAGAACGGGCAACTTATTGACAACAACATTCGGGTGATTGATTTAAGCGAGTTAAAAGTCGCTGGCAACTATGCGGCATATAGGAAAGACGAAGGTAAATATGATGACGGGCCATTGATTTTGAGAGACTTAATCACAGGAACGGAGTCGGTTGTCATTGACTCCACTAGTAGTTATACCTATGGAAAATTTGACGTTTCGGAAGATGGAACAGTTGCTTACTACGACGGGGGGATTTCCACATATAAGGACGGAATCGTTACAGAAATCGAATCGGACGCGGACGTTGCCGAAGCACTCAGTATACAAATTGACGGAAGTAACATTACGTATTATAGGAGTAAGGCTAACTCCGATTTCAAGTTTGTGCTTCACGATGGAGAGACGCTGACGGAATTGGGGGACAGCGCGGGGCGATACAACAAAGGTGGCGAGGGGCGCCCTTACCTTTCGAACGACGGTTGGATTGTGTATCCGAAATATATAGACAATCTCTATTACTATATGAGATCTCCTGATGGGGAAGAGAAACGAATCGGAAACGCAATTCCGGACCAGGAAGACAGCGTGACTGTGAGAGCGGTAAATGCGCAGGGAGACCTAATTTTTTCGAAAAGAGGACCCCTCCGCTATAAAATGAATTTTTATACTTCAGAAGAAGCGGTTTTGGACGGGGGAGGGAACATATATCAATATATGAATAATCAATGGATAGGGGCCGAACCCGGAGAGTTTTACGAATTCCACTATACACTTGACACGACTCCGCCGGTGACGGATGTTACATTTACACCAATCGGGAACCCCGTTACAAGATTAAGTGCAATGTTCAAGGTTACCGACGACTATCCTGCGGACCCATTGAGCGGAGTCTCCGGTTTACCGAAGTTCCATTATCGGGTCAATGGTGGAAGTTGGAATATCAAATATATTGACCATTACGAACCCCCTAGGCTCACTTTCTCCGCAGAGGATACGCATACCTTGGAATTCCGAAGTGTCGACTTAGCGGGGAATGTTGAAAAGACTTGGATCGCCGATTTCGATGAAGGCACGTTCCGGCAGGAACCCTAACCAACCGTAAACTTAATTATTCGGCGCAAGGTCATTCCCCTTGCGCCTTCGTATTTTGGCCCGGTCCCGACGCCTTTCCCCGCCCCCTCCAATTTCAACGTTACACCACTCCCAACAATTCCTACCGCCCCGCCCCGACATATCGCCGCCGGAACTGGAAATAATGATACCAAGCAACCGGTAATGGAGGAATGCCCATGTCCAGCGCGGCGAAAAAGCGGTTCAGCCTCACTCCGAAAGAGTACCAATCGTTAGCGAAAAGCAAGGAGCCCGCAAGGCCGATCCTCGTCAACTGCCTGCGGGCGTTCGTGGCCGGGGGAACGATCTGCGCGATAGGTCAGATGATCACGACGTTGTTCGTCGCGTACGCTGGCATGACGAAGGAGCAGGCCGGGGTGCCGACCGTCGTCCTGCTTATCCTGCTCTCGGTCATCCTTACGAGCTTCGGCGTCTACGATAAAATCGCGCAATGGGCGGGCGCGGGCACGGCCGTTCCGGTCACCGGCTTCGCCAATTCGATGTCGTCCGCGGCGATCGAGCATCGCAGCGAAGGCATCGTGCTCGGCGTCGCGACGCGCATGTTCAAGCTGGCCGGCGCGGTCGTCGTCTTCGGCACGGTCGCCGCATTCGTCGTGGCGGTCGTGCATTGGATCATCGGGACGGGGGGACAGGCGCAATGAAGCGCGGGAAACAGACCTGGTGGTTCGAGAACGCGCCGGTCATCTTGTCGCGGGCTGCGGTCGTAGGGCCGGTCGAAGGAGAAGGCCCGCTCGGCGGGGACTTCGACATCGTGCACGAGGATTTGTTCATCGGCGAGAAATCCTGGGAGAAGGCGGAGCGGAAGCTGCTGGAGGAGGCGGCGCTGCTCGCGACGCAGAAGGCAGGCATCCCGATCGGCGAGGTCGACCTGTTCATCGGCGGCGACCTGCTGAACCAAATCGTAAGCGCCACGTTCGCCTCCCGCACCTTCGGGATCCCGTACCTAGGCGTGTTCGGCGCCTGCTCGACGTCGATGGAGAGTCTCGCGCTCGCGGCGCTCGCCGTCTCGAGCGGCAACGCCGATCGGGTGCTCGCCGGCACGAGCAGTCATAACTGCACGGCGGAGAGGCAGTTCCGGTATCCGACGGAATACGGCTCTCAGAAGCCGCCGACGGCGCAAAACACGGTGACGGGAGCCGGCGCCGCGCTCGTGACGCGCCACGGCGAAGGGCCGCGCATTACGGCGGCGACGATCGGAAGGGTCGTCGACCTCGGCATTACGGATCCGTTCAACATGGGCGCGGCGATGGCGCCGGCGGCGGTCGACACGATCGCGACGCATCTGAACGATATGGAAGTGTCGCCGGGGTATTACGACCTGATCGTCACCGGAGACTTGGCCGCGGTCGGCGCCGCGATGGCGAAGGAGCTGTTCGCGAAGCAGGGCGTCCCGATCGACGAGACCGTGTACGACGATTGCGGGCTGCTCATGTACGACCGCGAGAAGCAGCAGGTGTTCGCCGGCGGGAGCGGCTGCGCCTGCTCCGCGACGGTGACGTACGGTCATCTATTGAAGCGGCTGGAGCGAGGCGAGCTGAAGCGCATCCTCGTCGTCGCGACGGGCTCGCTCCTGTCGCCGTTGACCGTGCAGCAGAAGGAAACCATACCGTGCATCGCGCACGCGGTGGCCATCGAAAGCGGGGGTGCTTAAGTCCATGTTAGATGCGTTCATGCCCTTCGTGTGGGCGTTCTTGGTCGGCGGCGCGATCTGCGTCGTCGGCCAGTTGATGTTCGACGTGCTCAAGATGACGCCGGCGCATACGATGGTGACGCTCGTCGTCATCGGCGCGATCCTCGACGGGGTAGGCCTGTACGATCCGCTCATCGAATTCGCCGGCGCCGGCGTGACGGTGCCGATCACGAGCTTCGGCAATTCGCTGACGCACGGAGCGCTGACGGAGCTCCATTCGACGGGGACCGTCGGGCTTGTGAGCGGGATCTACCACTATACGAGCGCGGGCATATCGGCGGCGATCGTGTTTTCGTTCTTCGCCGCGCTGCTCGTGCGCCCCAAAGGATAGCGGCCCGTATCGTTTCGTCCCGCTCCGTTCCGATCGCGGAACGGGGCTTTTTATGGTTGGGCGGCGAACGGGACCGTTTTCCCAATAAAAACCATCCGTATGGAAATCGTTACAAAAAAAATTAGAGGAACGAATTGTGTACCGGTCCCCTTACTTTTAGTAATATGAAGATAGTATGTACTATAGAGGAGGCACCGGACATGGAAATGCGTTTGGAAGACGACGTCCGCATCGTGGCGGACCTGAAGCGCAACGTAGAGTCGTGCATTTACGGCAAGAGTGCCGAAATCGATCTCATGCTGACGGCGCTTCTCGCCGGAGGGCATGTTCTGGTAGAGGACGTTCCCGGCACGGGCAAGACGGTGCTGATCAAAGCGCTCGCGAAATCCGTGCAGGCTCAATTCCGACGCATCCAATGCAATCCGGACTTGCTGCCGACCGATATTACGGGCGTGTCGATTTATCATCCGAAGCACGAGACGTTCGAATTCCGTCCCGGGCCGATTATGACGAACATCCTGTTGATCGACGAAATCAACCGCGCCACGACGAAGACGCAATCCGCGCTGCTCGAAGCGATGGAAGAGCGCCACGTCACCGTGGACGGCGAATTGTATCCGCTTCCGGAACCGTTCCTGCTGCTCGCCACCCAAAATCCGATCGACTTCGAAGGCACATACGTGCTGCCGGAAGCGCAGATGGATCGATTCATGCTGAAGTTCGCCCTCGGCTATCCCGACGAGGGGACGGAACGACGCATGGCGCAGGTGCAGACGGTGACGCGCCCGCTCGACGAGCTGCAGCCGGTCGCCGACGGGGCTAGATTGTTGGATATTCAGAACCGGGTGAAAACGATCCACGTCGAGGACGCCGTAAGCGACTATGCGGTCGAGCTCGTCCGCCGCACGCGCGAGCACCGCCAGCTGTTGCTCGGCGCCAGCCCGCGCGCGACGCTCGCCCTGCTGTCCGCTTCGAAGGCGTACGCCTTCCTCCAAGGCCGGAACTTCGTCATTCCGGACGACATCAAGTGGCTGGCGCCGTACGTGCTCGGGCATCGCCTCGTCTTGGAGACGGAAGCGCGGCTCGAAGGCGTGACGCTCGACTCGATCTTCGATTCGATCTTCCGGGACGCGAAGGTTCCGGTGCGATTGGAGCGATAAGACATGCAGCGAGCCCCCAGAACGATCCGTTGGTCCGCGAAAGCTTGGGGACTGGCGCTGTGTCTTATATCCTGTCTTTTTTTCGTAGCGTTCCAAGGCGGCAAGCTCAGTCTGATGCTGCTCATCATCATTACTTGTTTATCCGTGTATTTGCTCCTCGGCCGATGGAGCGGCATCTCGTCGGCGCGGGGGCGGCGGGAGATCGGCGGGGTCGCGGGCGGCGCGATGCTGCAGGCCGGCAGCGCTCTTAAGGCGAACATTCGCGTCGACATTCCCGGCTTCTGGCCGATCCCGTACGTCACCGTCAAGGATCAGCTGACGAAATTCGGCGGCGAGAGCCAGCTGTACGAAGGGACCTTCGTGCCCGATTGGAAGCGGCGCGGGGAACTGTCGTACGTAACGCCGCCGCTCAGCCGCGGATTATACAAGTACGAAGCGGTCGAATGCGTAACGCAGGATATCTTCGGCCTGTTCGAGCACGCGGGCGTCATCTCGATGCCCCTCACGTTCAGCGTGCTGCCGAAGACGGTGACGATTCCCGAATGGCGTCAGCTGCGCACCTTGTTCAAGGGCAATCACCAGCAATCGTCGGTGAACGGCTCGCAGCGCGAGACGACGCAAATCAACGGCGTCCGGGAGTATATATACGGCGATCGGTTGGCTAAGGTGCATTGGCGAGCGACGGCGCGGACAGGGCACTGGAAATCCAAGGAGTTCGAACGGGAGTCGCTGCCGAAGCTGACGATCGCGCTCGATCGGCAGACGAGCGCGTACCGGTCGAGCGAGCAGTTCGAGCTCGCCGTCTCGGTGGCGGCGTCGCTGCTGCAGTTCGCGGCGAAGCGCGGCATGTCGACGGGCTTCCTCTCCGTCGGCGGCGGCAAGGTGTTTCACGAGTCGCCGGGAGGACACGAGACGCGCGGCCGCATCGAGAAGCATCTCATCGAGGTCCAGCCGGACGCGAACGGAGATCCGTCCCGCGCGCTGCGCGACCGCTCCCGGCTCCCGGCGAGCGGCGGCCTCGTCATTCTGATCAGCCCGCAGCGCGGCGAATCCGTCTTGAAGGCGCTCAAGTGGCTGGACGTGAACGGCGTCAGCGCCTGTCATATGCGCGTGGGACCCGGCGCCGGAACGAACGGCAAAGGGAAGGACGATTGGTCCGCCGCGCTCCGGTCGGTAGGGGTAGCGTCCTATACGATCCAGCAGCTCGAAGAACTTCCGCTCGTGTTAGGGGGGAAGGGCGCATGACCGCGTGGCGCTTCCCTAAAGCGCGGAGTCCGCTTCGTCCCGGCGCGGCGATCGCGCGATGGCTGCTCGCCGACTGGCACGACAAGGCGCTCCGATTGTTTCTTGGCATCTTTCTTTATCAATACGTGGTCTGGTTCGATTTCTACTGGCTCGACGAGACGGTCGCGGTCGTCGGCAGCGCGCTCGTCGCGACGCTGCTCGTCGCTTGGCTCGTGCCGAAGACCGCTTGGCTTCGCGCGGCGCTCACGCTGGCGGCCTGCGTATACGCGACGGCGCGCGTCGTACGTCCGGAGCCGGTCTCGGACATCCCGGACCATTGGCTCGGATGGGCCCTTGGCGCGGCGGAGTACGCGTATCGGCTGACGCCGTTCCTATGGTTCGCGGTAGGCGCATACGGCATTTTCTCGCTCGTTCATTGGTATATCAAGAGCAAGTGGCGGCTGTTTTCGGTTATGAGCACCAGCGTCGTGCTGTTTTGCATCGTCGATTCGTTCAGCCTGTTCCGGCTGTGGGAACAGGTCGCCATTATGATCGGGTGCGGCCTCCTCATGCTGGTGGTGTTCCACCTGAAGCAGCTGAAAGCCAGGGACCCGGAAGGCTACGACAATGTAATGAGCTACCCGGTTCCGATCACGGTGATGATCGTCACGATCGTGACCGCGTCGCTGTTGCTCGGCGTGTTGGCGCCGAGCATCCGCCCGATCGTCATGGATCCGTATACCGCATGGAAGACGGCGCAAGGCGAGGTCGTTCCCGCGTTCAGCAGCGGCCCGGGCTTCGCCGCGCTGAGCGTCGGCAGCTCGGCGTCCGGGTACAGCCGCAACGACTCGACGCTCGGCGGCGCGTTCAACTTCGACTTCACGCCCGTCTTCACCGTCGACGCGTCCCGCCGCAGCTACTGGCGCGGCGAAACCCGCTCTCTCTACACCGGCTCCGGTTGGGAGCCGTCGACGGTCACCGAGCGGAACAGTCTCGTGCCGGTCGCGATGGCGCCGGATTTTCCGGAGACGTCCGCGGCGTCCGGCTTGGAGACGATCGAGGTGACGCAGACGTTCCGCATCATCGAAGGCAAGTCGTTCCCCGTGCTCTTCGGCGCCCCGAATCCGACCAGGGTGGAGGCCGGCGAGCTGAACGGCGAGCCCGTATCGCTCGGCCGAGGGTTCTGGGACACGGACAACCAGACGATGCTCTGGGCCGAACGCGACGACTTCCCGTATCCTTCGACGTATTCGGTCACGTCCGCGATGCCGGTCATCGACGAGGAGAAGCTGAAGACCGCGCCGCAGGTCGCGGAGCCGCGGGCGTTCCGGGAATACTTGCGCCTGCCGGAGGAGCTGCCGGAGCGCGTCGCCGCTCTGGCGGCCGAAGTGACCGCCTCGGCCGCCAGCCCTTATGAGAAGGCAAAGGCGCTAGAAGCGTATCTGAGCCTCACGTTCCCGTACACGAACGAGCCGGATCTGACGAAGCGGCGCAGCGCGGACTTCGTCGACAGCTTCTTGTTCGAGGTGCAGGAAGGATATTGCGATTACTTCTCCACGGCGATGGTCGTCATGGCGCGCACGCTCGGGCTGCCCGCCCGATGGGTGAAGGGGTACGCGCCGGGGCAATCGAGCAACGACATTATATTCGAGCAATTCCTGCCCGGCGAAGAGGTCGATCTCGACGGGGCGGGCACGTTCACGGTTCGCAATTCCGACGCCCATTCTTGGGCGGAGGTGTACTTCGAAGGGTTCGGGTGGATCCCGTTCGAGCCGACCTCCGGTTTCTCGCTGCCGATCGTGCAGGTCGAGAACGAGACCGTCGTAACGCTTCCGGACGACCTGCCGGCGGCCGAAGCCGCCGCGCCCGTCGTCGAAGCGGAAACCGGCGGCGGCGCGAGCTGGTGGATCGCCGCGGTCGCCGCCGCGGTAGCCGCCGGCGCGCTCGCGTACTTCGCGATTCGGTTCCACTGGTTGACGCTGCTTCGCACGCGGACGTTCCGCAAGTCGCCGAACTACAATGTGAAGCTGCTCGCCGACGTCGAACGGCTGCTGGCTCGCTTCCGACGCAAGGGGCTGTCTTGGTCGGAGCACGAGACGTTCCGCGAGATGACGGCGCGGTGGAAGACGCAGCATACGTGGCTGCAGAAGGATCTGGAATCGCTGCTGACGGCGTTCGAGAAGGCGAAATACAGCGGCGCGCGGCTCACCGAAGAAGAGTACCAGCACGCCGAGCTTCGCATACGCAAGCTTCGGGAAAGTCTATAGCGAAAGTCCCGACCGCCTCGTGCCGCAACGGCTCGAGGCGGTTTCGCTTTTGGCGCGAGCGGGGAAATTATGGTATGATGTGTCGCAAGAAACCATGCTCGGAGGGAACGCTTTTGTTACAGTTAATGCTGCCGAAGCAGACGGTTCGCACGATTTACGATATCGACTTGGAGGCGCTCAAGGCGAGCGGCATACGCGGCATTATGACCGATCTCGACAATACGCTCGTCGGCGCGAAGGTGCCGCTCGCGACGCCCGAGCTCGGCGCATGGCTCGAGGGCGTTCGCGCTTCCGGCTTCAAGGTCGTCGTCGTTTCGAATAATAACGAAGCCCGCGTCCGGGCGTTCGCGGAGCCGCTGCGGCTGCCGTTCGTCTCCCGGGCGAGGAAACCGCTGAACGCCGCGTTCGCCAAGGCGCTCGGCATGATGGGACTGCGCGCGAACGAAGCCGCGATCGTCGGCGACCAGATGATGACCGACGTGCTCGGCGGCAACCGTCTAGGGCTGTATACGATTCTTGTGGAGCCGATCGCGGCGTCCGACGAGGGCTGGATGACGCGCAACGTGAATCGAAATTTGGAGCGCGCGTTCTTGTCGCGGCTCCGGAAGAAAGGGTGGATCGAATAAGTGGCGACATCGAACGCGGCGTCCGGCCCGCGCTGCGCCGGCTGCGGCATCGCGGTGCAGACGGAAGACAAAGGGGCGCTCGGCTACGTGCCGAAATCGGCCCAGGAGCGTACTCCGCTCGTCTGCCAGCGCTGCTTCCGCATGAAGCATTACAACGAGGCGTCCAGCGTCACGCCGGATCAGGGCCAGTTCCTAAGGCTGCTGAACGGCGTCGGCGGAACGGAGAGCCTCGTCGTCCATATCGTCGACATGTACGACTTCGAGGGCAGCTTAATCGGCGGCTTGCAGCGGTTCGTCGGCTCCAATCCGGTCGTGCTCGTCGTCAACAAGATCGACCTGCTGCCCCCGGGCATTAATGCGAATCGCATCCGCAACTGGGTGCAGCAACGCGCCAAGGAAGAAGGGCTCCGCACCGTCGAGGTGCTGCTCGTCAGCGCGAAGCGCGGCACCGGCTTCGAGCGACTCGCCGAGACGCTCGAGTCGCACCGCCGCGGACGGGACGTCTACATCGTCGGCGCGACGAACGTGGGCAAGTCGTCGCTCGTCAATCGGCTCATCGCCGATTACAGCGATCTCGACGCCGAAGTGACGGTGTCGTCGTATCCGGGCACGACGCTCGACTTGATCCATATTCCGCTCGACGACGAAGCGAGCGTCATCGATACGCCGGGAATCGTCTACGAATCCCGGCTGACGGAACGGGTGCCGAAGGCGTACCTCGACATGATCGTGCCGAGCAAGCCGGTGAAGCCCGCGACGTATCAGCTCGATCCGGAGCAGACGCTCTACTTCGGCGCGCTCGCCCGCTTCGACTTCGTCGAAGGGGCGCATCAGTCGTTCACTTGTTACGTCAGCCCGTCGCTGACGATCCATCGGACGAAGCTCGCGCGAGCGGACGCGCTCTACGCGGATCACGCCGGCGAGCTGCTGCAGCCGCCGGCGAAGGAAGATCTGGGATCGATCCCGCCGTTGACGAAGCATCGGTTCCGCATTAAGCCGAACGAAGAGGTTGACTTATATATTTCGGGGCTCGGTTGGATTCGGGCGAACGGGAAGAGCGGCGCGATCGTCGACGTGCATGCGCCGAAGGGCGTGAAGACGATTATGCGTCCTGCGTTGATCTAACGATTGCGTACAAGTTCGTCGGCTTGGCCGGAACGGGGAGCTTCGCGCGGGATCGCGAGAGGAACGCGGGCAAGAGAACGCAAGGGGGAGACGGCGGTTGGGGAATAACGAACAAGATACGCGTACCGCAAGGGGCTTGCGCGTAGACAGTTATACGGCGTTATACGGCGTATTCGGCGATCCGGTCCGGCACTCGCGCTCGCCGATCATGCTGGGACGCGCCTTCGCGGAGACGGGAACGAACGCGGCGTACGTGGCGTTCCACGTGAAGGCGGAGTCGCTCGGCGACGCGGTGCGCGGCGTGCGGGCGCTCGGGCTGCTGGGCGTGAACGTCACGATACCGCATAAGGTCGAAGTGATGCGGTATCTCGACGAGATCGACGAGACGGCGCGCGTCATCGGCGCGGTCAATACGATCGTCAACCGGGACGGCCGGCTGGTCGGCTATAACACGGACGGCATCGGGTACGTGCGGTCGCTGAAGGAAGAGACGGGGGCGGCGCTGCGCGGCGCCCGCATCTTGCTGCTCGGCGCCGGCGGGGCGTCCCGGGGCGTCGGC
>JAPSKX010000135.1 GCA_031181325.1 Paenibacillus sp.
GCTCGACGAGAACGGCCTGCGCGAAGAGGACATTGTCATCCGCATGACGGGCTGCCCGAACGGCTGCGCCCGCCCGATGCTCGCCGAGCTCGGATTCATCGGCAAGGGTCCCGGCAAGTACAACATGTACCTCGGCGGCGGCTTCGCGGGGCAACGGCTGAACAAGCTGTATCGCGAAAATATCGGCGAAGCGGAAATCCTCGCGGAGCTTAAAGACATCTTCAAGCGCTACGCGACGGAGCGCGAGAACGGGGAGCACTTCGGCGATTTCGTCATTCGCGCAGGGCTCGTGAAAGAAGTTCGCTCGGGGTTGGATTTCCACGAATAATTGCATAGGGACCCGGTCTGCGGGTTGCAATGAAGGAACCGGTAAGCTTTGATTTTAGAAGCTTACCGGTTCCTTTTGACATTTTCGAAAGGAACGGGCGTTACCGTCGCGGCGCTCACCTACAGCAATTCCGAAGGACGGACAGATGGTGCTTGCGAGGTGATGACAATGGCTATGCATACGACGCATACCGCTCCTTCCGAGCGGTGCAAGCAATTCGCCAAGTTATTGGACGCCACGCCTTCCGTGATCAACGGGGTGTGCACCGCCACGAGGTCGAGAAGTAACGATCGGAGGACGGATCGAAGGCCGCTGCAGCCGCAGCGGCCTCCTTACGCGAGAGCTTTCAAGCCAATCCGAACCCCCAGGCCGCCAAAGCGGCGAATGCGCCGCCCGCGAGCGACCCCGCGACGTTGACGACATCGTTGTTCCAGCCCGTTCGGCCGCGAAGCCGTTCGGCGGGCCGGCCGCAGTGGCTGGAACGCTCGATGTCGCGGCCGCATGCGGCGCAGCGGTACATCTGCTGCCAAGTCGCTCCGATCCAGGAGTCCGTGATCGATCCGATCGCGCCTGCCGCGCCCGCGATTCCGGTCCATACCGCGAATCGCAGCGACGCGGCGACCGTATCCGGCGCCGCGTGGCCCGGGACCGCGAGGAGCAGCGCCCACGCCGCGGCGCCGACGAACAGACCGCCGGCAAGCGATGCGCAGAGGCCGAGTCCGGAGATGCCGCCGGACGTACCCGGCGGCACGCGATTGCCGGTCTTGATCGAGATCGGCGGGGTGCGGCTTAACGCCCCGATCTCCGTCGCCCACGTATCGGCCGTGACCGCCGCCATGACGCCGAGGAAGCTGTACCACCATAGCGGATGCGGCCAGATCCAGTACGCGACGCAGAGCAGCAGCCCCAGACCGCCGTTCGCGAGCACCTGACCGGCGTCGCGTCTCCCGGTTTTCTCGTAATTGCGTTCAGCCTCCGCCTTCGCCCGTTTCTTCCACTTCGACCATGCGGTCGAAGAGGCGAAGAAGGCGATCAGCGTGCCGAACCAAACCGCGCTCCCCAAGGCGAACATCGTCGTACCCAATGCGACCGCCGCCAGCGCGCCCGAGAGGGACAGCGATCGCTTAAGGTAGGCCGCGCCGGCGATCCCGGCGCTTCCGATCAGTCCGAATACCCATTCCACCGCGCCCGCCTCCGTTTCTACGATTCTATTATACCTCAACGCAATCTCGAGACAACTCCGCTAGCGCTGCAGTATAATGTGGTCATACACCGGGCGAACAGGGAGGAAGGAATTCATCATGCACATCGACTTAACCGGCAAGACGGCTCTGATCACGGGCGCGACCGGCCAATTGGGAAGGGTGATGGCTCGCACGCTGGCCTGCTGCGGGGCGGATCTCATTCTGCATTACCATCGGAACGAAGAGAAGGCGCTCCTGCTGCAGCGAGAGACCGAAGCGTTAGGCAGGAAGGCGGTCGCGGTGAAAGCCGACGTCACGGATTACGCATCCGTGCTCCGGATGAAGGAGATGGCATCGAACGCGTTCGGCGCCGTAGACATCGTCGTCGCCAACGCCGTCGTGCAATACGAATGGACGACGGTGCTGGAGCAGCCCTTGGAGGACTACCAAGGACAGTTCGACTCTTGCGTGATGCAAAGCGTGCATCTGGCGAAAGCCTTCGTGCCCGCGATGATCGAACGCAAATACGGCCGCGTGATCGGCATCAATACGGAATGCTCCATGCAGAACTTCCCCGGGCAATCCGCCTACGTCGCCGGGAAGAGGGGAATGGACGGCGTCTACCGGATCTTGGCGAAGGAAGTGGGAGAGCATCAAATCACGGTGAATCAGGTGGCGCCGGGGTGGACGATCAGCGATCGGGACCGGGAACAACAGACCGAACGCAATGAAGCTTACGAAAAGAACGTCCCGCTGCGAAGAAGAGGGACGGATCAAGAAATCGCGAACGTTGTCGCATTCCTTGCTTCCGACTTATCCAGCTTCATCACAGGCGCCTATATTCCCGTGGCCGGCGGCAATGTGATGCCGACGATCTGATCGCGCGCCCGCGCGCGACCATACTAACCGGCGAAACGGCAGTCCGAGACCCTCGCGCGTCAAAGACTGCCGTTCATCGTTATAGGCAAGCGTATACGATATTTTTCAACCGCGGATGCACGTAGGGCTCTTGGTTGTTCAACAGATGCTGCGCATACATGACGGTCAGCCCGGACGCAGGGTCGACGATCGCGAGGCATCCGGCGGCGCCGCTCCAGCCGAACTCGCCCCGCGCGCTCAGGGAGCCGCTCTCGGACGGCGAGATGTGGGTTCTAACGCCCAGCCCGTAGCCGTATCCGGAAAGCTGCACCCAGGCGTAGTCGTCCCGCATCGGCTCGGTCAGGTGATCCGTCCGCATCAGGTCGACTGAAGCAGAAGACAAGATCCGCACGCCGTTCGGGCTCGTGCCCAGGTTCGTCAATGCATTCAAGAACAGGGCGTAGTCGCCGACGGTGGACATCAATCCGGCGCCGCCGCTTTCGAATTCCGTGCCGAGCTTGTAGCCGTTCCCGTCCTTGCGGACCGCCTTCCCCAATGCATCGCGATACTCGTATTGCGGCGCAAGGCGGTCAAGCTGCTCGGCGGACAGCTCGAAGCCCGTGTCGCGCATGCCGAGCGGTCCGGTAATTTCGTCGCGCAGGTACGCGCCGAACCGACGACCGTCCACGACCTCGACGAGCGCGGCGAGAACGTCGTGGCATAAGCTGTAGCTCCACCGCGTGCCGGGCTCGAACAGCAACGGCTCCTTCGCGAGCGCCGCCGCGAAGGAGCGGGTCGGCAGCCGGCCGTTCGTCCGTTCGATCGCAGCTCGGATGGACGGCGCGCCGAGATCGTAGGAGAAGCCGGCCGTCATGGCGAACAGGTCGCGCACCGTGATCGGCCGCTCCGACTTTACGAGCTCCACGGTCCCGTCCGCCAACGTCTTGCGAACCGTCATCTCGGCATATTCCGGCAAATACGCCGAGATCGGGTCGTTCAGCAGCATGGCGCCCTTCTCGACCAATTGCAGCGCCGCGACGCAAGTCATGATCTTCGTCATCGAGTACAAGTTGATGATTCGTTTCTCGTCGATCGGCGCCTTCTCCTCCAGGTTGCTGAAGCCGCTCCGATACCGGAACACCGTCTCGTTCCGGTGCATGACGAGCACCTCCGCCCATGGGATGCGCCAATCGGCGATACGGTCGATAAAGCGTAACAACGGGTTGAAGTCCATAATTCCCATCCTTTTCGTTTTCGTTCTTTTCCTATTATTTAGTAGCGGAGTGAACACCGCAATCCTTATTTTCTCGCATGCGTCTTGTCGCCCGTCGCTGATTTTTGCATAATGAAATTATGAAACAGAACAAATACGACGATCCCGAATTTTTCGACAAGTATGCCGCTATGCAGCGTTCGATCCACGGGTTGGCTGCGGCGGGCGAATGGGGAGATTTCCGCGACATGCTCCCCGATTTGCAAGACAAGAGGGTGTTGGATTTCGGATGCGGCTACGGATGGCATTGCCGATACGCCCGCGAACGCGGCGCGCGGTCGGTCGTCGGCATCGATCTATCGGAGAAGATGCTGGAGCGGGCGAGAGCGATGACGCACGATTCGAACGTCGAATACAGACGCCTCGCGATCGAAGATTTCGACGGTCCCGAGGGGGCATTCGACGTGGCGATCAGTTCGCTGGCGTTCCACTATATCGAGCGCTTCGACGCGATCTGCAAGAGAGTTGCCCGCGTCCTCGTTCCTCGGGGCGAGTTCGTCTTTTCGGTAGAGCATCCGATCTATACGGCGCTGGCCGCTCAAGACTGGCATTACGGTCCGAACGGAGAGAAGCTGCATTGGCCGATCGACGATTATCATGCGGAGGGAGTGCGGGAAACTCGATTTTTGGGAAACGACGTCGTCAAATACCACCGGACGATCGCTGCGTATATGAACGCGCTGATCGAGGCGGGCTTCGCGATTCGGAAGGTGTCGGAGCTTCGCCCGACCCAAGACATGCTGGAGCGGCATCCGGCTTGGCAGGAGGAGTTCCGCCGACCGATGTTCCTGTTGATCGCGGCGCAGACGCAACCTGCGGAGCAGGCTTGATTCCATGCAGCAGCACATTCCAAGGAGAACATTCATCATGCTGGATCGGACGGTATTCCTTAAGTTATGGGGCGTCTCCCTGCTCTGGGGAGGCAACTACGTGGCGAGCGCGTACATGCTGCGCGATTTCTCGCCCGTTTTTCTTTCATTCGCGCGCTTGGTTGTCATGTCGCTCTTCCTGATATCGGTGGCGATCGTCAATACATCGATGCGGCGGCCGACGTTACGCGAGTGGGGCTTACTGCTGATGGCCGGCATCACCGGCACGTTGATCAACCAGCTGTTTTATTTTACCGGACTGCAAGGTTCGACGGCGGGCAACGCCGCGCTGATTGTCGCGTTGTCTCCGATCGCGACTACGCTTCTGTCTCGAATGTTCCTTAAGGAAGCCATCACCGGACAGAAGCTGCTGGGAGCCGTCGTTGCGCTCATTGGGGTCGTCTGCATCGTCTTGTACGGCGGCAAGCAGCTAGGCATATCCCATGGCGACGTGTATTTGCTCGTTGCAATGCTGGGCATGTCGGTCAGCTTGCTGTTTATCCGCAAACTTACGACGGAGATGAGCGCTTACGAGGTGACGATCTACTCTACGGTCATCGGCACGATTCTCATGTCGCCGGCCGTCGCGGTAGAGGCGCTTAGCGGCAACCTGCACGCCAGTCATCAGGCGCTTACATGGGTGTTGCTCGTCGGCGTTGCCGTCGTCGGCCAAGGGCTGGCGGGCTTCTGGTGGAACCAGGGGATCGCGGCAGCCGGGGCGTCCATGAGCGCGATGTTCATGAATATCCCGCCGTTCGTTGCGATTATCGTCAGCCATTTCGTACTTGGCGATCCGATCTTGCTCGCGCAGCTCGGCGGAGGCGTACTGATCCTGACCGGCGTGGCGATCACGAACATGAGGCGGCGGTCGCCTCGCGAACCGAAAGCAGGATTGGGCGTAAGCTAAAGAAACGATTGACAATCGCCCAAGGCACGAATATGATAATAAAAAAACACACTATTCCACTAGGAATTGTAGGTCTACTGGTCAACCGGAGACGCACGCTCCCCCAAGGAGTGGTGTGTCTTTTTTATTTACACAACGATAAAGGAGTGAGGGAGTCCCTATGACAACGAGAAACACGGGGCGCGCGGAGTTCGGTTGGTTCATTCCGACGTTCGGAGACGGGAAGTATATCGGCGTGCCGCCGCAGCGCAAGGCCGATGCGAAGTACATCGTCGAGCTGGCGCAAACCGCGGAGCGAGCCGGATTCGACTTCACGCTCATCCCGACGGGCATCGACGTCTGGCCGGTCGCATCGATCATCGCGAGCCATACGACGCGCTTGAAGCCGCTGGCGGCCCTTCGGCCGGGGTTGATCGAGCCGGTGCAGGCCGCTCGCATGGCGGCGAGTTTGGATTATTTATCCGAAGGCCGCGCGTTGATCAATATCGTCTCCGGCAGCCACGAAGACGACCTCGTCGCGCTGGGGGATCCGCTGGCCCGCGATCATGACGCAAGATACGAGCGAGCCGACGAATTTCTGCACATTGTGAAGAGCGTGTGGGAGCAGTCCAAGGACTACCCGGACCTGAAGGAGAGAACGTTCTTCGAAGGTAAATATTACAAAGTGACCGGCGGGGTGAGTTATCCCGCGCCCGTGCAGGACCACCCGCCGCTCTACTTCGGGGGCAGCTCCCCGGCGGGCAAGCGGGTCGCAGCGAAATACGCCGACGTGTATCTCATGTGGGCAGAGCCGCTGCCCATGATTAAGGAGCAGATCGACGAGCTCGAGGCGCTGCGCAAGGAATTCGAAGCGGCGTCCGGCGCCCCGCGAAGCATCCGGTACGGCTTAAGGGCGCAGGTGCTCGTCCGCGACACCGAGGAAGAAGCTTGGGAAGCCGCATGGGAGATCATCAGCAAGGTGGACCCAGCGGTCGCCGAGGCGAGCCGCGCCGCGCTGAACAATATCAACTCGACGAACCAAAGCCGGCAAAACCTAATTTTCGAGGCGTCCAAGGATAACGATTATATCGTCGGATTGAATCTGTGGGCCGGCATCTCCCTCGTTCGGTCGGGCGGCGCGCTGATGCTCGTCGGCACGCCGAACCAAGTGACGGATCGGCTGCTGGAGTACGCCGATCTGGGCATCTCGAGCTTCGTCCTGTCGAGCTACCCGCATCTGGAGGAATCGAAAATATTCGGCGAGAAAGCGATCGGCCTGTTTTACGAAAAATGGGAGCGGCGAAATCCCGTACAGGAGGAAATCAACGCATGAGTCAATCAATGAAATCATATCGGGCCAAGGTCGTCGTTCCGGCCGCGCTCTTCACCTTCTCCCTTCTCGTAACGGCATGCGGGGGCGGCGCCGGAAGCGACGGAAGCGCAGCGCCCGCAACCGGAGAACGGAGGGCTCCGACCGCGGCCGATCCCGCGAAGCAAGAGACGATCAACTTCATTCATTGGCGTTCCGAGGACGCGGCTTCGTTCGAAAAGATCATAGCGCAGTTCGAAGAGGAGTACCCGAATATCAAGGTCGAGATGCAGACGTTCCCGTCCGGGGAATACCAATCGATCGCGCAGCAGAAGCTGCTGGACGGCTCCGTAGGGGACGTGTTCGCCTCGTTCCCCGGCGCGCAGTTCTCGATGATCGCGCAGTCGGGGCTTTACGCCGAACTGACGGGCGCCGCTTTCCTCGAACGTTTCGAGCCGTCGCTCATTACGGCGGGGCAGCAGGACGGCAAGCAGCTCGCCGTGCCGTACCAGCTCGTGTACAACATGCCGGTATATAACGTCGGCCTGTTCGAGAAATACGGCTTGACGCCGCCGAACGATTGGGATGGGTTCCTGGCGCTCGGCGAGAAGCTGAAGAGCGAAGGCATCATCCCGATCGCGTACCCGGGCGACGCCTCGCAGTTTATGAACACGATGCTGATGAATAACGCGCCGGACGAACGCATCTTCGAGAAGCTCGAAGCGGGCGAGACGACGCTGCTGGACGGTTGGTGGATCAAGACGTTAGGTCAATTCAAAGAATTGAACGACAACGGCTTCTTCCAGAAGGACGCTTCCGGTTCCAACGCCGAAGCGGCGACGGCGCTGTTCGTGCAAGAGAAGGCTGCCATGATCGCATCCGGCTCGTATGCGATCACGGGGCTGAAGAAAGCCAATCCGGATTTACGATTGAAGCTGCTCGCGCCGATCACGGTGCCCGCCGACCAAGCGGCATTCGAAGGGATTCATACGACGACGTTCATGCTCGGCGTCAACGCGAAGTCGAAACGGCAAGAGGCGGCGAAGACGTTCATCGACTTCCTGAGCCGCAGCGAGATCGCCGGGCGATACGCGGACGAAACCGGGCAGAACGTAACGATCAAGGGCGTCGCGTATACGAGCCAGGAGCTGCGCGACATCGCGGAATGGACGACGCGCAAGACGCGCTTCCAGCCAAGATACTTGATTCGTAACATCGAGGTGCAGAAGGCGGTCGTCAGCACGTTCCAAGCCGTGCTCTCCGGACAGTCGCCGGAAGAGGCCGCGAAGGCGTCGCAAGCCATTATCGACCAACAAGTGAAATAAGCGATGGCGAAGAAAAGCGTGTTGTTTTGGTTTTTCGCGCCGGGGACGCTGCTGTACCTTGCCGTCTTCGTCTTCCCGACGCTGATCGGGCTGCGGTACTCCTTCACCGATTGGAACGGCATGTCGGAGGCGTTCCGTTTCGTCGGGCTGGACAATTACAGGGGCGTTGCGGAAAATATTATTTTCCATAAGGCGTTCCTGAATAACTTGAAGTTCATGGCGGCGGTCGTCGTCGTGCAGTCCACGTTGTCGCTGCTCGTCGCGCTGCTGCTGTCGGGGAACCGTCGAAGGAACGTCGCGTTGCGCGGACTGTATTTCTTCCCGGCGATTCTATCCTCCGTGGCGGTCGCCTTCATCGGCGCGTTCGTCTACGACCCGACGCTCGGGCTGCTCAACAATCTGTTGAGCGCCCTTGGGTTGGAGTCGCTCGCCGGGAACTGGCTGGGCGACCCCGCGAAGGCGATCTATTCCGTGGCGGCCGTGCATATCTGGTCCCATTTCGGACAGATGGCGCTTCTCTATATCGCCGGCATTCAGGGCATCCCGGCCGACTTGTTCGAGTCCGCGAAGATGGACGGGGGCAATCGTTGGCATGTATTCCGTTGGGTGACCTGGCCGCTGCTCGCCCCGACCGCGGTCGTCGCGGTGGCGCTCACGACGATCGGCTCGTTCAAGGCGTTCGACCTCGTCTTCGTCATGACGAAGGGCGGGCCGATGTACGCTACGGAAATCTTGTCCACCTATATCTATACAGCGGCATTCCAAAATTACAGATTCGGCGAAGCCGCGGCAGCCTCGGTCTATTTCATGGCGATCATCGCGTTCATTACGTTCCTGCAATTCAAGAGCCTGAGAGCCAACCGCGTCGCGCAATAAGGAAGGATACGAGAGATGACATTACGCATTGCCGGTCTATTGTTTCTGTTCGGAATCGGGCTCGTCGTCGCGGTGCCGCTCGGCGTCGTCGCGCTCACGTCGTTGAAGGGAACGGGGGAGTTCTATGCGAACCCGATCGGGTGGCCGTTTGCACCGTCGACGGGCAGCTACGTTCGACTGTTCGAGACGCAGCCGATGGTTACGTATTTCGGAAACAGCTTGCTTATTTCGGTTTCGACTGTGGCGCTCGTGCTGCTTCTCGCGAGTATGGTCGCGTACGGCGTCTTCCGTTCGCGGGGGCGGATCGGCGCGTTCATGCTCGGCTTGTTCGTCGCGGGGCTGCTCGTGCCGTCTCAAGTGAATATGATCCCGATCTATTCGCTCGTTCAGAAGCTCGGCTTTACGAACAGTCGGCTGGGGCTCGTAATTGTGTCGGCGGCGATGGTGCTGCCGTTCTCCGTGTTTCTAATCTCTGGGTTCATGCGGCAACTGCCACGCGAATTGTTCGAGGCGGGCACGATCGACGGCGCGGGGGAGCGGCGCCTGTTCGCGCGGCTCGCGCTGCCGCTGGCCGGTCCGCCGCTGGCCGCAGCGGCGACCTTGCTGTTCCTCGGTATCTGGAACGACCTGCTGTTCCCGCTGCTGCTCATTACGGAGCGGGAGAAGCTGACGCTGCCGCTGGCGATGCTGCAATTCCGCGGAGAGTACGCGACGGATTACCCGAGCTTGATTACGGCGGTCATCGTCATCAACGTGCCGATGATCGCGATGTTCTTCCTGCTGCAGAAGCAGTTCGTGGCGGGCATCGCCGCGGGGGCGTTGAAGGGGTAACGCAGCCTCCTCCCGCTAAGAAGGTTATCCTTCCGAACGGGAATTCCGCCATCGATTCCGGAATTGGCTCGGCGTTATTCCCATATACCGTTTGAACACAGCGACGAACGTGTCCCGATCCTTGTAGCCGACGTACTCCGCCACCGCACTGATTTTCAGCTCCGGATTTCGCAGCCATTCGCAGCTTTTCTCGATGCGACGGCCTTGCCGGTAGCGAACGAACGTCTGCCCGGTATGCTGCTTGAACAGCCGCTGGAGCTGCCGCTCGCTGTAGGTGAACCGAACCGCCAGATCGGATAAGGTAAGCTCTTCCCCCGTATGCCGGTCAAGATACTGCAATAATTCGAAGAAGGGGGTTGCGCGCGTCGTCCCGGACGGATTCAGGCGGGATTCGGTCAGCCGAAAGACGGTAATCAACAGCTGAATCAACAGCGTATGCAAATAATCGGCGTAGCCTTCCCGCAGCTGCATGTACTCCCGATGCAGCGAATAAAACAACTTCTCCGCATGCTCGCCCGCGCCGGGCAGCGAGAGCAGACGGGGCTCGTCGCAATAGAGGGAGCTGACGAATGCGGCCAAGCTCCGATCCGACAGAAGGGGGACGATTCGATCCAGGAGTCGAGTCGATACCGTACAGTTGTACACTGCGATCGGGTGCTTGGCGACATCCCCCGCGGTCGGTCGGAACACATGCGGCATCCCGATCGGAATGACGTACAGGTCGCCTTTTTGCGCTTTCAGCACGTCTCCCCCGATGTGATGGAAGCCGACTCCCTCGGCAACGTAAGCGATCTCCAAAAAATCGTGATTATGCATCGGGACCTTGTAATCTTCATCGGCCCGGTTGATATAAAGCAAAACATCGTCCCGGAAGAAGGACTCCCCGTGCAATGTCGTAATCGATGGCTGCATTCGAATTCCCTCCTTACCGATGTCCGATTTACCGGGTATTCATGTCGGGTTCTACGGCGAAACCCGCTGCAGATTTCAGTATAATTATAACCATTGCACATGTCATTGTGCGGAATTATATTTAATCTCGGAAGCGGGGGGTCGGCCTTGTTTCAAGTCATGGATTTACGTTGCGAGTATCAATGGAACCCGATCGGGATCGGAGTGACCCGGCCTCGGATCAGCTGGCGTCTGCAAGCGGAGAAGCGGGCCGTCCTGCAGTCGGCGTACCGCATTCAAGTGGCGGAAGACCTGCAATTTTCGAAGCTGCTGTGGGACTCCGGGAAAGTCTCGGCGGATCGCTGCGTGCATGTGGAGCTCGGGGAGATGCCAGCGCTTTCCGGAAAGCGGTTCCACTACCGGGTTCAAGCGTGGAACCAGCGGGATGAAAGCACGGCTTGGTCGGAGCCGGCTTATTGGGAAACCGGCCTTCTCTCGACCGATGAATGGACGGCGGAATGGATCGCCGCCCCTCTGCGGGAAGGGGAAGCGGAGAGCGAGATCAGCCCGATGCTGCGCAAGGCGTTCACGCTTCCGGGGCGAGTCCGCGAAGCCCGGGTATATGCGACCTCGCTTGGTTTGTATGAGCTATACTTGAACGGCGAGCGCGTGGGCGACCGGTACTTCACGCCGGGGTGGACGAGTTATGGCAAGCGGCTGCAGTACCAAACCTATGATGTGACGGCGATGCTGCAAGAAGGCGACAATGCGATCGGAGCGCAGCTTGGCCACGGTTGGTACAGCGGGAACCTCGTATGGAAGGACAAACGCAACCACTACGGCGATCGCAGGGCCTTGTTGCTGGAGATGCGCATGGCATTGGAAGACGGCACGGAGATAACCGTCGCGTCGGACGGCTCGTGGAAGGTGTCGGACGGCCCGATTCTCATGTCGGAAATTTATCACGGGGAAACGTATGACGCAAGGCTCGAGCAGCCGGGGTGGGCTTGCGCTAGCTTCGACGACGGCGGTTGGGCGCAGGTCGACACGCTGGCGCATCCGAAGGATACGCTCGTAGCCCAAGAGAACGAACCGGTGCGCCGGATCGAATCGATCGCGCCGACCGAAGTCCTGACGACGCCGAACGGCGAGACGGTGCTGGATTTCGGGCAGAACATGGTCGGCTGGGTCAAGGTGACCGCAAGCGGACGGGCCGGGGACGAGATCGTCCTGCATCACGCGGAGGTGCTCGATCGCGACGGAAATTTGTATACCGATAATTTGCGGAGCGCCAAGCAGACGGTACGATACCGCTTGAAGGGCGAGGCGCGCGAGACGTTCGAGCCGCACTTTACGTTCCAAGGGTTTCGGTATGTCCGCGTTACCGGTGTCGAGGGGCCGATCGATCCGCGAAACTTCGAGGGCGTCGTCCTGCATTCCCAGATGGAGCCGACCGGCTCGTTCCAATGCTCCGACCCGCTCGTCAATCAGCTGCAACACAATATATTGTGGGGGCTGAAGGGGAATTTCTTGGATCTGCCGACGGACTGTCCGCAACGAGACGAGCGGCTGGGCTGGACGGGCGATGCGCAGATGTTTATCCGGACGGCGGCATACCTTATGAATATCGATCCGTTCTTCACGAAGTGGCTGCGAGATCTGAAGGCGGATCAATTGGAGAACGGAGCCGTTCCCCACGTCATCCCGAACGTGCTGGGACCGGACAGCGTCTCCTCCGCGGCGTGGGGCGACGCGGCGGTCATTATCCCCTGGACGCTATACCTCGCTTACGGGGATACGCGTATTCTGGAGGAGCAGTATGACAGCATGAAAGCATGGGTCGAGCATATCCGCTCGACCGGCGATCAGGAATTTCTCTGGAATACGGGCTTCCACTTCGGCGACTGGCTCGGTTTAGACGCCAAGCCGAATTCATACGTCGGCGCGACGGACCGGGATTATATCGCTACCGCGTTCTACGCGTACTCCGCCTCGCTGCTGCGCAAGACGGCCGCCGTGCTCGGGAAGCGCGAGGACGAGGAAACGTATGGACGCCTGTACGACAACATCGTCGCCGCCTTCGAGAAGGAGTTCATTACGCCTTCCGGCAGGCTGGCGGTGCCGACGCAGACGGCGCAGGTGCTTGGGCTCATGTTCGGGCTGCTCCAAGGCGCGTCCAAGGAACGCGCCGTAAGCAAGCTGGTCGAGCTGCTGGAGGAAAGCAAATATCATCTGACGACCGGCTTCGTCGGGACGCCGTATTTGAACCATGTGCTCAGCGAGCACGGCCAGACGGAAGCGGCCTATAAGCTGCTCTTCCAACAAAGCTTTCCGTCTTGGCTGTACCAAGTCACGAAAGGCGCGACGACGGTATGGGAGCACTGGGACGGCATTCGGGAGGACGGTACATTCTGGAGTCCGGACATGAACTCCTTCAACCATTACGCTTATGGCGCGATCGGCGATTGGCTGTACCGTTGCGTCGCCGGCATCGACACCGAGGAGTCCTCTCCCGGCTACAAGCGGATTACGATCCGGCCGCAGCCGCCGAAGGAGGGGCTCGAATGGGCGGAAGGATGTCTTCATACCATGTATGGCCTTGTGCGTTCCGCATGGTATAAGCGGGAAGACGGGGGATTGGAGCTGCAGGTCGCGATTCCGCCGAATACGCAGGCGGACGTCGTTCTGCCCGGCGCGGAACGCGAAGCCGTCCTCGAGAGCGGCGCGCCGCTGTCCGCGACGGAGGGCATCGTTGCGTTCGCCGAAGCGGCGGCCGGCTTGACCGTTACGGTCGGTTCGGGCAGCTACAGCTTCCGATGGTAGCTTTCAGTTCTGCGACGGACCGTCCGGGGGCCCCCCGGACGGTTGTTTCATGTAATAGATTATAGAGTTCCGTGAAGTGTACCGCCCGGAAGATACATCGTACTCCCCTTACGGAAGCAACCTAATCAACAGTTATCGTCACGCTTGGAGCTGTACGCCGGCCTATTCGAT
>JAPSKX010000136.1 GCA_031181325.1 Paenibacillus sp.
ATCTGGAGGGCGGCGCCGTCAACAACCTGTATCAGAACGTCGGTTTGGAATACAGAGCTAGAATCGTCGACCCGGCGATCAGCGAATCGTTGAAGGCCGTCACGGCGCAGTACACGGCCGAAGACTTGATTTCCAAACGTTCGGAAGTCAGCGCCAAGGTCAAGGAAGCGTTGACCGCCAAGCTGGGCATGTACAATATGGTGCTCGACGAAATCAACATTACCGAATTCAAGTTTTCCGAGGAGTTCGACCGCGCCATCGAGCAGAAGCAGATCGCGGAGCAGCAGGCGCTGAAGTCGAAGCTCGACCTCGAGCGGATCAAGATCGAGAAGGAGCAAGAGATCACGAAGGCGCAGGCGCAGGCCGAAGCGCTGCGGCTGCAGAAGGCGGAGGTCACGCCGGAGCTGATCGAGCTTCGCCAGATCGAAGCGCAGCTCAAGGCGATCGAGAAGTGGAACGGGCAGCTGCCGAACGTCACGGGCGGCGCGACGCCGTTCATCAACGTGGATTAGGAAGAGGACATCGCCTCGCGGACGCAATCGATCCGTCGCAGGCGATGTTTTTTTCGTAGTCGGGTGCCATGAGCTTTCCCCGATCGTCGACCTCGCACAATGTACCCGTTCCTTGGGATTTCGAGCAATCTACTGTTCCGACTAAAGGAATGGTAGTAAAATGAATCCATGGAAAATTTGCAATGTTCAATGGAGGGAATCGATGACTCCTCGGCAGCCCGGAATGAGCGATAGGAGCGACGCGACGCGTTCCCGACAAGAGAAGGCCGGATCGTCCCCCTCCCGCCGCGCCGGCAGCGAGCTCCGCGGGTTGCCGCTGCAGGCGCAGTCTTTGCTGCATATGCAGCAGCGGATCGGCAATGCGGGCGTTCGGCAGTTCATGCGGCGGTTTCGGGCGCAGCAACCGCAGCGAGAGCAGCCTGCCCATGCCGGCCGATCCGCGCCGGCGGGCGAAGCGATCCAGGCAAAATTTACGTATTCCCGCGAGCATGACTTGTTCATCGACGAAGACACCGGCTTCGCATATCGTCTACTGGGAACAATCGGATACGGGGACCTCGGCCGGCGCGCTTATCAGCTGGAGGGCGATACGGAGTATGTGCTTGTCGATATGGAGACGTTCGAAGCCGTGCGAAGACAGCCTCACGTAAGCAGCCCGGTCGCGAGCGCTTCCGGAAGTCGCGCCGATCCGGAAGAGAAACCGTCCGAAGCGCCGGACGAAAATAAAACGTCGGCCAAGAAAGAGAAGGCGCGTCTGTTTTCCGACCTGGAAGACGACTCCGACTATGCGGCAAGCGACGATGACGAGAAGGTAGAGCTGAACGACGAGCAGCGACTTCGAATCTTGATGAGGCAAGGCAAGCTCAAGAGGAGACGTCTAGAGGGCGGCAAGCTCAAGATCAAAGAAAGCAAGTTCGAGCTGCACGACCCGCGCAGCCGGAAGGCGCTGATCGCCCATCGGCAGTCCAAGACCTCCAAGCTCTCCCGCCTCGACAAGCAGGAATACTTCTGGCTCGGCGAGCAGACGATTCGACTCGGCGAGGGGACGGGGTATTTCATCCAGCCCGGCGGGAACGAACGCGAGGAGGGCATCGCCGAACCGCCGGCGGAATATAACGCGCTGTTCGAGCAGATGAAGAGGATGGGCAACGATAAGAACGCAAGCCGGCTGTACGAGCTGGCGACGGGGAAGACACGAGGAAACGACGAGACGTTCACCGACAGCGAGCTTGCTACGCTCGCGCTTTATTACATGAACAACGATGCGTCCGCCATCGCGCGTCAGCTGGGCTCCCGTTCGCAATTGCTGGAGCATCTGGGCAAGTTTACCGCAATAACGGGCATATCCGAATTCGGACGCTCGATGGAAGCCGTAGACGGTAAGGACGAGGTTCCTTACGACGCCACCTTGCTCGTAAAGCAAGGGTTAATGAGCGTCATCAGCGGCAAAAAAACGTTGAAGCAAGTATTCTATGAAGGAAAGGGAGGCGAAAACAGCATCTTCCTCGGCGCTCCTAGCGAAAAGCATAGCTCGAAGAAGCTCGGAGGCGCGGAAATTTTACGGAATCCTTTCCGATACGAGGCGAATTTACGTCGTCAGATGGAAATCTTCCCGACGAACAAGAAAGAGTTCAAGTCCGCCCTCAACCGACTGAAATCGCAGTCGGCCTTCGAGCTCCCGTCCATCACCGAAGAGGACCTGAAGAAGCAAGAAGAGCTCGTCGCGTTGGAGCAGTCGACGGCTGCCAATCAACTGCTTGAGCGCATTAATGGACTCACCCTGCCGGAACGCGTGGAAGATCGAAACAAGTTCCTGAACGAAGGGTCGGGCGAGATCCATAAGATCAGGGGAACCTTGAAAAAGTGGAAGAAAGCGTTCGCGGGCAATAAGATAGCATTGGCGGTCGTAATGAAAGCGGAAGCGGCCTTAAACAAAAAGGTACTGGAATTTGTGAAAAAGATGTAGTTCGCTTCGTTAGAAGGGAAGGCGGAATGTCCCGCCGTCTTGCGGAAGGCCCGCCAACCCTTCGTCCTCCCAAAGACCGACGCGCACGTCATCGGGCGGATTCCTTGCAAATCGCATGACCGCCTCCGCGTCCATTTTCATATTACCGCTTCTTCCCTCGAACGCCGGCCCAGACGAGCGCGAAGACGAGCAGCGCCGCAGCCAGCGCATAGTGCCGGCCGCCGAACGCTTCCGGCGCTTCCGGTGCGCCCGGCGGCTCCTCCGGAAGCGAACTCGCCGGTGCACGAATCGTCAGATCGACCGGCTTCGTCGGCTTCGCGCCCGGTCCGAGCCCCGTCACCGTGTCGCCGGCCTCCTCCAGCGGAGCCGTCCTCGTGCATAAGCCCGTCTCCAACCCGTCCGGCGAACCGTGGGCGAACACGACGTAGGCGCGACCGAGTTCGAACCGATCGTACCCGCAGCTGTCGCTCGACGCTCTCGTCGTGACGATCGCCTGCGACTCGTCGACGCCCTTCCAGACGGTGTCGACGTCGAATCTCACATATACCGGATCCGCACCGGACCATACGCCGCCCCGATCCGGCTCGACGATTTCCAGCACCGTCCCCGAAAACACCGCCGTCTTGCTCGCCGCATCCTCCGCGAGCGGCGGCGGCAGCGCGCAGGAGCACGCCCCGGCCTTCGGCGGCGCGAACGCGGCGAAAGCGCCGAGCAGCAGGGCGGCGGTCAGGATCATTTTCCATAGTCGACGAGCCGTACCGCAGGCCGCGCCTCCTCGCCCAAGACGACCGGCAATGCCGTTCTCCCCCAAGCGTCCTCGCCTCCCTTCGCATTGGATTTTACGAGCCTCGCGATCCATTACTTGAATCTTTAATCGCCGGCAGCAATTCGACAAGCCTCGCGGCGATTTCCGATGAATTACTTTCTCGTTCACCATACTTTCCTGATATTGCTTCATACGCAACTCCCTATCCCTATGCACTCTTACCCATCCTCCGCATCCCGCGCAGAGCCTGTCGCTCTTGCCCTACCGCAGGTGCCTTCCGAGCCAATCGATCGCGTCGGCGAGCATCTCCTTCGTCAGGACATGCCCGGCCTCCGGGTACACGATCAATCGGTGGCGTCCCGGATCGGCCGGGCCCTGCTGCAGAAGGCAGTAAAATTCCCGCAGATCGTCCGCAGGGATGAGCCCGTCCTTCCCCCCGGCCAGCGCCAACACAGGCGCCTTACTGCCGGCGAACGCCAACCGATGCAACGGGTGGAAGCTCGCGACCCGCTGCTCGTAGCCGCGAATCGTCCCTTCCGCGCGGAGCCTCGCGAACTGCTCGAACGTCAGGATGAACCGCCGCGCGATATTGTCCCAACGCGGTGAGCCGCAGATGGGAACCGCCGCGCGCACGACGTCCGCCGCCTCGTAAGCCAGATAATGATAGATCGTATGCGCCCCCATCGAAAATCCGACCAGCCCGACGCGCGCCGCGTCCGCATCCGGCGCTTGCCCCAGATAACGGATCAGGCGGTTTATATAACCGGAGGTCTCCCGATAAATATGGAAGATGTCCATCGGATCCGTCAAAAATCGTCCGACGTGCGGCGACTCGCCGAACCCGAACGCGTCGAACACGACAGCGTAGTAGCCCATATTCGCGAGCGTCCCCGCCGCGGCCAAACCCGACTCCTTGGTCGAACCGGAACCGTGCAGCAGCAGGACGACCGGTCTCCGACCCGAGTAGCAGGCGTCGTATATGCCGATCGCGGCGATATCCGCGACGCGGAAAGGCAATGTAACCACCGTACGGATGCTAAACTCCTCCTTATGTCATTGCTCCAAGCTTTCCGCGGCGTCGAGCCGGAGGACGATAGCTCCCTCCCTCGACTCCATTCGATACAACGCTTCGCGCGGCTCGTCCCCCGCCGTCTCGATTCGAAGCAACGGCCGAGCCGGGTCGACGATCTCGGAGAGGACTCGGGTTCTCGCGGAATCGAGCCGCAACAGATCATAGAAGGGCGCGTTCATGCGAGCCTCCTGCAGCCCTTCCGCGCTCCAATGCAGCAGTTGGACTTCCGGAAAGTTCAGACCCTTCCCCTCGAATTGGGTCATGATCTCGAAGTCCCCGTCGCCGTCGAGGTCTGCCGCCGTCGGGACGCCCCAGTTATGGAAGCTCCGCCATGTCCCGTCTTTTCGATCGTAGAAAACATACTGATACCCAAGAGCGCTCGTCCCGACCGCTCCGACAAGCTCCAAGGTGCGCTCGGGGTTCATCGGAAGGCCGAGCGCAAATACCCGGACAGACTGCGGATCGTGTTCGTACCCGATCGGTCCGATCTCGAGGGAGGTCTCCTCCGCGCGCAGCAAGCCGGCGAGCATTCCCGTTCCGTCTTCGCTCGCGACGAACTCGAGACGGACCGGGTCGTCGAACGCGTCTCCGAAGGGGAGCGCGCCTTTTCGTTCCCGATCGTCGTCCGCGGACGACGCCGCCGGCGCCGCGAGCTCGGCGACCTCGAATCGAAGCTCGATCGTCTCGGGAAATTGCGTTGGCGGAAGGCCGCCCGCCGGCGCCGACGCGACGATCGGCGGCGGCGCCGCGACGTTCTCCGGGGGCCGTTCTATGGGAGAGCGGCGATCAAGAAGAAGCGCCGACGCGACGACCGCAATACACCCGACCGCGATCCGCGTCAGCCGGCGCCAGAGCCTCATCTCCTCCCCCGCGCGTTAACGGACGCGCCGACCGACGCGATCGCCATGCACAACGCAATGCTGGAGACCCCGCCGACGATATAGGGGATCGTAAAATATGGCGCTGCTTCGCCGCGGATAAACATCATCGTCGTGATGCCCTCCATCGATCCGTCGCCGCCGGCCAGCGCAAGGAAATGCCCGATCCCGTAAATACATACGCGTTCGCCTACTACCGGAACGAGGCTGACCCAGAACGCGCCGGTCCTTGGGTGATCCGGAAACACGAGCCTTGCATAGAAGCCGGCAATGACATATGGCATGATGAGCATCGCGACGCCCATCACGAGTCCGGATCGGTCCCAGTTTCTGTCGGGAGGTTCGTTGAAAATAAGCATGTACATCGCCCCCGACGCGCTCAACGTAAGAAAATAGACGATCGTCGTTCCCGCCCAGCCCGCCGCGATCTTGCCGATCATGTATTAACCCCCTCCGGAACGTTATCCCTTCTCGATATACCGCGCAGCCGCCTCGACTTTCAGCGGAGCCCGGCGTCGCCGCAGCCGTTACCGGCCCCTCCGTCGTCTTGCCGCAAGCAAGCGATTCATGCGGTCTTCCGAAGCGTTCGTCGGTGCGGACGCCTCGGACGGCGAAGGCGCCGAGGGTGGAGCCGCGGAAGGAGCCGCCTTGGAAGGCGACCCCGGCGCCTCCTGCGCCGGGGCGTTCTGCGAAGCGGCGCTCCGCGGGGCGGCATCGCCGTTCAGTCTCGCGCGATTCGGCGAGATCGCGCCCGCAGGCGCGCGATCGTCCGCGACGCGGCGGCGCAGCCGCTCGATCGCGGCCGGAGCGGCCGCAGGCCCGGAGGCGTGCGCCGTCTGCCGGCGGAAGCGCCGAAGCAGTCGGTCCCATGGAATGTGCAGCCGACGCACCGCGATGTCGACGACCCATAACAGCAAGGCGGCGACCGTCAGCTCGCGCCATAGCTCGCGGTACCGCAGCTTCGGCGGCGCGTCGCCGGCGAATACCTCTTCGGGACGCGCAAGATCGAGCGTTCTGCCCCCGGTCAGTTCGGCGAGCCGCTGCAGCTTCGCCCCGCCGTCTTCCCCCCCGATCGCGTATTCGGGCGAATACGGGACGACGAAGCCGGTCGTCTCGCCGATCGTCTCGCCTTCGTCGCCCGCCGATTCGATCCGGGTCAAGTACGCGCCCGGCGCGAGCGGGCCGGTGCGTCCGATGAATTCGCCGGGCGCCGCGGGCTCCAGCTCCACGCGCCGCTGCTCGAGCGATTCGTTCGTCAGCACGGCGGCGACGTCGCCGCGGACGGCGGCGACTCGGCTCGTGACGGTCAGCGTCGCTTCATTGCCTTCCAGGCGGCTGGCCAGCTCCATCGCGGACGATTCGAATTGCGGGAACGACCACTTCACGATACGGCTGAAGACGTCGGGGAAGCGGCTCCAGGCGACCCAGTCGCCGGCCCACCGGCCGGACAGGTCGCTCGTCCACGCGACGGCGCGACCCGCGCCGTACTGCCAGCGCGCCAGCAACGGATCCGGCTCCGGACTCGCGAGCGCCGTCTCCGCGGTCTCCTTCGGCGTCGTCGCCACGTATGCCTTCACCTCCGGCAAGCCGCCGGCGAAGAGCGGCTGCCAATCCGCCGCCTGCCCGATCGCAGGCACGAACGGCCGGTCCACGATATACGTCCGCGAAATCATCGCCGCCTCCCGGCTGAAGATCGCAGGGATCGTCGTGGAATCGTTCGCGAAGTAATATCGCCCGCCCGCGAGGCTCGCAATGCGTTCCAGCAGGGTCGTGTCCGCGCCGTCGCCGATCGCGACGGACGACAGGCTGACGCCGGCGCCCTTCATCTCCTCGGCTAACGCCTCGTAGCTTTGGTTCGTCGCCGACTGGCCGTCCGTCAATAAGATGATATGCTTGCGCTGCGCGTCGACGTCCTTCAGACTGCGGAACGCCTCTTCGACCGCCGTGTAGATTTCCGTGCCGCCGTCGGCGGAGATCGACCCGATCCGACGCAGGACGTCTTCCCGATCGGAGAGCTTCGCCGGCTCGACGACCCACCATGGCGCCGAGTCGAACGCCAGCACCCCGATCGTGTCCGCTTCGCGCAGCAGCTCCGCGGTTCGGCCGGCCGCCTCCTTCGCCAACTCGATCGGCTCGCCGGCCATGCTGCCGGATTTATCGATTACGAGCGCCATGGCGAGGGACGGCATCTCCCGCTTGCCCCGCAAATCCATATAAACCGGCAGCGCCCGTTCGATCGGCGTCTGGAAGTAGCCGCCCAGACCGTAACTGTTGTCGCCCCCGGTCATCACGAGGCCGACGCCGTAGTCGCGAACGGCCAGCTCGATCATTTCCATCTGCCGCTCCGACAGGCGCGTCGCCGAGACGTTCGCGAGCACGATCGATTCGTATGCGGCGTAATCGCTCAGCTCCTGCGGCAGCATCTCCGGCTGAACGACGTCGTACGGCACGAGGCCGGCGTCCAGCGCGTTCGCCGCGTTCGCCGTCTCGCCGTCCCCGCCCTCGACCAGCAACACCTTCGGCGGGCCGGATACGCGACTGAACGCGGACGCCGCATTGTTCGCGGCTACCTCGTCCTCGTTCGCGTACAGCTCCGCCCGGTATCGGTGCAAGCCGACGCTGGCTGCGAGCCCCTGCAAGGCGAAGCGATTCGCGCCCGGCTCGAGCTGCACTCGACGAACCGCGATTTCTCGATTGTCCTCGTAGACGCGGAGCTCCGCCGCGCCCGCGAACGTACTCGTGACGGCGACCTCGAGCGCGTATTGCTCCGCCTGATACAGCCGGCTCGGCAGCCGCAGCGCGTCGACGGACGCATCCGTTCTCGTCTCGGACGGCAGCGGCAGCACATCGACCGGGATGCCCCGGTCGCGGAGGAGCCGGCCTTGCCGAAGCGCGTCGCCGACGTTCTCCCGGCCGTCCGAGAGCAGCACGACGCGAGGCGCCGCGTCGTCCGGCAGCATCGACGCCGCCAGCTGCAGCGCCCGATCCAGGTCGGTGAATCCCGGCTCCACGACGCCCGCGAACGAGAAGCGGTCCGGCGGCGTCTCGGCGACGCCGCGTTCGACGACGGGCTTCAGCGCGGCCGAGATCACGCCGACCGCGTCCTCGTCCGCCTTGAACGCGCTCGCCTGGCGAATCCACGCTTCGAGCGACGCCTCGACCGCCATGCTGTCCGAACGGTCCGCGACGAACACGACCGCCTTGCGCTCCGTCGCGACGAAGCTTTGCAACCCTGCCAGCGCGAGGATGAGCAGCAGGACGACGAGCGCGCGAAGCGTCGCGACCGCCGCGCGTCTCCCGCCCCGCAGCCGCTCGGTCGATCGCCACACCCATACGACGTATACGGCCGCCGGGATTAGCAGCAGCAGGTACGCGGCTGACTCAAATCGAAGACCCACGACGGTACACCCCCCATTCCCAGACGACGACCGCCAGCGCGAGCGCGATCAGCCACGGTCCGATCGGCAGCGGCGACTTCTCGCTCGGGTTGTCGGCACCCGTCTGCCCCGGGTTCCCGCCGCCGACGCCGTCGAACGACGTCGTCGCCGCAGACTCTCTCGGGTCCGGCACGACGTCCAGCCACCGCTCGGCAAGCGCGTTCCCTGCGGCATCCGTCTCGAGTAGCCGATATAAGCCCGGTCGGGCCGGGGCGGGCTGCGACGACGCCGGACGCCCGCTGGCCGCTAGCGCTTCGATCGACGCTCCCGTCTCGTAGGACACCCAGCGGGCGCCGGCGGTCAGCGGATCGAACGCCACGTCCAGTCTCGCCCCGGCGACCGCCCGTCCCAAGCTGCCGCCGCTCGCGCCCGTCAACCAATCCGCCGCGTTCCGGACGAAGACGGGAAACTCCGCGCGCAGCGGCCAATCGGAATGCTGCAGCGCGAACGTCAGCGTCAGCCGAGGACGGCCGTCCCGCGCGTCGGCGATAACGAGCGGCACCCCGTTCGAAGCGACGATCGTCTCGCCGCCGAGCGGCTCCGTCGGTTCGAGCACGCCGGCCACGTGCACGTCCCCGTAGGACAAATACCGATTGACGGGATGCTCCGCCACCTCGTACAAGCCCGCAGGCGCTCCGGCTTCCCGGCCCTCGTACCCCGCGCGCAGGAACATCGCCGGCGCGGACGCGACGGTGCGGGTCCACGCCTCCGAACCGAGCAGCTCCGTAGAGACGCCGTCTACGACGATCAAGTCGGGCGCGTCGTCGGCCGCGGACGTTCGCGCCCACGCCTCCGCGCCTTCCGGCGCGAGCAGCGTCACTTCGGCGCCGGTCAGGCGGAGAGCCTTCTCCAAGAACAGGTTCCCCTCGCCCACCATCAGCACCCGCTTCGGTCGGTCGCGCTCCAGGAACGCGTGCGCGACGTCGTCGGCAGCGTACGCGTCGCCGGTCGCCGCCTCCAACCGATATCGGTCCGCGGCGGGCAGCCCGTCGAAATACACCGAAGCCGGCCGCCCGGAACGGAGCGCGACCTGTTTCGTCCCGACCCGCTCCTCGTCCGCGTACACCGAGACGTCGATATTCCGCGGCGTCTCGCCCCAGTACCGAATCGACGCGCTCGCCGAGACGCCGCCGTCCCCCGCTCCCGCGCGGACGACGCCGAATTGCGCGACGCCGGCATTCCCGACCGACGCCGCTCCGCCGCTTGCCCCCCCGACCCGGTCGAGCCGGAACGGCGCCGCGAACGTCGTCCCGGCGGCTTCCGGAATTTGCCCGTCCGTCACGAGCCGCACCTCGGCATCGGGGTCGGATCGCGTCAACGCGTCCGCGAGCGACAACGTCTCCGCGTAAGCGGCGGCTCCATAGTAAGGTTCTAGGCCGTCGAGCGCCTCGCGGAGCGCGTCGACGTCCGTCGTGCGCGTCGCCAGCACCTCCGGCTCCCCGCCGATCGCGAGCAGCGTGACGGCGCCCCTCGCCTCCCGCGCCGTCTCCAGCGCGACCCGCTTCGCCTCGTCCAGCCGGCTGCCCCCGCTCTCGTCCTCGGACGTCGCCGCGGCGGACATGCTGGCCGACCGGTCCACGATCAGCACGACATGCGCCTTCGACGCGCGAGAGACGAGCAGCTGCGGATTCAGCAACGCCAGAACGAGCAGCGCCGCCGCAAGCAGCTGCACGAGCATCAACAGGCGGGAACGCAGCTTCTGCCACGGCCGGTTCGCTTCGAGCTGCTGCAGCACCCGGTTCCACAGCAGATGGCTGGATACGGGCGTATCGATATATTTACGCTTGAGCAAGTAGAGGAGAACGATGGCCGGGAGCGTCAGCGCGAACCAGAGGCCGGAGACGGATTCGAAATGCATGGGAACGGAAACACCTCACTCTCGTCGAGGAACGCGCGCGAGAACGCGCGGCCGCGTTATTGCAGGACGCCCGCGCCGCGAAGCGCGGACGCGATCCAATCGAGCGCCGGCGCGTCGGTCGACGCGAGCGCGTACGCCATGTTGCGCTCGCGGCAGAAGCGCCGCAGCGATTCCGTATACGCGTCCAATGCGTCTCGATACGCGCCGAGCACCTTCGCGGACATCGCTACCTCCTTGCCCTCGCCCGTCTCCACGTCGACGAGCCGAAGGTCGCCGGACAGCGCCGGCCGCAGCTCCTCGGGAGACAGCACCTGCACGACGACGACGTCCTGCTTCGCCGCCTGCAGCACGTTCAGCGTCTCGCGAACGCCGGATTCGTACAGGAAGTCGGAAAACACCCACGTCATGCCCGGCTGCCGCGGCAGCGCGCCCGGCGCGGACAGCGACCGGTACAGATGCCCGGTTCGCTCGGGCTCCGCCTCCGCCAAGAAGCGGAACAGCCGCGGCGCAGCGCCTCGTCCGCGCATCGGCGGCACCGACGCCGACACCGTCTCGCCGAAGACGCCCGCGGCGACGCGGTCGTAGCCGCACAGCGCCATATAACCGACGGACGCCGCAAGACGCTTGGCGTATACTAACTTATTTTCGCCGCCGGACGATTCCCCGCCCGTATTCATCGACGCGGAGACGTCGACCCACAGCCGGATCGGCAGCTCCTGCTCGTCGAGGAACAGCTTGACGAACGGCTTGCCGCTGCGACCGTATACGTTCCAGTCGATCGCGCGAACGTCGTCGCCGGGCGTGTACAATCGGTAATCGGCGAAGTCGAGCGACGCTCCGGGCTGATAGCTTCGGCGCTTCCCCTGCATCGTGCCGCGGATGCGCGTCTTCGCGACGACGGACAGCCGCTCGAGCCGCGCCAGCGTCTCGCCGTCCAGCGACAGCCGTTCCGCGCTCATGGCCGGCCTTGCAGCGAAGCGACGACGCCTCGGAGCAGTTCGTCCGTCGACACGCCGCTCGCCTCGCCTTCGAACGTGAGGAAGATCCGATGCCGCAGCGCCGGAATCGCGACTTGCTCGATATCGTGGAACGACACGTTCATCCGTCCCGCGCAGAACGCTCTCGCCTTCGCGAGCGACACGACCGCCTGGATGCCCCGCGGGCCCGAGCCGAACCGGACGTAACGCTTTACCGCCTCCGGCGCTTCGTCCTCCGCGGGATGCGTCGCCATGAGCAGCCGCACCGCGTAATCGAGCGTCTCGTCCGCGACGAGCAGCCGCTTGACCGTGTCTTGGATGCGCTCGATCGTCTCGCCGTCCGCCGCCTTCGAAGCCGATGGGGGCAAGGCGACGGTCGTCCGGAGGACGATCTCTTTCAACTCCTCCCGACTCGGGTACGTGACGATCAGCTTCGCGAGGAATCGGTCGAGCTGCGCTTCCGGCAGCGGGTACGTGCCCTCGTTCTCGAGCGGATTTTGCGTCGCGAGCACGAAGAACGGCCGCGGCAGCGCGTACGTCTCCGTTCCCGCCGTCACCGTTCGCTCCTGCATCGCTTCCAGCAGC
Organism: Paenibacillus sp.; assembly: GCA_031181325.1. Lineage (GTDB taxonomy): Bacteria > Bacillota > Bacilli > Paenibacillales > YIM-B00363 > Paenibacillus_AE. The sequence continues at coordinate 12,052 of JAPSKX010000136.1, forward strand.
GCGCTCTGCGTCTTGGGCGTCGCCCGGTTGATTTCGTCCGCCAGCACGAGATGACCGAAGATCGGCCCTCTCTGGAAATGATACGCCCCCTCCCCCCGCTCGCCGAACCGAATGACGTTCGTGCCGGTAATGTCGGCCGGCATGAGATCCGGGGTGAACTGAATGCGGGAAAACGACAAATCGACCGTATCGGCGATCGTCTTGACGAGCGCCGTCTTGCCGAGTCCCGGAATGCCCTCGAGCAGCGCGTGGCCGCCCGCGAACAAGCACCACAGCAGTTGCTCGACGATGTCCTTTTGTCCGACGATAACCCGGCCGATCTGCTCGCGAATCGACTGCGCCGCGGCTTGCAGCCGCTCCCATTGCTCCTTGGATTCGATCATGGTTCCTCCCTCAGGCTACCGGTTCGGTTGAATTTCGGTGAAATAGTCGCGCACGAGCTGCTGCACCGTCTGCGGAAGCGGCGATCGCTCAAGCGAACGCGTCGCTTCGGCTTCGTACTCCGCGTACACTTCTTCGTAAGGTCTTGCCGCGCCGTCCGCCGTCGGGGCGACGCCTTCGGACACTGTCCCGCCGCCGCCCTGCACGGGACCGGGGTCGGATTCGACCGCTCCTTCGCCCGGCGAGAACCCCGGCGTGCTGACGAGCGTCCGCGAGCCCGCGCCCGTTCCGGCGCCGCTGCCGCCGGTTCCCGTTCCACTGCCGGTCCCCGCTCCGCTGCCGGTTCCCGTTCCGCTGCCGGCCCCAGCGCCGCTGCCGGTCCCCGCTCCGCTGCCGGTTCCCGTGCCGCTGCCGGTCCCCGCTCCGCTGCCGGATCCCGTTCCGCTGCCGGTTCCCGCTCCGCTGCCGGTTCCCGCGCTGCCGGGCTCGGCGCCGGCCGCGCCGCCTTCTGCGGTCGGCGCGCCCGCCCCCGCGGCCATGCCGGCCGCGAGCCCGCCGGCGCCCCAACCCGACGGCAGCGCGACGCCGGCCGCCGCCAGCCCCGCCGCGGCCTCGAGACCCGCGCCGGCGAGCGCCGCGCCCGCGGCTCCGGACGCGGCGGCCAGCTCCCGCGCCGCGAGACCCGCCGCCGCGGAGCGCTCCAGCGCTTCCGCGAGCGCCGCCAGCTGCGCCTCGCTAAGCTGCGCGCCGGCGCGCGCTTCCGCGGCGAGCCCCTCTAGCGCTTCCCGCAGCAGCCGCTCGCTCTCCGCGTCGAACGCCGGGGCCGATGCCGCCAGCTCCTCGAGCGCCGTCGCCAGCGCTTCCTTCTGCTCGGCCGTCAGGCGAGCGACCTCGCCGCGCAGCGCGTCGAGCGCCGCGTCGAGCCCTTCCGCGTCGAACGAAGCGGCCCGCCGCAGCGCTTCGCCGAGCGCCGGGCCGGACGCCATGCGCTCCGCCCAGCGTTCCGCGTCGCGCTCCGCTTCCGCCAGCTCCTCCTGCCGCTCCTGCAGCTTCTTCAGCTGTTCCTCCAGCTTCCCGAGCGCCTCGAGCGTCGTCTCGCTGCCCCGCAAGTCCCGCTCCAGCGCCTCGAGTT
>JAPSKX010000137.1 GCA_031181325.1 Paenibacillus sp.
CTTCCACTCGGTGCCGCAGGGCCGCGTCGTCGTCGACGACGGCGCCCGCAGGGCGCTCGCGGAGGGCGGCAAGAGTCTCCTCCCCGCCGGCGTGAGGCGCGTCGAGGGCGACTTCCATCCGGGCGACGTCATCGAGGTCGCGCTCGAGGACGGCAAGCGGATCGGGCGCGGGGTCGTCAATTATGCGGCTTGGCAGCTGCAAGCGGCGGCGGGCTTGTCGTCGGAGGAAGTGCTCCGGCGTCTCGACGTCCCGCGGATCGAAGTCATCCATCGAGACGAATGGGTGTTATTCTAAACAGAATAAGAATCATACGAGGCTGGAGGAATGAACGAATGAGCGAAGTGAGAGAGAAAGCGACGCTCGCCAAGCGGACGACGAGCCGTCTTGGCGCGCTGTCCACGGAAGCGAAGAACGCCGCGCTGCATCGAATCGCGGATGCGCTGATCGCGCGCGCCGGCGACATCGTCGAAGCGAATAAAGAAGATCTGACGCGCGGCCGCGAGAGCGGGATGTCCGCATCGCTGCTCGACCGGCTCGCGCTGACGCCGCAGCGAATCGAAGCGATGGCGCAGGGCGTGCGCGAGGTCGCCGCGCTGCCGGATCCGGTCGGTGAGCGCCTCGCCGACATCGAGCGGCCGAACGGGCTGCGCATCCGCCAGCTCCGCGTGCCGATCGGCCTCATCGGCATCATCTACGAAGCGCGGCCGAACGTCACCGTCGATGCGGCGTCGCTGTGCCTGAAGACCGGCAACGCGGTGCTGCTGCGAGGCGGCTCTTCCGCCCTGTCCTCGAACCGCAAAATTGTCGAGGTGATTCAAAGCGCCCTTGCGGAGACGGATCTGCCGCCGGACAGCATTCAGCTCGTGAACGATCCGAGCCGCGCCTCCGTCGACGAGATGCTGAAGCTGAACGGACTGCTCGACTGCGTCATTCCGCGCGGCGGCGCTTCGCTCATCCAGACGGTCGTGCAGAATGCGACGGTGCCGGTCATCGAGACGGGCGCCGGCATCTGCCACACGTTCGTCGACGCGTCGGCCGATCCGGTCATGGCGCTCGACATCGCGCTGAACGCCAAGGTACAGCGTCCGTCCGTGTGCAACGCCATGGAGACGCTGCTGCTTCATAAAGATTTCGCGGCCGCCCATCTGCCGTCTTTCGCGGAAGCGTTCCGGGAACGCAGCGTCGAGCTTCGCGGCTCCGCCGCGGCCCGCGGCCTCGTGCCGGATATGAACGCCGCGACGGACGAAGACTATGCGACGGAATACAACGACTACATCTTGAACGTGAAGGTCGTCGATCATCTGGACGAAGCGCTCGAGCATATCGCCCGGTTCGGTACGAGCCACTCCGAATGCATCGTCACCGCCGACGAAGCGAACGCGCGCCGCTTCCTGCAGGAGGTCGACGCCGCAGCCGTCTACCGCAACGCCTCCACCCGCTTCACGGACGGCTTCGAATTCGGCTTCGGCGCCGAAATCGGCATCAGCACGCAGAAGCTGCATGCCCGCGGTCCGATGGGACTGCCGGCGCTGACGTCGACGAAATACGTCATTGAAGGAAACGGACAAATTCGACAATAGAAAGGAGATACGCCCCATGCTGCAAGAACAATCCATCGTCTTTCTGGGCGCCGGCTCGATGGCCGAGGCGCTGATCCAAGGCATCGTCAAGGCGCAGCTCGTGCCTTCGCAATCGGTCGCCGCGTTGAATCGGAGCAATCGGAGCCGCTTGGACGAACTGAAGTCGCGTTACGGCATTCGCGTCCCGGAGACGAACGACGACGACGAGCGGCAGCGTCTCGTGCAGAGCGCCGACATCGTCGTGCTCGCGATGAAGCCGAAGGACGTCGGTGCCGGTTTGACGGAATTCGGCGATGCGCTTCGCCCCGAGCAGCTGCTCGTCTCCGTCGTCGCGGGCCTCTCCATCGACACGCTCGAGCGCGTGCTCGGCGGCCCGCGCCGCATCGTCCGCACGATGCCGAACACGTCGTCGACGATCGGACTCGGCGCGACGGGCGTCGCCTTCTCCGAGTCGGTCGCGCCCGAGCAGCGCGACATGTCGCTCCGCATGCTCGAGGCCGTCGGCCTCGCCGTGACGGTCGAGGAGCGGATGCTGAATGTCGTCACGGGCGTCTCAGGCTCCGGTCCGGCGTACATCTATGCCATGATGGAGGCGATGATCGACGCCGGCGTACAAGGCGGTCTCACCCCCGAGGAGGCGCGCGAGCTCGTCGTGTGGACCGTGCTCGGCGCGGCGCATATGGTCCGTTCGACCGGCGAAGACCCGGCGGCGCTCCGCGCCAAGGTGACGTCCCCGAACGGCACGACGTTCGCTGCGCTCGGCGTGCTCGAGCAGTTCAAGTTCCGCGAGGCGGTCGTCCAAGCGGTCCATCGCTCGTCGGCCCGCGCCGGGGAGATCGGCGACGACATCGCCACCAGCTTGCTGCAACGGTAACGAACGACGACGCCCGGATCGGCAAGCGACGGTGTACCGCCCGCGCAAGCCGACTCGAGCCGCGAGTCAGCGCACGCCCGGACCGGCCCTACGCCGGTCCGGGCGACTTTGCGTCGCGCCCAAATTTACCCTTCCTCGCTTTTCTTGTATAATGAAACGATGTTCCATTCTAACGAAGGCGGTGAATTCCGATGACCTCGTATTGCACAGCGACGTATCGCGCATTCGACGAGAAAGCGGATTTCCATAAGAAGGCGACCGGCATCGCCGTCGGCCTGACGGTCGGCAGCTGGACCGAGCTGCCGGAAGCGAAGAAGCAAGACATGGAGAAGCATCTCGGACAAGTTCTCTCGGTCGACGTGCACGAGCCCGAACCCGGCGCCGAGCCGGGCAGCCTTGCGGCCGAACGATACGCCGATATCAGAATCGCGTATCCCGACATCAACTTCAGCCGCGACATCCCCGCGCTGCTCGTCACCGCGTTCGGCAAGCTGTCGATGGACGGCCGCATCCGGCTGCTCGACCTCGACGTCTCGGACGGCTTCAAGGCGGCATGCCCCGGGCCGAAGCTCGGTATCGCGGGCGTGCGCGAACGGCTCGGCGTACAAGACCGTCCCCTGCTCATGAGCATCTTCAAGTCTGTCGTCGGGTACGACCTGACCGAGCTGAAAGAACAGTTCTACCAACAAGCGCTCGGCGGCGTCGATCTGATCAAAGACGACGAGATCTTGTTCGAAAACCCGCTCACGCCCATCGAGAAGCGCGTCGAAGCGTGCATGGCGGCCGCGCGAGAAGCGGAGAAACAGACCGGGCAGAAGCTGTTGTACGCCGTGAACGTGACCGGTCGGACGTCCCAGCTGCGCGCGCAAGCGAAGAAGGCGATCGACGCCGGCGCGAACGCGCTGCTGTTCAACGTGCTGGCGTACGGCTTCGACGCGCTGCAGGAGCTCGCCGAGGACCCGGACATCGACGTGCCGATCGCCGCGCACCCGGCGTTCTCCGGCGCGATCTACCCGGCCCGTCACTACGGCGTGGCGCCGCAGCTGCTGCTCGGCAAGCTGATGCGGCTCGCGGGCGCGGATCTCGTCCTCTTCCCTTCGCCGTACGGCTCCGTCGTCATGCCGAAGGACGAGACGCTCGCGATCGCAGCGGCGCTCACCGCGCCGAACGACGCGCTGAAGCCCAGCTTCCCCGTGCCGTCGGCGGGCATCCATCCGGGTCTCGTGCCGCTCCTCATGAAGGACTTCGGCCTGCAGTCCGTCGTGAACGCGGGCGGCGGCGTCCACGGGCATCCGCTGGGCGCGGCCGCGGGCGGACAAGCGTTCCGCCAGGCGATCGACGCGACGCTGCAAGGCATCGAGCTGGAGGCTTACGCCGAGCGACCCGGACACGAACAGCTGAAAGCCGCGATCCGATTATGGGGAGTGAAGCAATAACTTGAATCGACCGACTACCGTACCCCAGGGCAAGCAGCCGATCGTGTTCTGCGACTTCGACGGCACGATTACGCTCAGCGACAACATCGTCGCCATCATGAAGCACTTCGACCCGCCGGGCTGGGAACCTATCGTGAACGACATCGTGAGCGGCGCCAAGAGCATCCGCCGGGGCGTCGGCGAGATGTTCGCGCTGTTCGAATCCGGCCGAAGGGAAGAAATTACGAAATACGTGCTCGACACCGCCGGCATCCGCCCCGGATTTCCCGAGCTGCTCGCGCTGTGCAAGGAGAAGGAGATTCCGTTCTACGTCACGAGCGGCGGCATCGACTTCTTCCTCCGCCCGCTGCTCGCGCCGTTCGACATCGCCGAATCGCATATTTTTTGCAACTCGGCGAACTTCGACGGCGACACCATTGAAATTTTATGGCCGCATCCATGCGACGAGCGATGCCATAACGATTGCGGCATGTGCAAGACGCGGGTGATCCGCCGTTTTCCGGAAGAACGTTACTTCCGCATGCTGATCGGCGACAGCGTCACCGACTTCGAAGGCGCCAAGCTGGCCGACCTCGTCTTCGCGAGAAGCCATCTGGCGACGCGCTGCCGCGAGCTCGGGCTGCCCCACCACGAATACGACACGTTCTTCGACGTCATCGACGTGGTCCGCACGCTCACGAACGAACGAAACTAGAGGAGAGAACGAAGCATGAACTTCCCGTTGGAACAACGCATGGCCGCCTTCGCCGAGCTGCGAGCCGTCAAGACCGACTTCGCCGCGCGCGGCTGGTTCCCCGGCACGAGCGGCAACCTGTCCGTCCGCGTCGGCGAATTCGCGCCGGAGCGCTTCGCCTTCGCCGTCACCGCGAGCGGCAAGGATAAATCCGTCAACACGCCGGAGGATTTCTTGATCGTCGACCAAGACGGTCAGCCGACGGAGCCGACGAAGCTGAAGCCGTCCGCCGAGACGCTCATCCATTGCGAGATTTACAAGCATACGGGGTGCGGCGCCATTTTCCACGTTCATACGATTTACAACAACATCATCTCGGAATACGACGCGTCGCTCGGCCATGTGCCGATCGAGAGCGTCGAGCTGATCAAGGCGTTCAACATTTGGGACGAGAACGCGTCCATCGAGGTGCCGATTCTCCCCAATTACGCGAAAATTCCGCGGATCGCGGAACTCGTGGCCAGCGCCATTCGTCCCGGAATCCCCGGAATTTTGCTGCGCAACCACGGCATCTACGCCTGGGGCGCCAACGCGTTCGAAGCCAAGCGGCATCTCGAAGCGTTCGAATTTTTGTTCGAGCACCGGTACAAGTACCTGCTTCTCACGAAGTAACCTGCCTTCTTATCCTTCGATGCGCTTCCTCACCCTGCCGGCGACGTACAGCGACGCCAGCAGGATGAGGCCGCCGAAGCCCCAACTGAGCGCCACCCTCCACCAGATCAACAGCGCATAGCCTTCCACGCCATGGATCGAAAACAAGATCAGCTTCACGATCGCGATCGCGACGTACCGCAGCGCGAACAAGAACGTCAACCCTTGGAAGTACGGAAGGAACGCATCGCTTCGGAGCGTATCGCCGCTCCGCGCCTTCTCCGGCAACCAGCCCAGTACGCGCGCCGTATCTTCGAAGAAATACAGCGCCATCGGTCGCTTCGCCAGCATCGTCGCGAGGAAGAACAGCCCGAAGACGAGCAGCGTTCGAATATTGTTTAAGATCATCGTCTCCGCGTTGCCCGAGAGCAGATCGACGGTCGTGCCGATGAGGAGCGCGGCGATGAGGAACAGGCCGGTTACGTTCCAGCTTCGTTCCTTGGCGAATCGGAAGATCGTATAGACGAACCCGGGGACGGTGGAGAGCAGCAGCGCGTGATAATCCGAGAGCGAATGCCGCGTAAGTACCCAGATCGCATAAGGCATAACGGCATAGAACGCCAGATCGAAAACGACAAGCTTTCCGGATCCCTTCGTAAGGCAAGTCCCCTTTCTCTCGTGTTCGTATACAGTGTATGTATGGACCGGCACGACTAACACACGCTTACCGTTCGCCTTCCTGCAGGTGGTACAAGAACAAGTACGTGATCGCCATCCATCCGCTGAATAGAAGGCTGAATGCAGCGCCCCGCCAATGTAGATTTCCCAAAATCGAGCCGATCAACTCCATCGGCCGCATCCAAGCGTCCCAGCTGTTAAGGCGCACGATCCGGCCCAGAAACACGCCGTAGCCGGCGAGGAGCGTCACGCCCGAGACGAACGCCCAGCCGGCGAACCGGCCGAACCGGACGGCGACGAGCCGGTGGAATTGGCGCGTGGAGATATACGACAACATCAGTCCGCACCAAGCGAAGAGAAAAAATAAAATGAGATCGAACCATACGAGATACCCGAATTCGCCGTCCTGCACGTAACGATTGCGCCCGGCGATCAAATGGATGAAATCCGTCGTCAAATAGGCGCTGTTCGGCAGGAAGAGCAGCCAAAGCGCGCCGAGCGCGAGGACGACGACGACGCGCGCCGCCCCGATCGCTCTTCCCGTCGCCGCCCCGATCGCTCTTCCCGTCGCCGGCCCGGCGACGACCGTCGCCGCGATCGACGCGACGTACGGCAACCAGGCCAGAAATAAATTCCAAAGCAGAAACAGAAACCGCGTTTCGTTCGCGAGCATCGGCCGCACGAGCAGCATCCCGAAGCATGCCGCCGCGAGCAGCGCGAGCAGCCCGGCGATTCTGACGTTGCCGAACGGCCCCGGCTCCGCGGCTAACGGCTTGCGCATATTACCGGTCCCCCTCCGTAAAGAATCGTTCTACATGCCGGAAGACGCTCGAAGCGTCCGGCTCGAAGCAGATCATGTGACGCGATTGCGGGTACACCGTCATCGTCTTCTCCCCCTTCACCCGGGAGGCGATGTAGATCGCGCTTCGCGGGTGCACCACTTCGTCCAGCTCGCCATGAGCGATGAAGGTCGGGGTCGTCAGTCTGGCGAATTCGGGCTTGAGCGTCCGCACGAGCTTCGCGAACTCGATGACGGCGCCGACCGGCGTCTCCCGCTTCGATCGCAGCACGCGCGTCTCGCCGTCTCGCATGACGCGCACCGCGTTCCGGACGAATCGCGCGGGACTGACGTAATGCACCGCCGCGCTGAGCAGCGCGAGCCGTCTGACGGGGAACCGATTCGCAAGATACGCCGCGATGAGGCCCCCCATGCTGAAGCCGACCAGATCGATGCTCCCGTGCCGCTCCGTCATCTCGGCGGCGATCGCGGCGGCGGCCAGCACCCACTCCTCGTATCGGGTGCGGTACAGGTCGCGCAGCGGTCCGTCATGTCCGGGAAGCGTCGGCACGCGGCACGTCCACCCTCGCGACGCCAAGTGATCGGCCAGCGGCTGAAGCTCGTACGGGCCCCCGGTGAAGCCGTGAAGCAGCAGACAGGCGCGCTTCCCGTTCATCGTCCGAGCCGAGGGAGCGGCTTCTCAAGCGAATACAGCTCGTCCTCGATCGACGCGAGCCGCTCGCTCACGGCGCGACGGGCGTCTTGGACCGCCTGGTTGTAGACGTGCGGTCCGACGGCGCCGATCATGAAATCCACGAACGCCTCGGCGGCGATCGAACCGATCGATTCGCCCCGCTCCGTCTCGAAGTAATGCTGAACGGCGTCGATCATCAGCTCTTTCTGTTCTCTGGGCAGCTTTAGGTTCATCATGCGGTCTCCACTCCTCGATCTGTTTTGCGGTATAGCCGCCTTATCCCCATAATAACACAGGCCTCTAGGCGCGAAAAAACCGTCCGCGGTCCAGCGTCGCCTAGCGAACGCTCGAGCCGTCGGACGGTTCGAAATATTGCGATACGGGACTCACCTGCCGCCGCGGAACCGCTCGGTATACGCCTTCGCTTCCTCCGGCGTCGTTATCCGATTGCGCTGCCACTCCATCAGGATGCGATCGATGTAGCGAAAGTGCACCTTCCCCGCGAATACCGCTTCCTTGAGCGCCGTCATGATGAGCGAGTCGGAGTAGCGGTCTTGATCGAGCCAGCCGACGATCGTCTCGTATTCCATCGGCGACAGCGGCCGCGCGAACTCGCTCTCGAATACCGTGAACAAGTCCTTGCGCCGCGATGCGGCCGTCTCGCGCGTTCGCGGCGGCGCCGGTTCGGCCGCCGCCGCCGCCTCGCCGCGCGAATCCGCCGCGGCCGGCCATGCTCCGATCGCGTAAACATCCGGTTCGTCTTCCCATATGGCGACGAGCTTATCGTACAACGGCGCAAGATCGTAGCGCTCGCTGCGAACGCCCGTCGCCGCGTCCACGTCGTCTTCGATCGTGACGAAGCCTTCGCGCACGAGCCGCTCGATCGCGGCCAACACGCGATCCGGCGACGTGGACATGCGCGCGGCCAGCTGGTCCGGCGTCGGGAACGAGGTGCTCTCCCGCTCCATGTAATACATCAGATGAACGAGCAGCATCGCTTCGATCTCCGAGAGACCGAGCTTCGCGTACGCGCGCAAGAACATGCCCGGCACGGAGACCGACCCGAGCCGCACGCCGGCCCGCAGCCCCGCCCGGTACGATGCCTGATCCGTCACAGCGATTTTCCTCCGTTCGTCTTGCGGGATTTACGGGTATAAGCGGTACAACAGACGAGGGAACGGAATCGTCTCTCGCACATGATCCAAGCCGCAAATCCATGCGACCGTTCGCTCGAGGCCGAGACCGAAGCCCGAATGCGGCACGGACCCGTATTTGCGAAGATCGAGGTACCACGAGTACGTCTCCTTCGACAGATGATGCTCGTCGAAGCGCTGCTCCATCAGCGCCGGGTCGTCGATGCGCTGCGAGCCGCCGATAATTTCGCCGTAGCCCTCCGGCGCGATCAAGTCGGCGCATAGCACGACGTCCGGCCGCGTCGGATCCGGCTTCATATAGAACGCCTTCAGCGACGTCGGGTAGTGCGTGATGAATACAGGCTTCTCGTAGCTCTCCGCGATCGCGGTTTCGTGCGGCGCGCCGAAATCTTCGCCCCAGACGAATTCCGGGAAGCCGTTCGCGTTCAGGAATTTCACGGCGTCGTCGTACGTGATGCGCGGGAACGGCGCGATCGCCTTCTCGAGCCTCGAGACGTCCCGCTCCAGCGTCGCGAGCTCCTTCCCGTTATGTTGCAGCACCGATTGCACGACGTGCGCTACGAACTGCTCCTGGACGCGCAAATTTTCTTCATGGTCCACGAACGCCATCTCCGGTTCGATCATCCAGAACTCTATAAGATGCCGGCGCGTCTTCGACTTCTCCGCCCGGAACGTCGGCCCGAACGAATATACCTTGCCGAGCGCCATCGCCGCCGCTTCCATATACAGCTGACCGCTCTGCGTCAAGAACGCGTCCTCGTCGAAATATTTCGTATGGAACAGGTTCGTCGTGCCCTCCGCCGACGTCGGCGTCAAAATCGGAGCGTCGACCTGCGTGAAGCCTCGCGTATCGAAGAACTCTTGGATGGCGCGCACGATCGTCGCGCGAATCGTCATGACCGCGTGCTGCCGCGGCGAACGAAGCCAGAGATGGCGATGATCCATCAAGAAGTCGATGCCGTGCTCCTTCGGCGTGATCGGGTAATCGGACGTCAAGTGAATGATGTCCACGCCGGTCACGGTCAGCTCGTAGCCGCTCGGGCTGCGAGGCTCTTCGCGAACGATCCCCGTCACCCACAAGGAAGACTCTTGCGTCAGCTGATCCGCCGCCGCCCAAGTCGCTTCGTCGACCTCGGTCTTCACCGCGACGCCTTGAATGAATCCTGTGCCGTCGCGCAGCTGCAGGAATTGAATTTTGCCGCTGGATCGCTTGCGCGCCAGCCAGCATCCGATGCGGACGGTCCGGCCGATGTGCGCCGCTACGTCCCTTATCGTCGTTCGGTTCGCTTCAGATCCGTTCATGCCATAACCCCTACTTTACGTATGAAAATGAGAACGCCGGACCGGCCGGCGTTACTTACTTCTTAATCAGCTCGTACGTGTCTCGCGCGATGACCAGCTCCTCGTTCGTCGGCACGACGAGCACCTCGACCCTGGAATTCGCCGTCGAAATCCGGCGCGTCTCCTTCGAACGAATCAGATTCGCCTCGGGATCGATCTCGACCCCGAGATACGATAAGTTGAGGCACGTTCTCGCGCGGAGCAGCCAAGAATTCTCCCCGACCCCGGCCGTAAAGACGAGCGCGTCGAGCCCGTTCATCGCGGCCGCGTACGCGCCGATATACTTGCGAAGACGGTATTCGTACATCTCGAACGCCAGCTTCGCGTTCGCGTTGCCTTCCTCCATCGCGTCCTGCACCTCGCGCATGTCGCCCATGCCGGAGATGGCCAGCAGGCCGCTGTGCTTATTCAGCATCGAGCTGACCTCGCCGATCGTCAGGTCCTCCTTGCCCATCGCGAACGGTACGACCGCCGGGTCGAGATCGCCGCTCCGCGTGCCCATCATGAGCCCTTCCAGCGGCGTCATGCCCATCGACGTGTCGACGGACTTACCGCCTTTGACCGCGGTGACGCTCGCCCCGTTGCCGATATGGCACGTGACGATCTTCATGTCTTCGATCGGGCGGTTCAGGAATGCGGCCGCCTGCCGGCTCACGTACATATGCGACGTGCCGTGGAAGCCGTATTTCCGAATCTTGTGCCTGCGATACAAGGCCAGCGGAATCGGGTATAGGTACACGTTCTGATCCATCGTCTGATGGAACGCCGTGTCGAAGACGACCGCCTGCGGCACGTTCGGCAAGTTCGCCTCCACCGCTTGGATGCCCATCATATGGGCGGGATTGTGCAGCGGCGCCAGATCGAACAGCCGTTTGATTTCATGTTTCACTTCCGCCGTGACGAGCGCCGACTCGCGGAACGATTCGCCGCCGTGCACGACGCGGTGGCCGACGGCGTCGATGTCCTCGATCGCCCCCAGCACGCCATGCTCTTTATGTACGAGAAGCGTTAACACCTTGCGGATCGCCGTCGTATGGTCCAAGATTTCGCTGACCTCGCGAACCTCGGCCTTCCCGGCCGGCTCATGCGTCAAAATCGCCGTATCCATGCCGATTCGTTCGACGCGCCCCGCCGCGAGCACCGATTCGTCCGTCATATCGTACAGCTGATACTTCAGAGACGAGCTGCCGGCGTTAATGACGAGCACCTTCATATTTTATCACCATCCTCGTCGTAACGAAAGAAGCCGGAGCCGGTCTTGGCGCCGAGCTGGCCCGCGCGCACCATCTTGCGCAGCAGCACCGCCGGCCGGTATTTCAAGTCGCCGTAATCGCGGAACATGCGCTCGAGGGCGGCCAGCACGGAGTCCAGCCCGAACCGGTCGCACATCTCGAGCGGCCCGTATTTGAAGCCGTACCCAAGTCGCATGGCGGAATCGATGTCCTCCGCCGAGGCGACCCCCTCGGACAACGTATGCACAGCTTCGTTAATGAGCGTGCAGATAAGCCGCGTCGTGACGAAGCCAGGCGTCTCGTAGACGAGAATGCCCTTCTTCGAGAGCACGTCCTCGACGATCGTCTTAGTAGCGTCGAACGTATCGTCGGACGTCTGCAGACCTCGAATGATTTCGACCATCTCGATGTTGGATACCGGATGAATGAAATGCATACCGATCACCCGCTTCGGAAATCGGGTCGCGCCCGCCAGCTCGGTGACGGAAAGCGTGGACGTGTTGGTCGCGAGGACGACGTCTTCGCCGCAGAGGTCTCCGATCGTCTGGAAGACGGCCTTCTTCGCCTCGAGATCCTCGCTGATCGTCTCGATGACGAGCTCGCACTCGGCCAGTCTCGAGAGATCCGCGATCGGCTGAATCCGCGAGAGAATGACCTTCTTTTCCGATGCGGTGAGCGCCCATTTTTCGATCTGCTTATCGAGACTCATCTCGATCGCTTTCAGCCCATGCTCCATCTTCGCTTGCGTCTTCTCCGTTATGTATACGTCCAACCCTTTGTGCGAGAGCATCGACGCGATCGCCTGGCCCATCGTGCCGGCGCCGATCACGCCGATTTTTTTGAATGAAGGCATAATTTCCCACCCCAAGTATGTATGAAGATACTCCGAGCGCGCGAGCGTTCCGCGTGTCCGGAGCATAGAACCAAGTATATTATCCCGTCGGCTGCAAGTCGACGCTGTGAAGAAGATCACGGAATCGGTCGCCCGACAACGTCTCTTCCCGCTTCAGAATGTCGAGCGATTGCTCGAATACCTCGCGGCGGGAGGCTAAGAGCGCTCTCGTCCGCGACGTCAACGTCTCGAGAATTTCGCCGTTCGCTTTATTATACTCTTCTTTGGTAAGCATCTGCGAATCTACGATGCCGAGATCGGTCAGACCGGAATCGATCATCGTCCGCACGAGGCCCAGCGCCTGCTCGAAGTCGTTGCGCGAGCCGGTGCTGCGTTCGCCGTAGAACAGCTCCTCCGCTGCGGAACCGCCGATGGCGATCATAATCTGGCCTTCCAAATACGCCTTCGTATACAAGTACTTGTCCGAAGGCGGATTGTGCCGCACATACCCGAGCGCTTGGCCCCGCGGGCTGAGCGCCACCTGAGAGACGGAGCCCGGATGGACCGTCTCGGCAACGATAGCATGCCCGAGTTCGTGGATCGCTACTCGTTCGCGCTCTTCGGCGGCGGCTTCGCGGTCCGTCTTCTCGCCCATCATCACCTTGTCGATCGCGGCAAGGAGATGCGTCTCGTCGATCGTCTCGCGCTCTGCCCGCATCGCGTAGATCGCCGCTTCGTTCATCAAGCTCTCCAGCTGAGCGCCGGAGAAGCCGAACGTCTGGTCGGCGATCTTCTGCAGCGAGACGTCCGCTTGCAGCGGCTTATTCTTCGCGTGAAGCTCGAGAATATGGAGGCGGCCCTTCGCATCGGGCAGATCGACCTGGATATGACGGTCGAAGCGGCCCGGACGGAGCAAGGCGGAATCGAGCATGTCCTTGCGATTCGTGGCCGCCATAATGAGAATGCGCGGCGATTCCGACGTGTGCAAGCCGTCCATCTCGGTAAGCAGCTGGTTCAGCGTCTGGTCGTATTCCTTCTGCTGACCGCCGTCCCGCTTGCCGCCGACGACGTCGATCTCGTCGATGAAGATGATCGCGTTCTGTTTGTTTTCCTTGATGGCCGAATGACGCGCTTCCTTGAACATATCCCGCACGCGGGACGCGCCCACGCCGACGTACATCTCGACGAACTCGGAGCCGCTCGCGCCGACGAATACGCTGTCCGTATAGTGGGCTGCCGCCTTCGCCATCAACGTTTTCCCCGTGCCCGGGGGCCCCATCAGGAGGATGCCCTTCAACGGGCGAATGCCGAACTTCTGGATTTGCTCCGGCTTCACCAGGAAGTCGAGCGCCTCCTTAAGCTCCTTCTTCGCGCGGTCTTGGCCGCCGATATGGTCGAAGGTGAGGAACGACGGCAGCTTCGCCTTCGGCTTTTTCCGCTC
>JAPSKX010000138.1 GCA_031181325.1 Paenibacillus sp.
CATCGTAGATCGGATGCCCCGGCACGCCGACCGTCAATTCGTATACCAGGACCTCGCCCGGTCGAACGCCGACGGGCACCGTCGCAACGCCGTCGTTCGTGTAGCCGACGAGCTTCGCGGTCAGGGTCGTCGCGGCCGTACGTAAGACGTTCGGACGTTTCGCTTCGGTCGAATTCATAACGGGAGCTGTGTCTCTGCCGGTCCCGACGCGTCCGAACCCTCCGACGCGCCTTGCGTTAGACGCGGCGGAGCGCCAGCGAACGTCCGGAACGAGAGCAGAATATTTAGAGTCAATGCCGCATATCGCCTCTTCATCGGTTCTCTCCCTTATCTCGATCTCTGTTTTCCGACATTTTATCGATGACCACTAGACATTTTCTTAACAGTCGCCGCAAGCTACCAGATATGACGGATGCGTACGGAAGAATCCTTGCCGAGATCGACGAACTTCTCGCCGACCTGAATTAACGGATGCATCGGGTCGTGCGGGGGCGCCAGCACGACGGTGCCTTCGCTCCCGTCGGTCAGGATGACCGGGGTGCCTTGCAGCCGTTCCGCGATTCTTTCGAGGAAGACGCGGGTGACGACCGGGTCCAGCCGCCCGAAGGAGGAGGTCCGCAGCTCGTCGAGCGCTTCGTAAATCGACATCGGCTCTCGGTACGCCCGGTTCGAAATCATCGCGTGGAAGCTGTCGGCCACCGCGACGATTCGGCTGAAGCTGTCGATCTTATCCCCTCCGACGCCGAACGGATACCCGCTGCCGTCCAGTCGCTCATGGTGCTGGAGGGCCGCCAGCGCTTGCCTGTGGTTGACGCCCACCGTCCCCTTCAACAGCTCGTAACCGAAGATCGTATGCTTTTTCATTAGGTCGTATTCTTGTTCGGTCAACTTTCCAGGCTTCTGGAGGACCTCCGCCGGAATGAGCATCTTGCCGACGTCATGCAGCAGCGCCGCCGTAATCAACTGCTGCAGCTCCTGCCGCTCCAGCTTCATCCACCGTCCCAGCAGTCCGGCGATCGCGCCTACGGCTACATGGTGGCGGAAGGTGTAGTCGTCCTTCGCCTGCAAGGTCGCGAACAGGTCGAACAGATGCGATCCGTCGGAGGCGGCGTACACGGCCGGAACGACCTCCTTGCGGAATTCCGCGAGCGGCAGCTTCCGCGTCACGCGTACCTCGGAGAACAATTCGTTCACTTGCGCAACCGTTTCATCAATGATACGTTGATGGGGGCTCGACGGGGCGCACGGATCCTCGGCCTCCTCGTGCAGCAGATCTTCTTCCGTCAGAACGACGCCGTGATCGCGGAGCTTCTCCGCGTACTCCCGCGATATGAAAGCGTACTCCGGCACGAGCAGCACGCCGCCCGCGCCGAATATATTGCGCCGCGTCTTCCGACCGAGCGCATGCTCCGGTTCATGATTCATCTTTTCCACTGCCGCGCTCTCCTTCCCAATCGTCTATCGGATGTATCATAATGGAAAGCGCTGTACAAATACTGAACATCGCACGGAAGGGGACATGATTTTGAGTTGGAAAAGGTTGGCGCTATCCGTCGTCCTCTTCCTCCTGACGCTTACGGGAGCTAGGCTCGTATGGCTCGACTACCATATGCCGGACGAGCAGCCGCTGGCGATCGGGGGCGTGCTGGACTTGCGGGGCTGGGACATGCCCGCGAATCGAACGATCGCGCTGGAAGGCGAGTGGGAGCTCTTCCCCGCTCGATTCGACCTGCCCGCCTCCGAGGAAGTCGGGAAGCCGATCCAGGTTCCCGGCATATGGGACGGGGCCTTCCCCGGGCGGCAAGGGGAAGATTCGATCGACTATGGCGTGTACCGGCTGCGGATTCTGCTCGACGAGAGCGTTCGGGAGACGTTCGCCGTCCGAATTCGGGACGTGAAGTCGTCCTCCGAGCTGTACGTCAACGGCCGGCTCGCAGGCGCTTCCGGGCGTCCGGCGGAGACGACGGATCGTTACGAAGCCGCGAATCGTCCGTATACCGTTACGGCCGAACCGCGGCAAGGGGCTATCGAGCTGACGCTCCGCGTCGCGGCCCATCACGAGAGAGCCGGCGTCACGTCGCCGATGCGCTTCGGCTTCGCGGATACCGTAGAGCGGCAGACGTCGCTTTCGATCGGAATGCAGTTCATGCTGTGCGTTTTGCTGCTCATGCATGCGGCCTACGGATTGATTTTATATTTTCTCGGCACCCGCAGCACCGCGCTGCTGTATTTCAGCTGCTTCGTCGGAAGCGCCATCCTGAGCGTCATCGTCGCGGACGATAAGCTGATATTTCAGCTAGCGGACGTGCCGTACAGCTGGTACTTGAAATCGATCTATTGGTCCTATCTCGGCGTCGCGGTATTCATCCCTCCGCTCATCCGTCAGCTGCTGCCCGAATATGGATCGATCCGCCTCCATCGGTGGTTGAACGTCGCCTTCGCGGCCTACGCCGTATTCGTCCTGGCGGCGACGGACACGATGCTGCGCACTACTTATATCTTGTTAGCCTTCTGGATGTACGTTTCGATCGCGCTCGCGTTGATTTATTTATATAAGGCATGGAAGGACAAGCAAAACGTCATCTTCCTGCTGCTCGCTATCGTCGGCATCTTGCACAATATGGGTTGGGCGAGAATTAAGAACTATACGTCGATCGACGTCGTCTACTTTCCGTTCGACCTATTGACCGCCTTGCTGCTGTTCGCAGCCTTCTGGTTCCAGCGCTTCTTCGAAACGAACGCGCGCATGAAGCAGCTGGCCGAGCAGCTGCAGCTCGAGGGGCGCCGGAAGGACGACTTCCTCGTCAATACGTCGCACGAGCTTCGCAATCCGCTTCACGGCATGATCAACATTGCGCAATCGATTCTCGACGACGAGCGGAAACCGCCGTTCGAGGCGCACCGGTCGGGGTTGGGGCTCCTCGTCGACGTCGGCCGTCGCATGTCGCTCCTCTTGAACGACCTCGTGGACGCGAAGCGGCTTAAGGAGGGGACGATTCAGCTTCAGCCTCGCGGCGTCCGTCTGCAGGCGGTCGTCCCCGGCGTGATGGGGATGCTGCGGTACATGACGGACGGCAAGCCGATCCGACTGACGGCCGACATTCCCGATGCCTTCCCGCCCGTGCGGGCGGACGAGCATCGGCTCATACAAATTTTGTTCAATCTGCTGCACAACGCGGTGAAATTTACGAAGGAAGGCGAAGTGTCGCTTCGCGTCGAGCGGCGAGGCAAGGAAGCCCGGATCATGATCGCGGATACCGGGCCAGGCATTCCGGAACATGCCCTCGAGCGGATCTTCGAGGAGTACGAGCAGATCGATCCCGATGCGGGCGGTTCGTTCGGGGGCCTGGGCCTCGGCCTCGGCATCTCCCGCAGGCTGGTCGAGCTGCACGGCGGCTCGTTGACGGCCGCGTCCGCCCCCGGTCAGGGCTCCGTCTTTGCGTTCCTGCTGCCCATCGCCGATGCGAACGAAGCCCCGAACGAAGCGCGCCACGACCCGGACGCGCCTCTCGTTACGCCGGCCGAAGCCGACGACGCCTCGGACGCCGTCGCGGCGGAGCGGGAGACGGACGCGGACGCGTGGGAGGGCGTGCGCCCCAGGGTGCTGGCCGTCGACGACGACGCGGTCAATCTGAACGTGCTCGAGCGGATCTTGACGCTGGATCGCTACGAGATCGTGAAGGCGACAAGCGCTCCGGAGGCGCTGGCCAAGGCGGAGGCGGAGCGATTCGATCTCGTCATCGCGGACGTCATGATGCCGCACATGTCGGGCTACGCCCTGGCTTCTGCGCTGCGGGAACGATATTCCTTGTCGGAGCTGCCGATTCTGCTGCTTACGGCGAGGAACCGTCCCGAAGACATCTCGACGGGCTTCCGCGCCGGCGCCAACGATTACGTCGTCAAGCCCGTCGACGCGCGCGAGCTGCGCAGCCGCGCCCGCGTGCTGACGCAGCTGAAGCAGTCGGTCGGCGATCGCCTGCGGATGGAAGCCGCTTGGCTGCAGGCGCAGATTAAGCCGCATTTCATTTTCAACACGATCAACTCGATCGCCGCCTTAAGCGCGCTGGACGCGGACCGCATGAGGGGGTTGCTCGAAGCGTTCAGCCGTTATCTGCGCACGAGCTTCGACTTCCGAAATTCGGACCGGCTGGTCGAGCTGAAGCGGGAGCTGTCGTTGGTGGAGTTGTATTTGTATATCGAAAAGGAGCGGTACGGGGATCGACTGCGGGTCGAATGGGAGCTGAACGCGAACCCGCTCGTTCCGATCCCTCCGCTTACGGTGCAGCCGCTCGTCGAGAATGCCGTCACCCACGGCATCTTCCGGCGCGCGCGCGGGGGAACGATCCGCATTCGCACCGAGGAAAGCGACGGGGGCGTGACGATCGCCGTGTCGGACGACGGCGTCGGCATGGACGCGGATAAGCTTCGGAGCTTGTCTCGACCGCGGCCCGAGACCGGGGAGGGCATCGGTCTGCGCAACATCGACCGCCGACTGAAGCAGCAATGCGGAACGGGGCTTCACATCCGAAGCGAGCCCGGCTCCGGGACGGAAGTCATCTTCCGCATCCCAAAATAGTCCTTTGTTCCTGTTCATTTTCAGAAAATAAATTCGATAACAAAGATAGACAGTATTTTTTAGTAGGGGACGGATCCGATTGAGGACTATGCTGGTAGACGACGAACCGCTGGCGCTCGTCCATCTGCGAAGACAGCTGACGACGATCGGCGGCGTGGAGATCGTCGCCGAATGCACGGATGTGCGCGAAGCGATCTCGACGGCGGAGATCGAGAAGCCCGACGTCGTCTTTATCGATATCATGATGCCGGAGATCGACGGGTTGGAGGCAGCCCAGCGACTGCTCGATCGGCTGCCGCACCTGCAAGTCGTCTTCGTGACCGCCCACGACGACTTCGCCGTCCAGGCGTTCGAGCTGAACGCGATCGATTACGTGCTGAAGCCGGCCGAGACGGACAGACTGCGCAAGACGCTGGGGCGGATCGCCCGCAACCTCGCCGCGACCGGGATACCGCCCGTCGAAGCGCCCCAGCCGACGATCCGCTGCTTCGGGCGTCTCCAGGTCGGAGACGTCGCGCCGACGTGGCGAACGGCGAAAGCGCGGGAGCTGTTCGCCTTCTTCGTGCATCGCCGCAACGAGATCGTACGCAAAGACTACCTTATCGAGGTGTTATGGCCGGACTACGAATATAAGAAAGCCTACACGATGTTGTATACGACGATCTATCACGTGCGGAAGACACTGTCCGGCATTCCCGGGGTTTTCGCTTTGGACAGCACCGACTCGGGGTATACGTTAGACCTGAAGGACGCTCCGGTGGACGTAGAGCTGTGGGAGCGCATGCTGGAGCAGGCGCCGCCGATTTCGCTCGAATCGGTCGACCAGCACATGGAGCTGTTCCGGCTGTATCGGGGCGATTATTTGGCCGAATACGATTATATATGGGCGGAAGCGGAGCGGGAGCGGCTGCGGATTCTTTGGTACCAACACGCCTTGAAGCTGAGCGCGTTCCTGAGCATCACGGACCGATACGAACAAGCCGTCGATGTGAACAGTCGGATTTTGGCGTGGTTCCCGTTTTCCGAGGAGGCGTACTGGCAGTTGATGAAGCTGTACGACGCGCTCGGCGACCGGGCGGCCGTCAAGCGGTATTACGAGCATCTCTCGCAGATGCTGGAGTCGGAATTCGGCACGCCGCCGAGCGACGACATCCGGGCTTGGTACGAGGAGCTGGATATCGCCGATTAACGACGAGAGCCCCCGAATACCGTTCGGGGGCTCCGACTCGTAACCGATCCCGCGGTCACGTTCCTTCCGGCGCGGCGGCGAGCCGTTCCATAATTCTGCGTTTGCGGTACAGCATCTTGCCGGCCTCGGCAACCTCCTGCAGCGTGCTCCGATTAATGTACGCGCCGAAGATCATGCCCGCGATCGGTACGAGCTGGAACAGCTTCTTCCAGCCGAAGTTGTCCCGATACCCGGCGATGACCTCGCGCCAGCCTTGCAGCTGCGACATCGCGGCGCGCTCGCCGCCTTCGCCGGGCTGTCCGTTCCCCGCGGCGGCCATTCGGTCCAAGTCGTCCAGCACCGCCTTCTTCCCGACGATATCCGAAGATGCGAACTGAAGACACTTCACGATAAATTCCCGCTCATGCTTTTGCTGCGGATCGTATCCGTAGCAGAGCGCCATCTCCTGCAGCACCTTCAGCGACAGGCCGAGGATGGCCGGAATGTCGATCGCCAGCGTGAACAAGCCGCCGAACCCCGTCGTCGCGCCCTGCGCGGTGGCGATATTCGCCCGGCTCTCGGCCAACGCGTCCGCCGTCCGGTCCATCGCGTCCAGCGGCGCCTGCCGCACGTGCTCGAGCGTAAAGCCGACGACGCCTTCCTTGCCGAGCGATTCCTTCTCGACGAGGCCTAGAATCGTCTTCTCCGACACCAGATACTGCCCGCCCGTCTGAACGAAGCTCCCGATCTCGTCGAGCGCGACGCCGATCTTCTCGTGCACGATCTTCGGCGTCACCTTGTCGAGCATCGCGAACGGCAACCGCCCGAGCTTCTCCCAAAACCATAAATCCTTCTGCTCGGATTCCCAGCGTTCGATCGCCTGCAGCTCCGAGCGCAAATACGCTTCGTTTTCCAACGTCGCTTGCATTCTATTCCGCCCCCGTTCCGTAATATTGGCATGGCTTCCAACGTAGTATTCTCCATCCTACTACGCGCCATCCGCCGGAAGGTTGCCGTTCCTTCGTTTATCGCCCGTACGTCTCCGCCAGCAGCCGCTCCGCTTCGTCGAACGCCGCCTCGTAATAGCGCCGCTCGTGCGGCACGACGTCCGCCCGGCCGACGACGATATCCCGCCGCTCGCCTCGTTCGGGAACGACCCGAACCGCCGGCACGGAGGCCGCCCGGTCCCGAACGAGGCGGCGCGCGTCCGCGAGCTTCGTCAAGACGATCGCCGATACTTCGCCGTCCCGGAAGCGGAACGCCTCGAAGGGCAGCTCGCAGACGTAATAATGCACGTGACAAAACTCGTTGTCGATAAATCCGTCTCTCGCATACTGGTACGGCTTGCAGCCCGCGTAGATCAGCGCGTCCCGCGGCACCGCGACGCCAAGCTCCTCCTCGATCTCGCGCGCCCCGTCCGCGAGCGTCTCGCCCGCGCTCAGATGGCCCGCCGCCGTAATGTCCAGCAGACCGGGGAAATCCGCCTTCGTCTCGTGCCGCTCTTGGAAATAAATATAGTCGACGCCCTCGATCCGCCGCACGAACCAGCATTGGAACGTCTGGTGCCACAAGCCGAGCTTATGCGCGTCCTCCCGGGTACGCATCCCGAGCGGATTCATTTTTTCGTCGAACACGTCCAACATCTCCGCCACCCGACGCACCTCCCGTTTCCCTAGTATACGCCGCGATTCATCGAAACCGGAAGGCCGCCTTCCAGACGTACCGATTCGCGAGCCAGAGCAGGACGAGGTACGCCCATACGCCCCACGCGACCGAAGACGCAACGAGATGCATCAGGAAAATTACGCCCAGCAGCAGCATCAAACCGAGTATCTCGATGCCTCCGCTCTTCACCCCGACGAACGATTCGGAAAACGGCGCCGCCTTCGCGCTAAACCAGAAGCACAGCGCCGCATACAAACAAAATCCGAGCGCGACCGCCGCGAAATGAGGCGCGAAGCCGACGCCGAAGATCGCGAAGTATGCGATGCCGAGCAGCGCCGCCACAGGCGACAGCAGGCGAGCCAACGCGGCTTTCACCGTACCGCGCTGCATCGCCCCGCGGTCCGCCGTCGGCGCGACGCGAAGAATCCAAGCGCCCTTATACGCCCCGGAGTATTTCAACATCTGAAGCACGGCGGGTATCATCAAGCCTCCGATGTAGATCGACAAATACCAACGCGTCGCCCCCAGCTCGCTCAAGCTCTTGTCGTCCAAAATTTGAAACAGGAAGACGAACGGAAAGATAAGCGCCATGCCGAGCGACGGGTATACCTTCAGCTTGAACTCCCGCTCCGCCGTCAGCATCGCCGAGGCGAACCGGAAGAACGCCCGCTCCTCCTTCGAGCGGCAGAGCAGCGCGGCCAACCGGTCCGTCAAGCGCGACCGCCGCCGAGCCTTGCCGCCGTGCGCCGTCAGCTTCGCAAGGCTGCGTTCGAACGCCGGCGAGAGGCGCGCGTACAGCGCGATCGACAGCGCCGGCACCGCGACCGCGAGCGCGACCGCCGCAGCGGCGATGGCGTCGGCCTCCCCCCGCAGCAGCAGCTCGAACGGCGCGGCGAACCAGAGCGGCGGCAGCCACAGCTGCCATGCGGCCGGCTCGAAGCCGATCTGCAGATCCACTAGGTTGAACGATCTAACCAGCACTTGGTAGCCTGCAGCGATCGCGATCGACAGCGCGATCTGCACATAGTTGATCGTATCCTTCAATCGCTCGCCGTCGAACCATCGGAGCAGCAGCGCGTACAACAGCGCCGTCGCCGCCACGACCGCTAGGTCGATCAGCGCGATGCAAACGAGGAACAGCGCCGCGAAGCCCGGACCGTGCTTGACGGTCCCCGCGACGAGCGGGCCCGCGATCAGCGCGCCCGACACCATCGCGAGATAGAGGAACACATGCACCGCCTTCGCCGCCCCGATCGTTCGACGGTCGATCGGCTTCGTGCCGAGCACGTTCCGATCCCGCACGTCGAGCAGCACCGCCGAGAAATCCGAAATCATCGCCGTCGCGGCGAAAAACATAAAGACGCCGAACACGAGGCTCATCTGGAACCAGAACGCGTCGCCCATCAGGACGAACGGCACCATAATGAGCCCCAGCAGCGCGTACAGCCACAGCGCCCCGCCGAACAAGTTGCGATCCTGGCCGTCGTCCGCCTTCGAGCGGGATTGCGAAAACACCGTCGGCGCCCGCCTCCGGTCCATCGTCAGCTTCGCTTGCAGAATGCGCCGCATCGCCGGGTAATTCACGCCCGCGAGCGCGAACAAGCCCTTGCACGCGTCGAGCGCCTTGAGCGCGGCAAACTCCCTCATGGCCGACCCTCGGTCACGATGTCGACGAACCGCGCGGCGAGCTCCTTGTGTTCATTGAAACCCGTCAAGCGGTTGAAAATATCTTCCAGCGTCCCCTTCTCATTCTGCGCGCTCAGCTCCTCGAACGTGCCGTCCGCCGCCACCCGGCCGCCGTCGATCAGCACGATCCGATGACTGATCTTCTCAACGACCTCCATAATGTGCGAGGAGTAGAAAATCGTCTTCCCCCGCTCCGCCAGCCGCGCCATAAGCTCTTTCACGACGAGCACGCTGTTCGCGTCGAGCCCGCTGAGCGGCTCGTCCAAGAACAATATATCCGGATCGTGCAGCAGACTGCAGACGATCATCGTTTTCTGGCGCATGCCCTTCGAGAAAGACGATATTCTCGCGCGGAACGCGTCCCGCAGACCGAACAGATCCATCAGCCGATCGGCTTTCCCTTCGGCGTCCTCCGCGGACAGCCCGTACAGCTCGCCGACGAACGTCGCATATTCCGCCGCCGTCAGACTATCGTAGAGGTCCGACACCTCCGGCACGTATCCGATTCTCCGTTTATACGCCGAGTCCCCGTCCGACACATCGCGCCCGAACAGCCTCACCTCGCCTGTGTAGCCTTCTACGAGACCGAGCATAATTTTCACCGTCGTGCTCTTCCCCGCCCCGTTCGGCCCGATGTACCCGATGATCTGCCCCGGATACGCCTCCAAGTCGATCCCGTTGAGCACATAACGGTCGTCGTATTTCATCCGCAAGTCTCGTAGCGAAATGACTGGTTCTACCATCTTCTTAGCTGCTCCTCCCCATTGTCTCCTAACTAACAATTCTACTTTAGGGAAATAATCCCTCCTCATAAATTCCGTAGATCTCCCTCGGTTCCCGTAGTACTCGTCGGTCTCGTCCCGTCGTTGCTCCCCCTGCCTTCGCCACTATTAAGAGAGGGCGCCTCCCCTGCTTGGGAAGGACGCCCTCTCGCGTCATGGAAGCCTTCAGGCTTCCCTCATATGGCGGTTATTCGGCGGCGCCGGCGGCAGCCGTCTGGCGGTCTTTGTACTGGAGCTGGTGCAGCCGGTAGTAGTAGCCGCGCTGCGACAGCAGGTCGGCGTGGTTGCCGGTTTCGCGCACGCGGCCCTTATGCATGACGATGATCTGATCGGCATGCTGGATCGTCGACAGGCGGTGGGCGACGACGAGCGTCGTGCGGCCGCGGGACAGCTCGGCGAGCGCCTCCTGGACGACGAGCTCGGTGTCGGTGTCGATGTTGGACGTCGCTTCGTCCAGGATCAGCACCTGCGGCCGGAAGACGATGGCGCGGGCGAACGACAGCAGCTGCCGCTGGCCGAGCGACAAGGTGACGCCGCGCTCGCCGAGCAGCGTGTCGTAGCCGTCCGGCATGGAGCGAACGAATTCGTCCATGCGGACGCGCTTCGCCGCTTCCACGACTTGTTCGTCGGAGATGCCGGTTTCGTTCAGCCGGATATTCGACGCGATCGTGCCGGTGAACAGGAAGACGTCCTGCTGCACGATGCCGACGGCGCGCCGAAGCTCCGCAAGAGGCAGCTCGCGAATGTCGACGCCGTCGAGCAGAATCCGGCCCTTCTGGATGTCGTAGAACCGGTTGATGAGCTGGATGATGGAGCTCTTGCCCGCGCCGGTCGCGCCGACGAAGGCGACGGTCTCGCCCGGACGGATGACGAAGGAGACGTCTCGGAGCACCCAGTCTTCGCCGATGTAGGCGAACCAGACGTGTTCGAAGCGGATTTCGCCCTTCAGCGGCTGCGGCAGCGCGACGGGCTTCGCCGTCTCGGTCATGGCCGGCTTCTCGTCGAGCAGGTCGAAGATGCGCTCCGCGCCGACCATCGCCAGCTGCACCTGGCCGTATTTCTCGGCGAGGCTCATGAGCGGGTTGAAGAACTGGCGCACGTAGATCGTGAAGGCGAAGACGACGCCGAACTGCAGCGCCCCGTCCAGTACGCGCAGGCCCCCGTACCAGAGCAGCAAGGCGACGGCGAGGTTGCCGACGAAGCCGATCGCCGGCTGGAAGATCGAGTTGATGACGGTGCCCCGCATGCCGGCTTTGAAGAAGCCTTCGTTGAGCTCGTTGAACTGCTGCCACTGCTTATGCTCGCGGACGAACATCTGCGTGATGCGCATGCCGGACAAGTTCTCCGCGAGGAACGAATTCAATCGCGACAGGATGGCGCGGCTGATGCGCTGCGCTTCCCGAATGACCGACTTGTACCAGAACGTCATGGCGGCGAGCACCGGCAGGACGCACAGCGTCAGCAGCGCCAGCTCCGCGTTCAGGTAGAACATGACGCCGAGGATGCCGATGAGGACGAGCACGTCCTTCACGAGCGTCACGAGCACCTGCGTGAACAGGTTATTCAGCGACTCCGTATCCTGCGTGACGCGCACCACGAGCCGGCCGACCGGGTTGCGGTCGAAGAACGACATCGGCATGCGGCCGATATGCCGGAACAGCTGGTCGCGGATCGTGTACAGGATGCGCTGTCCGGTGAACTGCAGCAGGTTCATCTGCCAGACGGACAGCACCGCGGCGCCGACGACCGCGACGAGGAACAACCCGCCGAGCCGCCAGATGGCCGGCGCGTCGCCCGCCTGGAAGGCGTCGATCTGCTCCGCCGTCAGCTTCGTCGCCGGCAGCGACTCGCCGCTCGCGGCCGTGACGGTCGCCGCGCCGTCCGCCTGCGGCGTCACGGTGTACCCGCCGTCGGCCGCAGCGGGTAGCCAGCCGGCGACGAGGTAGGCGTCGCCCTCGTACTCCGCGATCTGGGCGCGCGCCAGATCGCCCGGCGCCGCCGCCGCGTCCGCGTCCCAGCCGACGCGCGCATACGCGAGCTCCCCGGTGTCGCCGGGGAGCGGCTCGAGCCCGCGCCGCTCGAGCTCGGCGCGGTCGTCCGCCGCCACCATCGGCTGGCGGTAGCCGTTGATGTGGTCGTCGATTGCCACGCTGATGAGGAACGTCCGCCCGAGATCGGCGGCGACGACGAGGAACGCCAGCAGCACGCAGAGCGCGAACGGCTTCCAGTACGGCGTCGCGTACCGAATCAGACGCTGCAGCAGCTGCGAGTCGCCGAGCTGATTGACGGCTCGCTCTTGGTGAATGTCTTCTCTCATCCGTGCGACGCCTCCTCCCGGGAATCCGTCCGACGCGCTTCGTCGTCGAGCAGCTGCTTGTGGTACATGTCGGCGTAGATGCCGCCATGCCGCACGAGCGCGTCATGGTCGCCCCGCTCGACGATGCGGCCGCCGTCCAGCACGATAATCTGGTCCGCGCGGCGCACCGACGAGATGCGGTGGCCGATGATGATCGTCGTGCGGCCTTTCATGACGCGGTCGAGGCCGGCGAGAATGCGGTCCTCCGTCTCGGTGTCGACCGCGGATAAGCTGTCGTCGAAGACGAGGATCGACGGCTTCTTGATGATCGCGCGGGCGATGCTGACGCGCTGGCGCTGGCCGCCGGAGAGCGACAGCCCCCGCTCGCCGAGCGCGGTATCGAAGCCGCCCGGGAATTCGACGATGTTGTCGTACACCTGCGCGAGCTTCGCCGCCTCCTCGACTTCGTCCATCGAGTGCGGCTTCGGGTCGAAGCTGATGTTGTCCTTGATCGTCGAGGAGAACAGGAAGCCGTCCTGCGGCACGAAGCCGATGTTGGCGCGCAACGTCTCGAGCGGCACCGTCAGGATATCGTGGCCGTCGATGCGCAGCGTGCCGATCGGCGGGTTGTACATGCGGACGAGCAAGGACACCAGCGTGCTCTTGCCGCTGCCGACCTTGCCGACGATCGCGAGCGAGCTGCCGCGCGGCACGTGCAGCGTAATGTCGCGCAGCGCCGGCCGCTTCGCGCCGGGGTACTTGAACGTGAGGCCGCGGAACTCGATCTCGCCGCCGATCCGTTGAATCGACTCGTTCGTGTCCGGACCGTCCGTCACCTCCGGCGTCGTGTTCAGAATCTCGAGCAGCCGCTTCTCCGACGCGGAGCCCTTCTGCAGCGTGTTCATGACCTTGCCGATGCTCTCGATCGGTCCGATGATGAGCGTTAAATACGTGTTGAAGGCGACGAATTCGCCGAGCGTGATCGAGCCGCCCAGCACCATGACGCCGCCGACGATGACGGAGATGAGGAACGAGACGCCGACGATGCCCTGGCTCGCGCCGTTGAACAGCGAGTTCGTCTTCACGAACTCCCGGTTCGTA
>JAPSKX010000139.1 GCA_031181325.1 Paenibacillus sp.
GCCGTGGCTCCCCGAGCCGCGGCCCGACGTACGTCTCCCGCCTCGCCCGGGCGGAGCGCGCCAGATCGGTGCAGCGATTGACCGTCATCTTGCACAAATACGCCTTCGGGTGCTCCAGCTCCCGATCGGCCGGCGGCCGCCGCTCCCACTGGAGGAAGACGTCCTGCACGACGTCTTCCGCTTCCGCGGCGGACCCGGTCATCCGGTACGCCAAAGAAAACAGCAGCGGCTTGTATTTCGCGTACAGCGTATCCGTCCCCGTCGACGAGGATATGTTCGTCATGACCGTCGCCCCTTCCGCGATTCGTTCGTTATTTCATCAAGCTGCCGAGATTCCACGTATATTCGCGAACCTTGCCGCCGAGCTTGCCGCCGATCGTGACGTCGACGCCCCAATGGCGGATCCAGGCGAAGCCTTCGCCTTCGCCGAGATCGACGCAATATTGCTGGCGCGTCGCCGCGCGATGCGGCGAGGCGGGCCGACCCGCCGCGTCCGCGAACAGCACGCGCCCGAGTTGGGCCGCCTGCTGCATCGCTTCGCGGCACGTCATGCCGTCCTCGATGCCCGTCGCGCTGTCAACGACGCGGGCGTTATCTCCGATGGCATATATCATACCATAGCCGCCCTCGACCCGATAGAACGAATCGGCGACGAGCCGGCCGTCGTCGCCGAGAGGCAGGCCGAGCCCGCGCAGCGCGGGAGCCGGTTCCACGCCGACCGTCCAGATCAAGAGACGGCAAGGAATGCGACGTCCGTCCGACAATGCCGCGAATCCGTCGCCGCCGTCTCGTTCGACGCGGACGCCGCGCAGAATGCGCACCCCCGCGGCGCGCACTCTCGCTTCGAGCCGCCGCGCCGCGGCGTCCGACATGAGCGGCGCGAGCCGGGGCCCGCCGGCGGCGATCGCGACGCTCGGCAGCGTCGCCGGCAATCCGAGCGTCGCCGCTTGCCGCTTCATCGCCTTGGCGAGCTCGGCCGCGGTTTCGACGCCGCTGATCCCGCCGCCGGCGACGACGACGGAGCACAGCGCCGCTTGACGCGCCGGGTCGCGTTCCCGCGCGGCCGCGGCCAGATTCGCCTCCACGGCGAAGCGAATGCGCTCCGCATGCGCTTCGTCGAGCAGCGCGATGCCGCCCGCGCCTTCGGGCGCCTCGCGCACGACGCTGCCGAGCGCCAGCACGAGCCGGTCGTACGCGAACGTTCGTACCTCGCCGGCCGGATCCGCATAGCGCATCGTGCGCGCCGCCGCGTCGACGCCGACGCAGCGCCCTTGCACGAACTCCGCTTCGCCCGCCGGGAACAGCTCCGACCATGGCACGCGCAGGTTCGTCTTGAATGCCGCCGCTTGCACCAGTCGAACCTTCTTCAGATGGTACGGCGCCGGATCTACCAACGTAATCCGAACCGGCATTCCGACCCGTTCGCTCTCCGCCTTGATCGCCTTTACCGCATGAATGCCCGCATATCCGCCACCGACGACCGCTATCGTTAACATCGTACATCGCTCCTCTGTCTCGTTTGACCATGTAACGAGATAGGGCCGAGTATTGTGACATAGAAGTCAGGTCGAGGCGACAGGGACGGCGAATCTTACCGGGGAGCCGACCGTCGACTTCGGCGAAGGCGGAGACGTCGGCTCGTTCCTCATGGTACAATAGGAAACAATTCCATTGTTTCGGAGGGATCCATGACGCGTTCGACGTTGCGCCCGACGGGCGTCGGTCCGATGCTGGACCGTTCATTGCAAGTGTACCGAAAGCTCTTCGGTCCTATGTTCCTTGGGACGTTGGCGGCGTTCGGGCCGTTTTATCTGATTTCGAATCTCTTGCTCGTCGATGTGAGCGCGCTGTCGTTCGCGCCGAATTTCGACTTCGGGAATATGGACCGGTTTTGGGAGAGCCGATTTTCCGAGCGGTTGTTCGCGGGCGGAGCGGCCGTATGGGCGAAGGCGCTCGGTATGTTCCTCTTGGGCCTTGTCTTCGTCTTCCTTGTCGTTCCCGTCTACTGCGCCTGGGCGGTCGTCCTCGCGATCCGCGCGATCGAAGGCGAGCCGACGACGCCGGGCGAAGCGCTGCGCGAGGCGTGGAAGCGGTACGGCCGCGTCTTGGGCAACGGCATGCTGTACGTGCTGATCTCGATAGGCGTGTATAGTATCATATCGGTCGGCAATTTCGTGCTGAGCCTGGTATACGGCGGCGCGATCTTATCGACGGCGGCGATCGGCGGTTCGGAGGCGGTCGCGACGGCGGCCGGGGCATTCGCGTTGGTCGTTTACGTATTGTTCGCTTACGGCGGTTCGCTGGCGTATTACTATTTTCTGATCCGATTCGGGTATTTCGTGCCGCCGCTGCTGTTCGAGAACGAGTCGGTCGCGATCGGGCGGAGCTGGTCGCTCACGCGGAAGAGCTTCTGGCGGCTGTTGGCGCTCTATATTAACTTCAGCGCGTTGTCGTACGTGTTCGCGATCGCGCTCGGCGTCGTCGCGGCCGGGCTCGGGATCAGCGTCTTGGGCCTGACGGCGACGCTGGCGCTCTTGTGCGCGTTCCTGCCCGCCGGTCTGGTCGTCTACGCGTATTCGTACCGCGTCCAGAAAATCCGCAACGACGCGGAAGACATCGAGGCGGCGCTCGCGCGGCTTCGCGGGGAGAACGGTCGGGTCACGCAGCCGAGCGAGCCGGAGGGAGCAGAGGCGACGCCATGACGACGGAGAAGGAAGAGCTGCGCGACATTTTGTCGTCGCCCGAGTTCGCGGATTATATGAAGGATGCGGAGGAGCCGGGGCGAAATCTGCTGCTGTACGGGCTGGAGCGCTTGTTCGACTGGCTGGGGCGTCTGTTCCCGGAGCTCGAGCTGGCGGAAGGGTCGCAAGACGCGTTGGGCTACTTCATCATCGCCGGAGGCTTGATGCTGCTGGCGGCGCTGTCGTTCTTTCTCTTCCGCTTGCTGTGGATCGAACGGCGCGCGCTGCGGCGGCGTTCCGCCGCGGCGAGCCCCGAGGAGCTCGAAGCGGCGCCGGCCGGTCTGCTCGAGCGGTCTCGAGCGGCGGCGGCGAGCGGCGCGTATCGCGAGGCGTCGCGGCTGTTGTTCCTCGCATTGCTGTTAGGCTTCCAGGAACGCGGCTGGCTTCGGGTCGCCGACTGGAAGACGAATTGGGAGTACGCGGAGGAGCTTGCCGGACAAGGCGAGGCGTCGGCGGCGCTGTTCCGCTCTTCGGCCGTTCGGTTCGATGCCGTCTGGTACGGCGGCCGCGACATCGCGCCGGCCGACTACGATACATGGCGACGCGAAGTGGAAGCGGCGATCGACGCCGAGGGGGGACAGCCATGAGCGGGCGATCGCGGGCCGGGGGCCGTTCGGCGATGCTATACGGCGCTCTCGCGGCGTGCGTCTTCCTCTTGATCGGCCTGACGCTCGCGGCGACGCGCCCGGGCCTCGTCGATTACGCGCCCTATTTATCGTTCTCGCCGGATCGCGACGGCGTGAAGGCGATCCGCGCGTTGATGGAGCGGCGAGGGGCCGAGACGAGGGAATGGCGGCTCGCGCCGGAGCGCCTGCCCGAAGCCGAAGGGCAGCTGTTCGTGACGATAGCGCCGTCGGGCATGACGGCCGCATCGGCGGAGCGGCTGCGCGCATGGGCGGCGCGCGGGAACGACGTCGTCGTGTTCGGGCCGGCGTACGAGCTGCTCGGGGACGAGGTGTCGACCGTCTACGTCGACCCGGACGACGCCTCCGGCGAGGTGAACGTGTTCGGCCCGGACGGGGTCGCGCTGCGTACGGAGCCGGCCGACGTTCGCGGCGAGCTGCGGTTCGTTCCGGCGTCCGAGGACGCGGTCGAATGGATGGGCGACGGCTTAGGCGCGCTCGCCGTGAAGGCTGCGACGGGCGAAGGAAGCATCGCGGCGGCGCTCCCGGCGGAGTGGCTGCGGAACGATACGATTCTGGAGAAGCGGCACTTCGAGCTCGTATGGACGCTGCTCGACGGGAGCGCGCTCGCCGGACGGACCGTCTACTTCGACGAATATCATCATGGGTATGCGGCATCGCCGGGCATCGGCCAGGTGTACCCGGCGTGGCTGCTCGCGGCGCTGGCGCAGGCGGCGCTCGGCGCGGCGTTCTGGCTG
Organism: Paenibacillus sp.; assembly: GCA_031181325.1. Taxonomy (GTDB): domain Bacteria; phylum Bacillota; class Bacilli; order Paenibacillales; family YIM-B00363; genus Paenibacillus_AE. The sequence continues at coordinate 4,123 of JAPSKX010000139.1, forward strand.
TGGCGCCGCGGCAAGCGGTTCGGCCCCGCGTATACGCCGAGGGCGTTCCGCGTTCGCCGCGGCGACGAGACGCTGCTGGCGGTCGCCGGTTGGCATCGGCGCGGCCGCTTGACGCACGAGGCGCTGGACGCCGCGGCTGCGCGGCTGCGGCGCGCGCTGCAGACGCGCGAGGGCGTTCCCGCCGATGCGGGGGCGACGGCGCTCGCGGACGCGGCGGCCCGGGCGCTCGGCGGACGGCTGCGCGAGCCGTCGTCGCTGCGCGCCGCGCTGGAGCGCTGGGAGGCGCATCGCCGCGCGAACGAAGCCGGCGCGCCGCGTCCCGCCTACGGCGAGAAGCAGTGGCTCGCGGACGGCGCCGCGCTGGCGGAAGCGCTCAACCTACTCGAGGAGGATCGATAGATGCAACGATTAATCGAAGCGATGGAGCGGACGATCTACGGGCAGCGCACGAATGTGCGGCTCGTCGTCGCGGCGATGCTCGCCGGCGGACATGTGCTGCTCGAAGGCGTGCCCGGGCTCGGCAAGACGAAGCTGGCGCGTACGCTGGCGGCGCTGACGGACGGGGCGTACCGCCGCGTGCAATTCACGCCGGACATGATGCCCAGCGATATTACGGGCAATGTCATCTACAATTTGCATGAAAACCGGTACGTCGTGGTCGAGGGGCCGGTATTTTGCAATATTTTGCTAGCGGACGAAATCAACCGGACCGGACCGAAGACGCAGGCGGCGCTGCTCGAAGCGATGGAGGAGCGGCAGGTGACGATCCAGGGCGAGACGCGCCCGCTGCCGTCGCCGTTCTTCGTCGTCGCGACGCAAAACCCGGTCGAATACGAAGGCACGTATCCGCTGCCGGAGGCGCAGCTCGACCGGTTCCTCTTCAAGCTGACGCTCGATTACCCGTCGGAGGCGCAGGAGATCGAGGTATATAAGCGACACGGTCTAGGCGCGTCCGGCGACGACGCGGCCGAGACGCCGGTCTGCACGCTCTCGGACGTGCTCGCGCATCGCGAGCGGATGCGCCTCGTGACGGTGGAGGACGGCATCGTGGAGTATATCGGGAGCATCGTCAGGCGAACGCGGGACAACAAGAAGGTGCAGCTCGGCGCGAGTCCCCGGGCCGGCATCGCGATGCTGAACGCCGCGAAGGCGTGGGCGTACTTGGACGGACGCGATTACGCGACGCCCGACGACGTGAAGCTGGTGGCGCGGCCGGCGCTGCGGCACCGTCTGCTTCTCGCGCCGCAGGCGGAATTGGAGGGAGTGACGAGTGACGTTATCGTCGAAGAGACGCTCGCCGGAATCCCGGTTCCGCGATAAGCTGCGCTTCGTGCCGACGTCGCGCCTAGCGGGCTGGCTCGCCGCGGGCGCGCCGGTCGCGGGCGCCGCGTACGCCGCGAGCCCGGAGCTCGGGACGCTGGCGCTGCTCGCTTGGAACGGCACGCTCGCGGCGTTCTCGCTAGCGGACCTATGGTCGCTGCCGCGGCTTCCGGACGTGCGCGTGCGCCGCGAAGCGCCGGAGCGGGTCGACCTCGGCCGCCCGTTCGAGACGCGGCTCGCGGTGTCCGTCGACGGGACGCGGCGGCCGCGAAGCGGCTGGCTACTCGACGACCTGCCGGACACGTTCGAGACCGACGCGGGGACCGCGCCGCGCCGACTCGCCTTCGAAGGCGGAGCGGCTGCGACGGTCGTCTACGCGGTGCGCCCGCGCGAGCGGGGCCGGTACGCGCTGCGCGCCGCGTTCGTCCGGCTGCGCGGCGCGTTAGGCCTCTGGGAGCGGCAGGCGCATGTGCCGTGCGAAGCCGAGGTGCGCGTACAGCCGGACCTGAGCGGCGTGCGCGGCATGCTCGCCTCGCTGCAGCGCAGCCTCGTGCTGGACGGCAAGCGCGTCTATCGGCGCGCGTCGTCCGGCACGGAGCTGCAAGGCATCCGGGATTATACGCCGGACGACGATCCGCGGGCGATCAATTGGTCGGCGACGGCTCGCGCCCGGCAGACGAAGGTGAACCTCTACCAGCCGGAGCGCGGCAAGATCGTCACGCTCCTGATCGACTGCGGGCGGATGATGGGGGTCGAACTGGAGGGACAGACGAAGCTGGATCGAAGCCTCGAAGCGGCGATGACGCTGGCCGCGGTCGCGCTGCAGCGCGGGGATCAAGCGGCGGCGCTCGCCTTCTCGGGACGGCTCTCGTCTTACGTGCCGCCGGGCAAGGGACTCGCGCATCTGCAGACGTTGAACGACGCGCTTTACGACCTGAAGAGCGATGCCGCGGAGTCGAATTACGGACTCGCGTTCGCGCATCTCGCGCGCGCGCAGAAGAAGCGGAGCTTGCTCGTGCTGTTCACGGATATGGAGAACGCGCTGTTCGAGACGGAGCTCGTCCCGTATCTCGTGCGGCTTCGCCGGACGCATCCGGTGCTGCTGCTCTGCTTGCAGGACCCGGTGCTGCGCGAGTGGTCGCGCATCGGCGTGACGCGCCTGAAGGATGCGTACGTGAAGAGCGCGGCGTACAAGTTCATGGAGGATCGCAGGGCCTTCGCGGCGCGGATGGCCGCGCTCGGCATCGAGACGCTGGACGTTCCGGCGAACGAGCTGGCGCTCGCCGCCGTGAACGCGTACCTGGAGATGAAATCAAGAGACGCGCTGTAGGACGACGGCGCGTTCGCGCATCTCGGCCGCGGCTTTCTTCCGGCCGTAGGCGTAATATACGGCGAGCAGCGCCAGGGTCAGTCCCGCGACGCCGTACTTCAGCGGCAGCGGCATCGTCGTCGGCGTAATATAGCCTTCGATGACGCCCGCGACGACGAACAGCGGCACCGTGCCGAGGAGCAGCAGCGCCGACTCCTTGGCGGCCGTCAAGAAGCGGAAGCGGCGGGTGAACGGGCCAGGCACCAGGAAGACGTAGCCCATATACAAGCCGGCGCCGCCCGCGATGAAGATGGCCGTCAGCTCGATGACGCCGTGCGGCAGGATGTACGCCCAGAATGCGTATCCGGCGCCTTCGCGGTGAAACAACGCGGCGAGCGCGCCGATAAGAATGCCGTTATATACGAGCAGGTACACCGTGCCGACGCCGAGCGTGATGCCGCTTGCGAACGCGAGAATCGCGACGCGGATGTTATTCGTCATGATGGAGGCGGACATGACGGACGATTGCAGTCCTTCGCGTTCGTCCGTGACGCGGCTCGGGTCGACGCCGGCGTATTCGGCCGGCACGATGGCCGAGAGCTTCAGCGGATCGGACCAGACGGCGAGGAAGCCGGACAGGAAGCCGATCGCTACGAGCAAGGCGGCGACGCCGACGAATACGCCTCGCGCGCGCAGCATCGAGACGAACCCGGTCCGGAAGAACGATCGGATCGACTCCGTGCTGTTCCACTGATCGCGGTACAAGGCGTGGTTGGAACGCGAGACGAGGCGGTTCAGATGCGCCGTCGCTTCGTGGTTCGGGTAGTTCGTGTACAAGTACGCGAGGTGCGTAGAAGCCTGCTTATGCAGCGAAGCGAACCGATCGACATCGTCCGCCGTCGGGCGGGCGCCGCGTGTCGACCATTCGTCGACGCGGCGCTCCAGCTCGCTCCACAGCGGCTTGTTCTTGCGCAGAAACGCGGTCAATTCCATCATTGGGCGAACTCCTTCGGGGAAAAGCCTCATACGATATAATTAGAACCTATTATAGAGAAAAAGTACGGAAGGAGGAAGCCGGATGCACGATTCGCAAGAAGCGGTCCCGGCGCGGCGCATCGTCGTCACGACGCCGGAGCACGTCGAGCTGCGGTTCGAGACGGCGGGCATCGGCAGCCGCGTGGGCGCGCAGTTGATCGATACGCTCGTTCTGCTCCTGATTAACGCGGCGCTCACATTGGCATGGCTTCTCGCCTTCGAGCTCGTCCCCGGCGAGGCGGCCGCGTGGATGGAAGATACCGCCGCCGCCGTCGCGATTCTCGCGCTGGCCGCCGTGAACGGCGGGTACTTCTTGATCGGCGAATACGCGACGGGCGGGCGGACGATCGGGAAGCGAGCGATGGGCCTGCGGGTCATCCAAGATAACGGTCGTCCGCTCAGCTTCCTCGCCGCCGTCATTAGGAATTTACTGCGGGTCATCGATACGCTGCCTATGCTGTACGTCGTCGGCGCGATCGTCTCCTTCCTTCACCCGCACGACAAGCGGCTCGGCGACCTCGCCGCGGGCACTGTCGTCGTATACGATGTCGGCGGGGCGAAGCGGCGGACGAAGCGGATGGAGAAGCAGCTTGCGGCTTGGGCGCCGTTCTTCCCCGAGCTGACGCTCGAGCCCTGGGCGCGCGAGCGGGTGAACGAGGAGGAGTGGGCGCCGCTCGCGGCCTTCGCCGAGCGGCTGCCGTACCTGTCGCCGGGGCGCGCGGAGGAGCTCGCTCGGGGACTTGTGGAGCTGCTGGCGCCGAAGCTCGAGCTTGCCGACCGGTGGACCGAAGCGCTCGAAGCCGAGGCGGCGGCGCGAGAGGCGCTGCGGCAAGGGACGCCCCCGCCGGCGAGCGGCGCGTCGCAGGCTCGCGGCCGTTCGGTTCCCGTCGCCTGGGCGCTCGCGATATACGCAGAGCTGCGAACCGACTGGGAGCTGCCGCAAGGCGCCGGAGGCGGCGCGTAGTGGAACGATTCGTCGAACGGATCTACGAGGAGCTGCTGCCGGCGCTCGAGGTGCGGAGCGTCGCCCCGCACGACCCCGTCGTCGTCTCCGAGCTGCCGCCGCCCTGGAAGGTGCTCGGACGGGGCAATTACGCCGCCGTCGTCGTGCACCCGGAGTACCCCGATCGGGTCGTGAAGGTGTACGCGCCGGGCCGGGAAGGCTGGGAGGAAGAGGTCGAGGTGTATCGGCGGCTCGGACGGCACGAAGCTTATTCGGAGTGCCTGCATTCCGATGAGGACCGTCGCTTTCTCGTGCTCAAGAGGCTGTATGGCAAGACGTTATACGAGTGTATACTGAAGGGCGTTCGCATCCCGAAGCGCGTCATCGCCGACATCGACGAGGCGCTCGAATATGCGAGAGAACGCGGACTCAATCCCCATGACGTACACGGCAAGAACGTCATGGTCACGACCGAAGGGCGAGGCGTCGTCGTCGACGTATCGGATTTCCTCAAGCCGGACCCGTGCAACATGTGGAGGGATTTGAAACGGGCGTATTTCCGCATTTATCTCCCCTTCCTGCACGATCGGCCCGTGGCGATTCCGAACAGCCTCATGAACGGCGTGCGCAAGGGGTATCGCTTCGTCCGCAACACCCGGCGGCTCTGGGGCAGCGAGTCGTAAGGCGGGCCGCATGCAAACCGACATCGGGAAGGGAGGCGCGCGGGAGTGAGCGACTACGCGCATGTGTTCGTCGGTCTCGCCGGCTGGGGCGGGCACGACGCGGTCTATCCGGCGGCTGCGCCCGCCTCGCGCAAGCTGGCGATGTACGCGAAGCAATTCGCCGTCGTGGAGGTCGACAACTCGTTCTACGCGATTCCGTCGCCGGAGTCGGTACAGCGCTGGGTCGACGATACGCCGGACGACTTCGGTTTCGTCGTGAAGGCGTACCAAGGGATGACCGGCCACGACCGGGACGCCGGCCGCCGCGCGCTCGGCAAGCTGCTGACGGGGGAGGCGGTGCCGGCCGCCGCGGCGCTCGGCGAGCTGACGGAGGAGCAGGAGGAGGCGATGTTCGGCTTGTTCCGGGCGGCGTTCGAGCCGATGGCGCGCGCCGGAAAGCTGCGGGCGTTCCTGTTCCAATACCCGCCCTGGTTCGACTGCACGCGGGACAACGTCGCGGCGCTGCGCCGGGCGAAGGCGCTCATGGGAGACGCGCCGGTCGCCCTCGAGTTCCGGCACCAGAGCTGGTTCGCGCCGGAATTCCGCGCGAAAACCCTCGCGTTCATGGAGCGCGAGGGGTGGATGCACAGCGTATGCGACGAGCCGCAGGCCGGGCTCGGCTCGATTCCGATCGTGCCGGAGCCGACGCATCCGGACCGGACGATCGTACGGTTCCACGGCCGCAACGTCGGCGGCTGGCATGCGAGCGGCAGTCCCGACTGGCGGGCGGTGCGGTACCTGTACGACTACAGCGACGCGGAGCTGCGCGAGTGGGTCGGCTTGCTCGAGTCGATGCTGCGGCGGACGGCGGCGATCGACGTCATTTTCAATAACAATTCCGGGGGTCACGGCGCGGGCAACGCGAAGCGGCTCATGGCCATGCTCGGCCAATCGCGCGGGGAGCCGCCGCCGGAGCAGCTGTCGCTGTTCTGATCCGCCGGCCAGGCTGACGATTCGCTTCAGCGCGTCGGGCGCCCCCGACGTCAGCGGCTTCCCGAACAGCTCGAACCCGCCTCCGGTCGGCTTGACCAGGGTCGCGATCATCCGCGCGACGGTCGTCTTGCCGGCACCGTTCGGACCGAGAAATCCGCAGTCTTCCCTCGCTTTCCATTCATGCTCGCGTCTTGCCCCAACGTCTTCTCCTGCACGCGCCTGTTCAGCCGGTGCGTGCGTAATGCGTACTCCATTCGTTCGTCCCTCTCTCGTTCTCTTGATATGGCAACTATAGCAAGGGACCTTCTCATTCTTCTTACCCGATTTTTACGAAAATCTTACACCGACCGCGCCTCATGCGCGTAGACGGGCGTCCCCGGCAGGTCGAGGTCGACCTGGACGCCTTGCGCTGCCAGCGTCTCATAGAACGCTAGAAAATTCCGCTCGAAGACGTCGTTCATCGCTGCGCGCGAGAACGGTACCCGCGGTCTCCGGGCTCCAGACGGGCGAGATCGAGGAGGAGCGGATCAGCTCCTCGTTTTACAATTTCTACATTTTAATCTAACACTGGTCTAACAAACGTCCCCTATGCTGAGGAAGGATTCGATTCGGACGAGGGGCGTGAATGAAACGTGGAGACGACGCAAGGCGCATGGGGCGCGGAAGCGAGGGCGCGGTCGGCCGCGGGAGCGGGGCGAAGCGCGAGGAAGACGATGCGTTGGAAAGAGGAGCTGACCGCTTCCGTCTTCTTGGCGCCGTCGTTGTTGTTATTTATCGCGTTCGTCTTCTATCCGATGGCGCAATCGATCTACTTGAGCTTGCATATCACCGACCCGCGGGGCCGGATCGCGGAATTCGTCGGCCTGGCCAATTACGCCGAGCTGTTCGCCTCGCCATTGTTCTATAGCGGGCTGCGCGTTACGGGGCAATTCATCCTCTATACCGTACCGACGACGATCGCGCTCGGATTGCTGCTGGCGGTGCTGACGCATCGCGCGCTGCCCGGCATGCGCTGGTTCCGCTTCGTCTTCTCGCTGCCGGTCGCGATGTCGGTCGGCACGGCGGCCGTCATCTGGCTGCTGCTATTCCATCCGAGCGTCGGCATGCTGAATTACTTCCTCGGCGAGCTCGGCGTCCGGCCGGTCTTCTGGCTGTCGGACCCGAAGTGGGCGATGATTTCCGTCTCGATCTTAACCGTGTGGATGAATCTCGGGTTCGTCTATATCGTATTGCTCGGCGGGCTGAACGGCATCGCCGCCGACATCTTCGACAGTCTTAGCGTCGACGGCGCGGGGCCGCTTCGCAAGTACGGGCAAGTCGTGCTGCCGCTGCTGACGCCGTCGTTGTTCTTCATTACGGTCGTCTCGTTGATCGGGTCGTTCCAGGCGTTCGGCCAGTTCCACATCTTGACCAAGGGCGGTCCGATGAATCAGACGAACGTAATCGTCTATCAAATTTATCAAGACGCCTTCGTGAACTTCCGCTTCGGCGCGGGCAGCGCGCAAGCGCTCGTCTTGTTCGGCATTCTTCTGCTCTTGACCATCGTACAGTTCGTATTCGCGGAAAAGAAGGTGCATTACCAATGACGCTGACGTCCTCCGGATACGGCTCCGCCCGCGCGACGCGTCCTCGACGATCCCGCTTGCAGCCGATGCTGTGGCTGCGGTACGCGCTGCTCGGCGCCGCGGCGGTCGCCGTCCTGTATCCGTTGCTGTTCACGCTCCTCGCCAGCTTCATGACGGCGGAGGAAGCGGGGCGGTACCCGCCGCCGCTCTTCCCGGAGGGGCTGTATCTCGGCAACTTCGCGACCGCGCTGGAGCTGGCGCCGATTCCGCGCTTCCTCTGGAACAGCTTCGTCATGGCCGGCGCGATCACGCTCGGCCAACTCGTCACGTGCAGCATGGCGGCGTACGCGTTCGCGTTCGTCGGGTTCCGCGGCAAGGCGGCGCTGTTCGCGGCGTTCCTCTCCACAATGATGATTCCGTGGGAGGTGACGATCATTCCGAATTACCTCTCGATCAAGACGCTCGGATGGATGGATTCGTATCCCGGGCTGATCGTGCCGTTCCTCGCCTCCGCGTTCGGGGTGTTCCTGCTGCGGCAGTCGTTCCTCCAGCTGCCGAAGGAGCTGTTCGAGGCGGCGCGCATCGACGGCTGCGGTCATGCGCGCATGTTCTTTACGCTGGCGCTGCCGCTCGGGCGGCCGGCCTTGGCGACGCTGACGGTCTACACGTTCCTGAATCAATGGAACAGCTACTTATGGCCGCTGCTCGTGACGAACCGGGAAGAGATGCGTACGGTGCAGATCGGCGTCACGATGCTGCAATGGGAAGAGATGATGTCTTGGAATTTGGTGCTTGCCGGGGTAACGATGGTATTGCTTCCGTCGCTGCTGCTGCTCGCGTTCGGGCTGAAGCAGCTCGTGCGAGGCATGACGGCGGGCGCGGTGAAGGGCTGACCGGTCTAGGGTGGCGACGCCGCGGCGCGAGGCTGCGGTTCCACATATACATTTTCCGGATAAGAGAGAGGGAGAGAATTTCATGAAGGCTGGCAAATCGATGGTAGCAGTACTCTCGGCGGCGGCGATGCTGACGCTTGCGGCATGCGGCGGCGGCAACGCGGAGCAAGCGTCTACGAACGAAACCCCGGCGGCGGCCCCGTCGGAGGCGGCTACGCCCGCCCCGGCGGCGACGGAATCGGCTCCCGCGGCCTCGGAACCGACGAAGGTCGTCTTCTGGCACGCGATGGGCGGGGAGCTCGGGAAAGCGGTCGATAAGCTCGTGGCGGACTTCAACGCGCAGAGCGACGAGATCGAAGTCGAAGCGGTGTTCCAGGGCTCGTACGACGAGGCGCTGAACAAGCTGA
>JAPSKX010000012.1 GCA_031181325.1 Paenibacillus sp.
CGCGGCCGCCGCCGCCCGGGGGGCCGCCGCGAGGCGCCGCGCCGCGCCCCCCGGGTCGGGCAGCGCCCCGCCCCCCGCGCCGCGCCGCGCCGCCGCGGCGTCGGCCGCGGCGGCCGCCGCGTCGGCGAGCGGCAGCTCCAGCGCGCGAGCCGCGGCGGCGGCGCCGTCCAACGCCGCCGCCCAACCCGCCTCGTCGTCGAGCGGCACGGCCGCGTACAGGAACGACAGCGGCAGCGCTTTCAACAGCGCCGCCGCTTCGTTCCCGATTCCGCCGTCCGCCGCGGCGTCGTATAGCAGCCCCAGCGGCGGCAGCGCGCCCACGGCCCGGCGTTCCGCGCGCAGGCGGACCGGCTCCGCGCCGGCTCCGCCGCGAGCGCCGACGTTCGCCGCCGCAGCCGCTCCGGACGCGCGGATCGTCACCGCCTGCTCCACGACGTCGCCGCGACGCACCTGCGCCGGGAACGGACGCGACAGCGGCGTGCAATACGTCTTGAACGAGGCGTCGGTCCAGTTGCGCTGGTCCTCCATCTCGAACAGATCGCCCTCGAAGGCGATCTCGACGGAGGCGCCCTCGACGCCCGGCACCCCGTGCCGAAGCGCTCGAATGGCGAAGAACGGCTGATGCGGCGAGATGCGCGCCGGGAAGACGCCCTCGACCTCGCCGGCGTCCTCCGTCTCGACGGCGACCCGCTCGCCGGCGAGACTGTCGGGATGCAGCACGCAGAAGCCGATCCGGTTCCGCAAGAAATCGGACCGCGCCTCCCCCCGCATCCGGAACGTGACGACGCCGTCGGCCGTTCCCGTCACGACGCCTTCCCAGGCGTAATCGATCTCGTCCCGCACCGCCTCGGCCGCGAGGCGCACCTCGAAGAACGCGTCCGCCTCCTGCCGCACGTCGCAGACGGCGAACGTCGGCAGCACCGTGCCCCAGTTCCGATCGCGCACGGCGACGTACACCTGCCGGACGACCTCGGCGCCGCCGACCCGGATCCAGCGCAGCGTGCCGTCCTCCAGCACCGCCGTAATCGGCCCGGCGCGAAGCTCTTGCCTCAACATAGCGACCAGCCCCCGTTCATTCGAAAAAGATCGCCCGATGCGTCGCCGCGCTCTCGTACGCGCCGAACGTCATGCGCAGCGTGACGAGGTTGTCTTCGCCGCTCGTCTGGAACGCGGCGCCGGATGACAAGCAGTCGATGAAATGCGACTGCAGCCGGAAGTGGCTCTCCTCATGGTCGAGCGTCGTCGTCTCCGCCAAGACGCGCTCCTCGGCGCCGTCCCGGCTGACGACCGTAATGCGGCCGTCCGTATACATCTTGATCGTGCCGTTCTCGCCGTCGATCGCCATCTGCTCCAGATGCACGGCCTGCACGGTGTCGCCGAGCGGCCGGTCGAGCTTCTGGCGCGTCGCCCAGCTCATGTCGAGGAAGCCGTAGAAGTCGTCGTACCCGAGCGTGACGATGCCCGAATCGTCGCCGACGATATGCGGACTGATCGTCGCCGTCTCCGCGTACAGCCGCTTCGGCGTGCCGAACAGGAACCGCCACGTATCGAACCAATGGACGCCCATCTCGTAAAACAACAGCCGCGGCATCTCCCGGAAGAACGGCTGCGGCAGCGCCACGCCCGGCGCCATGCGCGGCGTGTAATAATCCGTGTGAATGTATCGCGCCGCCTTCACCTTGCCGATCGCGCCTTCGTTCAACGCGCGCTTGATGAGCTGGAACGGCATGAGCCAGCGCCAGTTTTCCGTCACCATCAGCCGCACGCCCGCTTCGTTGGCCGCGGCGACCATCCGTTCCGCGTCCTCGAGCGTCGGCGCGAACGGCTTCTGGCACATGATGTGCTTGCCGGCCGCAGCCGCCTTCGTCACGAACTCGAGATGCGTCTCGGGCCCCGTCACGATGTCGACGATGTCGATATCGGCGTCTTGCAGCATCTCCTCGATCGTACCATATAACCGATTCGCCGGCACGCCGAATTCCGCCGCCTTCTCTTCGAGCTTCGGCCGGCTGCGGTTGAGAAGCGCGGCGATTTCGACGTTCGGGATCCGGCTCCACGCTTTCAGATGCTTCTCCGACCAGTAGCCGGTGCCGACGAGGCCGACCTTCCACATTTTCGCCATGGGTTCCTTCTCCTTCTTCTTAGAGTTCTTCTATCTTCGCCGGCAGCTTCTCCGGATGCAGCATCACGTCGATCTGATCGTACACCTTATCCGGGTTGTACAAGTCCTTCCAATTGTCCTTCAGCATCGCCTTCTTGCCGTACTCGATCGCGATCAGGCAAGCGTCGGAGAACGGATTCGTCTTCTCGAACACGATCGCGAGCTGCACGTTAATATGACCGAGCATGAAATCCTTCGCCGCCTCGTACGGTACGCCGCGCTTCACCGCCTCGTCCATCGCCTCGCCGAGCACCGTCACCATCATCGATCCGATCGTCTCCGCCATCGTAGGCTCGAGCATCGCCATCTGCTCGACCGTAATGCGATGCGCGCGCAGGATCGGGGCGTACATCGCCTGCGCCACCGCCTCGCCGACGGCGTAGTCCGCTTCCGGGCCTTGCATGAGCGCGCACACGATCGCTTGCTTCGCCGCCACGCCGCCGAAGAAGTCCCGCTTGGCCTCCGGCGTCGTCTCGTCGTTAAATACCGGCGGATGGCACGGATGGGTCACGAAGTACGTCACGTCCTCGCGCTTCGGCAGCTTGCCGAGGTACGCCGCGGCCGGGTCGAGCACCATCAGCATCGCGCCGGGCTTCATCGACGGCACGATGCTCTCCGACACCTTGCCGATCGCGACGTCCGGGATCGCCAGGATGATCACGTCCGCGTTCGCGACGGCCTCGTCCTGCGGCGTCGCGGACAGCCCGCGGTCCGCGAGGTTTTGCAGCCCGCGTTCGCTGATTTCCACGTAATAGACGGGATTCGACCCCTTCATTAGGTTGTTCGTAATGCGGCCGCCCATCTTGCCGCCTGCGCCGATCAAGGCAATGCTCGTCATGATTGCATCCTCCTTAGGAATAGGTGTAACGAAGTATTATGTACAGATTGTATACAATATGTATTGACTTTTCAATCGACGCGCACGATAATTTTGTTACCATCTTCAACCCACCGGAGGAACAATGCTATGAAGCTCGGCATCGGCAGCTACACGTTCGCTTGGTCGATCGGCGTACCCGCTTACGGCGCGCCCGCGTCCCCCCTCACCGCTTTCGATCTCGTTCGCATCGCCGCGGAGAACGGCCTGTCGCTCGTGCAGCTCGCGGATAACGTCCCGCTGCACCGCTGGCCGACGGCCGAGTTGGGGCGGCTGAAGCGCGAGGCCGCCGCGGCCGGCGTCTCCCTCGAGGTCGGCACTCGCGGCACCGAGCCGGCGCTGCTGCGCGACTACCTCGCGATCGCCCGAGAGCTCGGCTCTCCGTTCGTCCGCACGCTCGCGACGACGCCGGATCTCGACCTCGCGCGGGCGCAGCTGTCCGAGGCGCTGCCCGAATACGAGGCTGCCGGCATCGCGATCGCGCTCGAAAACCACGGCCTGCACACGACGAAGCAGCTGACGCGGTTGTTCGACGACGTCGCGAGCCCGATGCTCGGCTGCTGTCTCGACACCGTCAATTCGTTCAGCGCGCTCGACGCGCCCGCCCAGGTCATCGCGGACCTGACGCCCTACCTCGTCAATCTGCACATCAAGGACTTCGATATTACGCGCGTCGACCACCAGATGGGCTTCGTGGTCTTGGGAACGCCCGCCGGATCTGGTAAATTGGATATACCGGCGCTGCTGGAGACGGTTCGCGCCTCCGGCCGCCGTCCGAATGCGATTCTCGAGCTGTGGCCGCCGTATCGCGGCACCGTCGAAGAGACGGTCGCCTTGGAACGGGAATGGTTTCGCGTAAGCATGGATTATTTAAAGGGATTGCCTGATTTTCGGACCTAGAGGAGCGTTGCGAGCATGACGGCGGTAACACTGAAGGAGAAAGCTTATATCGAGCTGCGGAAGTCGATCTTGACGGGGGAGCTGAAGCCCGGCGACTTCCTCACGGAGCGCATGCTCGTCGAGATGCTCGGCATGAGCCGGACGCCGATCCGATCCGCGCTCGAACGGCTCGACGTCGAAGGGCTTGCGAAGTATACGCCCAACAAAGGGCTTGTCGTAACGGAAGTTTCGCTGACGCAGGTGATCGAATTTTTCGATTTCCGCGTCGCGATCGAAGGGCATATCGCGAAACGGCTGGCGGCGCGCGCCTGGAACGAGGCGGATCTCGCTTGGTTCGAGGACAACCTCCGCGAGCAGCGGGCGTGCGTCGAGGCGAACGATCACGCGCGCTTCACGGAAGCGGACACCGCGTTCCACAAGAAGCTCGCCGACGTGTACGACAATTCGGAGATCGCCCGCACGATGGAGCGGCTGCAGGATATGCTGTACCGCATGGCGCTTCGCGTCCTGCGCAAGGACCTCAACCGGATCCGCTCGTCCTACGACGATCATCGGCGCATCTTCGAGCTGATCCGCGAAGGGCGCGGCGTCGAAGCGGCGGCGCGCATGGAGGAGCATCTCGAGTACGGGAAGCGCATTTTGCTCAGTTAACCGCTCGACGAAATGCATCCTTTTCCCTGGTATTCCCGTCGATAATAGGGGGGGGGATGTTCTGTTGAAGAGGTTCTTGTTCCTCTGGCTGCTCGTGATCGCGCAAGGTTGTTGTTCGCCGGCTCTGCAGCCGGAGCGGACGGCGACGCCGTCCGAACTCCAAGACGTGCCGAGCGTCGTCGGCGATATTTCTGTCGTACGCCGGCCGGCGTACGAGCTGGCCCCGGGCTTCAAAAAAGACCTCGCGGAGAAGACCGGGTATGCGAAACGTACGAATAAGCGGTTCGAGACCGGCTTCGCCGTCTCGGCCGGCAAGATGCAGCCGGGCGAAGAAGCGTTCGTCCGATTGGATCGAGCCGTCCGCGACAGCTTGAAGTACCGCTACCGACTTACCGAACGCAACGCGGCGCTGGACATCGTCGCCGTCGTGAAAGAAGAGACGACGACGAGCACCGAATTCCGCGCCGCGCTGCCGGAGAAGGAAGGCGCGTTGTACCTGATCAGCGCGGAGGCGCTGAACGATCGCGGCGAGGCGGAAGACACGCTGCTCTCGCTCATCGAAGTGCCGGAACGGCAATTGAACGCAAGGCTGTATACGGACAAGGAAACATACCATACGAAGGAACCGGTGACTCTGTATTTGGAAAACTTCGGACCGACCACGTTAGGCTTCGGTTTGGATTATACGCTCGAGGTTTACGAGGGCGGCGCTTGGCGGGCGCTCCGGTTCGACGTCGCCGTCGCCGCGCTCGGCGTCATGCTGTCGCCGGGCGGAACGTACGACGAGAAGCTCGTCCTCGCCGAGCGTCTCCCTCCGGGTCAGTACCGCGCGGTCAAACGCTTCGGCGCCGAGGGCACAGAGCTCGAAGCGACGCTCGCGGCGCCGTTCCTCGTCGTCGAGTAAGCGCGAATCCGCGCTTCGCGCGCCTCTTTAGGCGGATTCCCCCACATATAAGCGCGATTTCGCGCTTCGCGCGCCTCCAGAGGCGGATTCCTCCGCATATAAGCGCGATTTCGCGCTTCGCGCGCCGCCTTAGGCGGACTCCCCCGCATATAAGCACGATTTCGCGCTTCGAACGCCGCAATAGGCGGATTCCTCCGCATATAAGCGCGAATTCGCGCTTCGCGCGCCTCCATAGGCGGATTCCCCTGCATATAAGCGCGAATTCGCGCTTCGCGCGCCGCCTTAGGCGAACTCCTCCGCATATAAGCGCGAATTCGCGCTTCGCGCGCCGCCTTAGGCGGACTCCTCCTCATATAAGCGCGATTTCGCGCTTCGAACGCCTCCAGAGGCGCCCGGCAGCGTCAATAGTTTTGTGTGTCCGGAGTGCAGGGACCCCACGAAGCCAGCACTTCATTGCCTCCGCCCCGCCGATGCCGCCGCGGATGGATCACTTGCGCTTCAACAATGTCCGTTGCAATTCTACGCCCGCGTCGACCGCCAGAGTGCAATCGAAAAAGCTTACCCGCACGTTCCGCGAGTAAGCTTCGTTTTGCGAGTAGGCTTCTTGAAGGCACATACCGACGGTTCCGAATCGCTGTCACCCCGCCCCGACGGGACGCTCCGCGTTCTGCAGCAAGTACATCCGGTAATACCGTCCCCGCAGCGCCATCAGCTCGTCGTGCGTGCCGCGTTCCTCGACGACGCCGCGGTTCAGCACCAAGATGCGGTCCGCGCCCTTAATCGTGGACAGCCGATGCGCGATCACGAACGTCGTTCGCCCGTGGCGAAGCACGTCCAGCGCGTGCTGGATGACTTGCTCGGTTTCGCTGTCGATGCTGGCCGTCGCTTCGTCCAGGATGAGGATCGCCGGGTCGTACGCGAGCGCCCGCGCGAAGGAGACGAGCTGCCGCTCCCCGGCGGACATCGTGCTGCCCCGCTCGACGACCGGCTCGGCGAGTCCGTTCGCGAGGCGGTCGACGAACGGACCGGCGCCGACCTCCGCCAGCGCCCGGCGGGCGGCCTGCTCGTCGATGCTCTCGTTGTAGAGCGAGACGTTGAATTTGACGTCGCCCGTGAACAGGAACGGGTCCTGCAGCACAATGCCCATATGTCGGCGCAGCGCCTGCTTCGACATCGTCCGGATGTCGACCCCGTCGATGCGGATCGTCCCGCTGTTAGGCTCATAGAAGCCTAACAGCAAGTTCATAATCGAGCTCTTCCCCGAGCCGGTATGGCCGACGAGCGCGATCGTCTCGCCCCGCTTCGCTTCGAAGGAGATGCCCTTCAGCACGTTCTCGCCCGGCACGTACGCGAACGTCACGTCTTCGAATTCGACGCGGCCCTCCGGACGAGGAGCGGACGACGTCTCTCGAGCGTCCTCCTTCTCGCCTTCCCGGTCCATGAGCGCGAATACGCGCTCCGCCGATACGAACGCCCGCTGCGCGTTCGTCATCTGATCGAAGATACCCACGATCGGCTCGTAGATGCGCCCGAGGTAATCGACGAACGCGTACAGCGCGCCGAACGAGATAACGCCCCCCGCGCCCGTGCCGCCGCCGAGCGCCTGCGAGCCGAAATACCACAGGATGAACGCCGTCAGCAACCGGCTGACGAAGTAGACGACGTTCCGGCCGGAGAAGGCGAAGATCCGGAATTGCGTCACCTGACTGCGGTACCGCTCCTCGTTCAGCCGGCCGAACTCGCGCTTCATCGTCTCCTCGCGGCGGAACGCCTGCACGACCGGCATGACGTGAATCATCTCGTTCAGCATCGCGTTCATCTCGGCCAGCTTCGCCCGGACGATCTGCACGTATTTCTTGGAATATTTCAGATGCAAATAGAGCAGCAATCCGAACAGCGGCAGGATGAGCGCGCACAGCAGCGCGAGCCGCCACTCGAGGAAGAGCAGCGCGACGAAGACGCCGACGATGTTCAGCCCGCTGACGACGAACGTCGCGGTGAAGCTGATGTACAGCTCCTTGATGTTTTCCGTGTCGTTGGCGACGCGGGAGACGATCTGCCCGACCGGGGTTTTATCGAAGAAGGCGATCGGCAGCCGCTGCAGATGCCGGAACACGTCCATGCGCATGCGCTGCACGATGCGCTGCGCGGACGACTGCAGCAGGAAGCTCTGCAGGTACGTCAGCGCGCTGCCGACGAGCGTCAGCGCGACGATCAGCGCGACCAGCCAGCCGATCGGCGCGACGTCGTGTCGGTAGAACGCCGCCACCTCCGCCCCGGAGAGCGTCGCCTCGCCGTACGCCGGACTGTCCAGCGTAAAGCCTCCGCCGTCCGCGGCGGAGCGGAACCGGGCGGTCGGCCCCGGCGCCGAGATCCCGCGATCGTCCCCCAACCAATCGCTCCGTACGTACGCCATGTCTCGGAACGGCACCGATCGCACGCCTTCCGGCACGTCCTCCGGGCGCAGCTCCGTCCAGTCGAATTGAATCGCGAGCAGGTGATCGTCGATGATCGTCTTCGTGACGATCGGCGCGGCGAGTTGGGCCCCGAGGGCCAATACCAATATGAACAGAGCGAAGGCGACTTGGCGGCGGAACAACAGCAAATAGCCGAGCAGCCGCTTCGCGACGGCGCCTTCGCGCACGATATCTTGTTCGATCATGAGTCCACCGTCCCGTCCGTCCCGTTCGTTCCGTTCGTCCCGCTCGTCTCGTTCCCGCCGTCCTCCGACAAGCTTTCCTCCAGCTGCTGCCGCTCGTACTGCCGCTTATACCAGCCGCCCAGAAGCATCAGCGATTCGTGGGTCCCTTCTTCGACGATGCGCCCTTCGTCCAACACGACGATGCGCTGCGCATGCTTCACCGCGGACAGCCGATGCGTCGCGATGAACGTCGTCTTCCCGGCCCGGCTCCGCCGCACCTCGTCAAGAATCGCGGCTTCGGTTCGCGCGTCGACCGCCGACAGCGCATCGTCCAAGAGCAAAATCTCGGGACGCACGAGCAGCGCCCGCGCGATGCCGATCCGCTGCTTCTGACCGCCCGACAGCATGACGCCGTTCTCTCCGACGATCGTGCCGAGACCGGCCGGCATCCGCTCGAGATCGCCGGCTAGGAACGCCATCCGCGCCGCCTCGAGCACCTCGGCTTCGCTCGCGTCGGGCTTCCCGAGCGCGATATTGTCCCGGATCGATCGGGAGAGCAGCATGTGCTCCTGCGGCACGTAACCGATCCAGCCGAGCAGCCGCTCCAGCGGAATGCGGTCGATCGAGACGCCGGATATGGTCACCGCGCCGGACGGCCCCGGGTATTGCCGCAGCAGCTGCTTCAGCAGCGTGCTCTTCCCGGCGCCCGTCTTGCCGACGACGCCGATCGTATCGCCGCGCCGGGCGACGAGTCGGATGTCGCGGAGCCGATCGACGTCGGTCCCGGGGTAGCGGAACGTCAGCCCGCGGAACTCGACGTCTCCCGCCGCCTCCGGCTCGACCGGATCGAGCGGTTCCGTTACGTCCGGCTGCTGCGACAGGCTCTCCTCGATCCGGTTCACGGACGCATTGCCCCGCTGTAAAATATTAATGAAGTCGCCGAAAGCGATCATCGGCCAGACGAGCAGGCCGAGGTATATATTGAAGGTGACCATCTCGCCGAGCGTAATGGCGTTATGCACGACGAGATACGACCCGTACCCGATCGCGATCGCGAAGCTGACGCCCGCGATCGCCGAGATGGTCGGCATGAAGAGCGAATTCGTCTGCGCGACGCGGATGTTTTTCTCCATGACGTTCTGGGTCACCCGATCGAACGCCTCCAGATCGCGCGCCTCTTGGACGTAGGACCGCAGCACGCGCTGGCCCGAGATCGACTCGAGCACATGATCGTTCATGACGCCGAACTCCCGCTGCGCCGCCGTGAAATGCGCCCGCATCCGCTTCCCGAGCTTATTGATGGCGAGCGCCAGGAACGGCATCGGCAGCAGCGCGGCGATCATGAGCCGAACGTCGATATAGAGGATCATCGACGCGACGACGACCACGACGCCCGCGATCGTATTCGTGATCGTCACGACGCCGAAGCCGGCCGTATTGCTCACCGCTTCGATGTCGTTCGTCGCGAGCGCCATAAGCTCCCCGGAGCGGTTGCGCTGGAAGAACGACGGCCGCATCCGCGTCCAATGGGCGAGCAGTCGGTCGCGCAGCTGCTTATTCAGCAGGACGGAGCTCCCGAACAGGGCGTTGATCCAGAGATACGTGGCGATATACGTCGCGACGGCGAGGCCGAGCAGCAGCCAGATCGTCGAGGTCAGACCGCCCCAGGTCAGCGTACCGTTCAGCATCCGGTCGATCGTCTGTCCGACCATCCGCGGCGGCACGGCGTTCATGTAGCTGTTCCCTGCGATGAGCAGCATCGTCGCCGCATAGAACGGCCAACGTTTGCGGAAGAACCAATTTAACCGGCGTACGAATAGCATCGTCGAATCCCCTCGTTTTCCCAATCGATCGATATGTTTCCCCATTGTAATCCAACCTGTTGCGGGAATACTATACTCGTGACGGAACTTTGGCGAAAAGGTGAAAATTTTTTGAACACTTAAGACAAAGATGTGATACAATAGTGACAAGAAAGCTCTTACAAGGATGTGGGACGAATGCTCTCCAACAATTATATTAACAACCGTTCCGGCGGGTCGGAACGCAGCGTGCAGAAGCTCGTGAAGTGGATGACCGCCGCCTCCTGGGCGACGCTGCTCATCGGACTCGCGCTTTCCCTCTCGAACCTTGGCCATTTCAGCGAACAGAACGCCGCTCTCATGGTCGGTATCGGCTTTATGGTCGGCAGCGTTCACATTTATGTCATTCGGACGGCGATTCATCTCGTGCACGCACGGGCGCCGCATCTGTTCGGCAACCGCGACTAATCCGATTCCATCAAGCGTTTCGAGCCTCCAAGATATAAATCTTGGGGGCTTTTTTGCGTGCGTGCGCATCTTTGCGTCCAACTCGTGACCACTATTTTAACGAATTGGGGCGACTATTTGACGGATTTGCAAAGTGGGGTTCGAACGAAGGGGGAACGTGTTATTTTAGTAGGGAGGCAGTGAAATTCGTCACAACTTCATTTTCGATATCGGAATACAATTTTCTGTATGAGTCACATGCACAAGGAGGACGCATATGAAACCACGTATCTTGAAACTCGGCTTGGCGCTGCCGGCGATGCTGCTCCTGACCGCGGCGCTGCTGACCGGCTGCGGCGACGCGATGGTGTTCGATCCGAAGGGACCGATCGCCGCGGAGCAGAGAGATCTTATCAACATCACGATGCTGCTGTGCGGCATCATTCTCGTCCCGGTGCTCGCGCTGACGGCCTACATCGTCGTGCGCTACCGCGACCGCAAGGACAGCGACGCGCCGTACGAGCCGAATTGGTCGCATAGCACGAAGCTCGAGGTCGTCTGGTGGACGATTCCGATCGTCATCATCGCGATTCTCGCGGTCGTCACCGTTCGGTATACCCACGCGCTCGAGCCTTCGAAGCCGATCGTCTCGGAGAAGGAGGAGCTCGTGATCCAGGTCACCTCGCTGGACTGGAAGTGGCTGTTCCAATATCCGGAGCAGGACATCGCGACGGTCAATTACTTGTACATTCCCGAAGATCGGCCGATTCGGTTCGAGCTGACGTCGGACGCGCCGATGAACTCGTTCTGGATTCCGCAGCTCGGCGGTCAGATTTATACGATGAGCGGCATGGCGATGACGCTGTACCTGCAAGCCGACGAACCCGGCGTGTACTACGGCTCGGGCGCGAACTTCAGCGGCGAGCACTTCGCCGACATGACGTTCCACGCCACGGCGGTGCCGCAGGACGAATTCGACGCTTGGGTCGAGGACGTGAAGTCGAAGTCCGAGCCGCTCACGGTAGAAGGCTACGAGACGCTTCGCCAGCCGGGCAAGGCGCAGGTGCATCAGTATGCCGGCATTCCGGAAGGCTTGTTCTACGACATTGTGACGAAATACGTCGTCGACGGCAACAACCCGCACGCCGGCCACGGCGCTTCGGCCGAGCCGCGGGACGCGGACGGGAACGACGCCGAAGCGCCCGCCGACGAGTCGTCGACCGAGCACGGACATGACGCGCACGGCGCTTCCCATTAACGAAGTCAAGAAGGGAGAATCGACTATGGAAACCATCAAGGAATTCGCTTCCGAGTTTTTCGTGACCGGCGATCCGCTCATCCTCGGCGCCCAGGTCAGCATCGGCCTCACGATGGTCGCCATCGTGTTCGTCCTGTCCTTTTTCCGAAAATGGGGCTGGCTCTGGCGCGAATGGCTGACAACCGTCGATCATAAACGGATCGGCATTATGTATGTTATCTGTTCGATCCTGATGTTATTCCGCGGCGGGGTCGACGCCCTGCTCATGCGGACGCAGCTCGCGTTCCCGGGTATGGAATTCCTGCACGGGGACCACTATAATCAGATATTCACGACGCACGGCGTGATCATGATTCTGTTCATGGCGATGCCGCTCATGTTCGGCTTGTTCAACATCGTCATTCCGCTGCAGATCGGCGCGCGCGACGTCGCGTTCCCGTTCCTGAACTCCCTGAGCTTCTGGCTCTTCTTCTGGGGCGCGATGCTGTTCAACATGTCGTTCGTCATCGGGGGTTCCCCGGATGCGGGCTGGCTCGCCTATCCGCCGCTGTCGGGACTCGAGTCGAGTCCGGGCGTCGGACAGAACTTCTATATTTGGGGCATTCAGATATCCGGTATCGGGTCGCTTATGACCGGCATTAACTTCATTGTCACAATCTTGAAAATGCGCGCGCCGGGCATGGGCCTCATGAAGATGCCGATGTTTACCTGGTCGACGCTGGCAAGCTGCGTGACGATCATCTTCGCCTTCCCGATCCTGACGATTACGCTGTTCCTGCTGTTCATGGACCGTTATTTCGGCGCTCACTTCTTCACGTTAGACGCGGGCGGCAATCCGATGATGTACATCAACCTCATCTGGATGTGGGGTCACCCGGAAGTGTACATCGTTATCCTGCCGGCGTTCGGCATCTTCTCGGAGATCGTCTCGACGTTCGCGAAGAAGACGCTGTTCGGCTACAAGTCGATGGTGTTCGCCTTGATGTCCATTAGTATCGCCTCGTTCTTCACTTGGGCGCATCACTTCTTCACGATGGGCTCCGGCGCGAACGTGAACGCGTTCTTCGCCGTCACGACGATGATTATCGCGATCCCGACGGGCGTGAAAATCTTTAACTGGCTGTTTACGCTGTATCGCGGCCGGATCAAGTTTACGACGCCGATGCTGTGGACGATCTCGTTCATTCCCTGCTTCGTCGTCGGCGGCATGACCGGCGTCATGCTGTCGGTCGCGCCGGCCGACTTCCAGTTCCACAACAGCTACTTCTTGATCGCGCACTTCCATCAGGTGCTCATCGGCGGCGTGGCGTTCGGCTTCTTCGCCGGCCTCGCGTACTGGTGGCCGAAGATGTTCGGCTTCAAGCTCCACGAAGGCCTCGGCAAGTGGGCGTTCTGGCTGTGGAACATCGGCTTCTACGTCTGCTTCATGCCGCAGTACTTCCTGGGTCTCGACGGCATGACGCGCCGCATGTACACGTACGACTTCGACATGGGCTGGGGTCCGCTGAACCTCGTCTCGACGATCGGCGGCTTCCTGATGGGCATCGGCTTCCTGTTCCAAGTGTGGCAGATCGCGCATTCCATCAAGTTCATGCAGAAGGACACGACCGGGGATCCGTGGGACGGCCGCACGTTAGAGTGGTCGATTCCGTCGCCGGCGCCGGAGTACAACTTCGCGACGCTGCCGCAAGTGACGGAGACGGACGATTGGTGGGCAGCGAAGCAGCGACGCGCCGCGGGCATTCCCGACGCGCCGACGCCGGCGCTCGAACCGATTCATATGCCGAAGCGTTCCGGCATTCCGTTCGTCATGTCGTTCTTCTGGTTCGTCGCGGGCTTCGGCTTCGTATTCGACTGGCTGCACTTCGTCATTCCGGGTCTGGCCGGCGTCGCGATCTGCATGATCGTTCGTTCGTTCCAGTACGACACCGACTACTATATTCCTGTAGATGAGGTTCGCCGCACGGAGGCGGCGTTGAGAGGGGTGAAGGCGTAATGGCGGCATCGACTCATACGCACGGCGCTCATGACGGCCATGCCGATCATGGGCATCACGACCAAGAAGGCCTGAAGACGTTCGGCTTCTGGCTGTTCCTGATCACCGACGTCATCATGTTCGCGACGCTGTTCGCGACGTACGTCGTGCTGCGGAACAACACGGCCGGCGGTCCGACGGGCGAAGAGCTGTTCAACATCCCGATCGTTATCGCGAGCACGTTCATCCTTCTCACCAGCAGCTTCACGAGCGGACTCGCGGTGCTGTCGATGCAGCAGGGCAAGCTCAAGGGACTTATCGGGTGGCTTGCCGTCACCGCGGCGCTCGGGGCGGCGTTCATCGGGCTCGAGCTGTACGAGTTCGTGCACATGGTGCACGAAGGCGCGACGCTGCAGACGAGCGCGTTCCTGTCGGCGTTCTTCACGCTCGTCGGCGCGCACGGCTTGCACGTCACGATCGGTCTCGTCTGGATGATCGGGCTCATGCTGCAGCTGAAGAAGCGCGGCATTACGCCGGTCACCGAGCGCAAGGTCAACGTGCTCAGCTTGTACTGGCACTTCCTCGACGCGGTGTGGATCTTCCTCTTCACCGTCGTCTATCTGATGGGGGTGATGTAAGATGGCGGCAAATAAGCATTCCGCCTCGCACGAGGCGCACGGCGCCGGCGAGCACGGCAATCACGGCTCCCTGAAGTCCTACGTCATCGGCTTCGTCTTATCGATCGCGCTGACGATCGTTCCGCTCGTCGCCGTGCTCGGCATGGAGCTCGGGCGGACGGTCACGATGATCGTCATCCTGGCGGCGGCCGTGCTCCAGTTCGCGATTCAGCTGCTCTTCTTCATGCATCTGCGCGAGGGCGAGAACGCCCGTTGGAACCTGATGTCGCTGCTGTTCGGCGTCGTCATCCTCGTCACCGTCGTCGGCGGCTCGATCTGGATCATGACGTACAACACGGTGGCGCATTAAGCAAGCAAAGCGGGACCCCGTCGTTCGACGACGACTCGGTCCCGCTTTTTCGCGTATTCCATCGTTATTGAAGAATCCCCTTAGCGATTAAATCCTCCACGTTAAAGTACAAGTAAAATCGATCGAGAATTTGCGATTCCGGCAAAATCCCCAGCGATTTCAAATCTTTCGAATTGAAATACAAGATTTTGTCCTCCTGTCTGACTTTGAGCCCGTTCGCCGCCATCTCATGGGTGTCCTTGCTGCCGTTCCAAGACTTGGGGACTACAAGCTCGAAAAGCTTCGGACGTCCGGCATGATCTTCGGAATAAGGCCCTCGAATCGAGTAGATCCAGTCTCCGGCGGCGTTCGTTCCTTCGATGGAGAGCGCATAGCCTTGGAGCTCGAGGTCGGCTTTCGTCATCCATTCTTCCGTAACCAAATGATCCGGATGCATATACTTTTTTACTCGAATGCCGTCCACGGTCGTCTCGAGCGCATCCGCTCGATGCCAATGATCCGGGAACGTAAGAACGAGAAGCGGCTCGTCGCTGATATAACCCGTTCGAATCGTAAACGTCTTGTCTTCGTCGTCGTAAGAAGCGCCGCCGGCGAAAATATCTTGAATGATTTCCTCCGACATCCATCCCTCCGAAAGAAGAGGCGGCGGAGGCGTCTTTTCGACTCTCGACGTCATGTAGACAATGTCCGATGTATCGTCGAATCTGCCTTGGTATTCGCCTTCGTGGTCATAGACTTCGAAGAAGGTCGAGCCGTCATCCGCTGTGCCGTACCCCGGCTCCGGCGGCGCGGGCGGCTTCTCCGGGATCGGCGCAGGTTCCCATCGAGTCGACTTCATCTGGCCGGTTGCATCCAGGTAGTCTTCTAGCAAGCCTTCCACATGAATGGTCGAAGGCTCGATATAATGGACGTAGTGCTCTCCGAACTTCTCGTACAACCAATCGGACGTATATTCGCTGAACAAGCCGAACACCGTATGCAGCTCCCGAAGCGTATTCGAACGCGGTTTCCCGGAATCGTCCACCCAATGCACGACTTGATTCAAGTCGAGGTCGCGTATGCTTTGCAAGTGGATGCTCAATATCGTTCCGTCGACTTTGTAGTAAACCGCTGTCGTCCGTTCGTACGGATGGCCCTTCAACTGCATCCAACCGGCCATCTCTCCCGTCGCCGCGACATGGGATAACCCGCCGAGATCCGGCCTCGCATCGCCCGCGGCCGCCGGCGGCATCGACATCATTTCTATGGCGGAACCCCCGATATACACGGCTTCCGTCTCTTGATCGAAGTGGACCGGCACGCCCAACGCGTTCGAGAGAGCCCGGAGCGGAACGTACGTCCTTCCCTTATACACAAGATTATCCGCCTCGACGCGATTCCCTTCCACCCAAATCTCCACCGCGTTTTTCGCCACTCGGATGTTGCCGACGAATTCCGGGTCCCGCTCGTCGTTGTCCGTCGCCGCCGCCGCCGCTTCGCCGCGCGCAAATCGAACCGTTCCGCTCGCGGCGTCGAAATCGACCGTCAAGCCGCCCAGGATATCGGCCACGTTCCGGATCGGTACGTACGTCGTGCCGTTGTACAAAATATTGTTGCCGCTGGCGAACTCGTCGTTGACCACGACCATCAGCTTGTTGACGGCAACCGATATTTTCGTCTCTTCGGCCGCTCCGAGAACGGTAGTCGGCATCGCTAGAAGCATACAACAAATCAGAAGGATCATTCTTTTTTTCATTTCTACCACTCCTACTCTAGGAAGAGGAATATTGTACCATCCAGTAGAGTGTATATTACGCGTCCGCAGGACGCAACCGACCGATGGGGGTTGTATTGCGCCGTTCGGCGGCGCGAGACAAAAGAAAAAACCGACGCGGCTTCGGCCCGTCGGTTTTCTCGGTTACTCTTCCATCCCGCAACGAAGAGAATACGATGGAACTTCGCGCCGCTCCGCACAATCTATCGGAATTGACGCGCAAAATCGCGGCGGATTACATGCTGTTGCTGGACGGTGCGGCGTTCGACGCGGAAGCGGATATTCCCGACGCGGACATCGAGGTCGTCATCGATGCGGACTTGATCGAACGCGCCTTGCGCAACTTGATGGACAATGCCGTTCGGTACGAGGCCGACGGCCGTTACCTCGCGATCCGGTTGGAGGCGGAGGAAGACGAGGTGCGCCTTTCGGTCGAGGACCGCGGCCGGGGCGTCGCTCCCGAGGACCGAGAGCGCATCTTCGAACGATTTTACCGCGCCGACGGCGGACGCCAAGGCGAAGGACTCGGCATCGGACTGTCGATCGTCAAGGAAATCGCACTCTCGCACGGAGGCTCCGTTCATCTCCTCGGCGCCGACGACGCGAAAACCGTATTTCAGATCCGTCTCCCGCGCAACCCTGTCCGATCGGGACGAGCTTGACGCGCCAAGCCGCTTATCCGCCTCCGGCGCCCGCCCGCGTCCGCTCGCGGTACTCCGTCGGCGACATGCCCGTCTCGCCCTTGAACACGCGGTTGAAGTGGCGCACGTTGCGAAAGCCGGTCCGTTCCGCCACTTCGGCGACCAATTCGTTCGTCGCGGCGAGCCGATGCTTCGCCGCCTCGACGCGGATCGCCGTCAGCCGCTCGACGAACGTGACGCCGGTGCGCTGCTTGAACAGCGCGCTGAAGTACGCCGGATTCAGGAACGTCATCTCCGCCATGCGGCCGAGCGTAATCGGCTTCTCGTAGTTCGCCTCCATGTAGCGAATCGCCTTCGCGACCGGATCCGTCGGCCGGTCGGCTCCGGCGGCGGCGACGCAGCCGGCCAGCCGGCCGAAGAGCGAGCCGCACAGCTCGGTCAGTTCGTCGCTGGCGGAGATCGAGCAGACGTCGAACAGCAGCTCGCGGACGTCCTTGTCCCCGAGCCACGCCTTCGCGACGCCCCATTCGGACGACAGCTCGTAGCACCGGATCACCAGCTTGCAGATATGGCGATGCACGCTTTGCGGCGTCGGCGACCGCAGGCACAGCTCGGCGGCCGCCTCCCGCGCCCGCGCCTCCGCCTCGGCCGCGCGGCCGTCGGCGATCGCCCGCTCGAGCGATTCCCACGACCACTCCCTCGGCTCCGCGGACGGAGGCAAGCCGGCTTCCATCGTACGTTCGTACGCCAGCACCTTGTCGCCGCCGACGACGAGCCGGTGCAGCAGCGCGATCTCGGCCTCCCGGTACGCCTTCCCGATCGACGCGGCGGCGGGCCCGAGCCGCCCGACCCCGATCGTCACCGTCAAGTTCGAGAGCGACTTCATCTGCAGCCGGATCGATTCCGCCAGCTCCAGCAGCTTCCGCATCGCCTCGTCGCCGTCCTCGCTGTTCAGCAGCGCCACGACCTCCGAGTCGTTCAAGACGAAGCTGAAGCCCGTCGCTCGGCGATCGATGATTTCCTGGACGAACTGCTGAATATAGAGCTGAAACAGCGACGGGTCGGCTTGCCGATACCGTTCCGAGCCGATCGACTGCTTATCGAGCTTCACGATCATGCATGTAAAGCATGGCGCCTTGAAGCGGATGCCGACCTCCTCGAGCCGGCGAACGTCCTCTTCGCTTACGGAGCCCCGCATGAGCGCGGCGGCGAGATGCTCCGCCGCATGCTCCCGCGCGCGGCGCTGATCTTCCTTCGGCTCCGGCGCCTCCCGGCTGCGAGCGGCGGCGGCGGAACGCACCTCCGCCTTCAGCCGCTCCAAGAGCTTCGCGAGCTCCTCCCGTTCGATCGGCTTCATCAGGTAGTCCTTAGCGCCGTACTGCATCGACTGCTTCACGTACGCGAAGTCTTCGTAACCGCTTACGACCGCGCTGACGAGGTCCGGGAACCGCTCCCTCGCGATCTTCTGCAGCTGCAGTCCGTCCATGCGCGGCATGCGAATGTCGGTCAGCAATACGTCCGGACGCCGCTCCTGCAGCAGATCGAGCGCCTCGTAGCCGTCCTTCGCATCCCCGACGACATGGAAGTCCGGGTCCAGCGAAGCGATCATCGCGCGAAGCCCCCTGCGGAAGATCGCTTCGTCATCTACGATCACGATGTTCGGCATCGTCTTCCTCCTTCGGCTCCGGCGGATCCGTCGCGCGAATCGCCGGCAGCGTCATGATGACCTTCATGCCTTGGAAGGGCATGCTTTCCAACGTAAGCCCGTACGGCTCGCCGAAATGCAGTCGAATCCGCCGGTGCACGTTCAGCAGCCCGTTGCCGCTCGCCCCGCCGACGTCCCGCGCCGACCGGAGCCGTTCTTGCAGCTCCGCGAGCCGCTCGCCCGCAAGGCCGACCCCGTCGTCCTCCAGCGTCAGCCGCAGCACGCCGTCCGCCTCGCCGCCGCCGAGGCGGATGCGGCCGGCGCCGATCCCTTTGTCGAGGCCGTGGTTCAGCGCGTTCTCGACGATCGGCTGCAGCAGCAGCGGGATCATGCGGCAATCGAGCGCCGACGGATCGATGTCGCACGCATAGTCGATACGGTCGTCGTATCGCACCTTCTGAATCGTCATGTATCCGTTCACGTGCTCGAGCTCGTCGCGCAGCGTGACCCTCTCCTTGCGGCTGCCCAGCGAATACCGAAGAAGACGGCTCAAGCTGTTCGACATGAGCACGATCTCCTTGTTCCCTTCCAGCTCCGCATACATACTGATGGAGCCAAGGGTGTTATATAGAAAATGCGGATTGATCTTGCTCTGCAGCGCCGCGATCTGCGCGTCCTTCTCGCGAAGCTCCGTCTCGTACAGCAAGTAGCCGAGCTCGCTGAGCTTCGATACCATCGTGTTGAAGGCGTGGCCGAGCCGCCCGACCTCGTCGCCGCCCGCCACCGGGAAGGCGACCTGCAGGTCGCCCTGCTCGACCTTGCGCATCAGGCGGCTCAGCTTGCGAAGCGGCTTCGTCACGCCGAACGCGAACAAGGCGGAGAGCGCCATCGCGAGACCGACGAACACGGTGCCGATCAAGACGAGGGAGTTGCGCACGACGACGCTGTCCGCCATCAGCTCCCGCACCGGCACCGCGCTGACCGTCGTCCAACCCGTCACCTCGGAGGTGACGTGCGAGACGAGCAGGCTGCCGACGTTCGGCACCTCGAGATGACGCACCCCCTCCCCTTGCAAGAGGCCGATCGACGCCGGATCGCCGACGCCGAGCGTCGAGCCGATCACGAGATCGCCGTTGCGATCCGCGATGTACAGCGTCTCGTGCTCGCCCAGCTTGACCTGGGACAAGATGTTCCGAACCGCCGCCGGATCGATGTCGATAACGATGTACCCAAGCGTTAACCCGGTATCGAAGCTCCGCAGCTCCCTCGCGATCGAGAACACCTGATAGACGGTGCCGCTCGTCGAAGTAATCTCGTGCGTCGTAATGAACGTCGGCTGGCCGAACTTCCCTTTGGCCCGATGGAGCCACTCCGCATCGTCGTCCAGCTTATACGACGTAATGTATTGACTTTCCGGCAGGACGACGTACGACGCCCCCCGCTCCCCGTACAGCGACACGCCCATAATATCGACCCGGCCGTTAATGAACACCTTCGAGACGAAGCCGTTCAGCTGCTCGATCTCCTCCAGCGTAAGCGGCTGTCCGGCTTCCCGCTCCGATCCTAGGAAGTCGATAATTTCTTTATATTGATACGGCATCAGAGACAGCCGATTCAGCTCGTTCATATAGGTGTCGATATTGAGCGTCACCTGCTTGAGCGTCTGCAGCTGATAAGCGCCGACGTTGCGTTCCATCGTCCGCTCGAAGCCGCCGTAAGCGAACCAGCCCATCGCGCCGAGCGGCAAGACGATCAGGACGCAATTGACGACGATCAGCTTCTTGGCGAGCTCCAAGTCGGCGAACCGCCGAAGCCGCGTTCGAATCCACCTCATACCTGCGCTCCTCATGGCCGCAATTCGGCGTCGATCGTCGTCTCGGCGTTCCGCAGCGCCTCGGCCGGCGTCTGACGCCCATAGATCATCCGCTCGAACTCGCGGATGAGCACCTCGATCATCGACCATTGCTTCACATGCCTAGGCCAATACGCGACGTAGTCGGCCGTCGCGGCATAATCGCTGCGGTACTCCAAGCTGCCGAGCGCCTCGCCTTCCGCGACCTTCGTCAGGCTCGGCACGTGACCGGCCGCCGCCCACATCTCGCCGTGCTCGACCATCCAGCGGGCGAACGTCAAAATCGCATCCCGCTTCCCGTCCTCCAGGTCGTGCCGCGTCGGAATCGCGAGCGTATGGGAGTCGCCCCACACCGCGGGCCGGTCGTACAGCACCGGCACCGGCACGACGCCGAAGTCGAGGGAAGGCGCGTTCTCGAAGGCGCCGGTCCCCCACATGCCCGTGATCAACACCGCCGCCTTCCCGTCGTAAAACAGCTTGAAGGCGTCGTTGATATCCGGCGGGATCAGCCGTTTCTCATAGAGGCCGTTAACGAATTCCAACGCCTGCAGCGCTTTCGGGTTGTCGATCGCGGCCGCGGTCGCGTCTGCGGTATAGAACATCCCGCCGCCGTCCATCTGGTTGTACAGACTCCACCAGAGCCAGACGGAATCGATGCGCGTGCTCGGCTGCGCCATGGGCGCCACCCCGGAAGGAACCGCCTCCCGGATGCGGGACAAGAACGCTTCGAAGCCCTCCGGGCCGTCGGCGATGATCGGCCGGCCGGCGGCGGCCAGCGCGCCGGCCGCCGCCAGATGCGTCTTGTTGTAGTACATGACGAGCGCGTGGGTGTCCAGCGGCACGGAATACAGCCGGCCGTCGTACGTCGCGGCGTCCATAATATTCGGATTGAAGCCGCCCGGATCGATGCCGGCTCGCTTCGCCGCTTCGGAAATATCCTCGATGTACCCGTTCTGAACGAATTGCGGCAGACTCGTCGTATGAATGATCGCGACGTCCGGCGCGCTCCCCGCCAGAATCGCCGTACGCAGCCGCTGATAGTAGTCGTCCAATCGGGAATTCGTCTGCTTCACCTGGATATCGGGATGCTCCGCGTTGAACCGGTCGACCATCTCGGTCATGAATCGGTTGTCGCCTCCGCTGAACGGCGTCCAGTATTCCAATTGATAAGCCGGCGCGCGCACCGCCGCCGGCTCCGGCGACAGCGACTCGTTCGAGCCGACGCAGCCGAAGAGCGGCGCTAGCAGCAGAACCGGCAGCGCGGCGGCGATGATGCGATTCGTTCCCCCGAGACGATCCACTGGCGAACCCCCTTGTTTATCTTGTGATGTCGATCGCGTCGACGGCCAGCGCCGCCGACGCGCCTTCGAGGACGAGCTCGTTGACGCCGGCCGCCAGCTTCAGCTCGGCCGCGACGGGCGCGAAGCGGCTCCGCTCGCCGGCAGGCACGTCGATCGCGACGGCGCCGCCGCCGTTCGCGCGAAGGCGAACGCTCGCGGCGGAACCGGTCGCGTTCGCGACGTACGCCGTGACCCGATACGTTCCCGAGACGGGCACCCGTACGTTGGCGATCCGGATCGCCGCCGCTTCCGCGCCCGCGGGCAGCTTCGCGACGCCCCAGCCGGTCGCGAACGGGTTCGTCTCGGCGACGGCGCCGCCCTCCGCGGAGGCGTTCTCCGCCTCGTAGCGGGGGAGCTCGATCGCGACGACGCGCCAGCCGTCGCCGCCGGCGGCGATGCCGATCGCGTTCGCGCCTTCCCGCAGCGGCACGCCCGCATACGCGTAGCCCGTCGCGCCGGGCGTCGTCGGCGGCAGCCCGAGCTCGCCGGCGGCGGCCCCGTTGGCGGACAGCGCCGCGGCGACGGAAGCGCCGGTCTCGTTGACGTAGTGCACGAGCAGCGGCGCGGTCGTCTCCACGCTCGACGGAATCCCGTCGAACGTCAGCATCCCCCCGCCGTCGACCGCCGCATGCTCCGCCCGGAAGACCCCGCTCCCCGAAGGCGCCTCGATCGCCGTATCGAGCGACAGCGCGGGACCGAACGACGGCATGCCGTCCTCCGACCACAGCACCTTCTGCGCGCGCGCCTTCCGGTTGTTCCAGCCGTCGGAGATGCCGCTCGTCGCATGATAGACGATCCAATCCTCCGACCCGTCCGGCGAGGTCGTGAACGAGTTGTGGCCGGGGCCGTACACGCCCGCCTCGTCGTTCATCGCCAAGAGCGGCTGCTCGGACTTCTTCCAGTTTTCCGGGACGAGCGGGTCCGCGCCCGGCTCGAGCGTCAGCATGCCGACGCTGTAGAACGGCGTCCAGCTGCCCGCCCCGGAATAAAACAGGAACGTGCGGCCGTTCTTTTTCAAAATCGCTTGCCCTTCGTTGATGTACGGCGGCCCGCCGGCGCGCTCCCAGTCGAGGTCGGGCTTCGACAGCAGCACCCGAGGTCCTTGAATCGTCAGCGGATCGCTCATCGGCGCGATATACGTGTTCTGCGCGATGTTGACGTCGCCCTCCCAGCCCGACCAGACGAAATACAGCTTGTCGTCGAGCTCGAGCGCGAGCCCGTCGATCGCCCACTTGTTCGTCTCGTCCGCGATCTGTCCGCGGAACGTCCACGACCCCATCGGGTCGTCCGTGTCCGCCTCTAACGCATACATGCGATGGTTGTCGTTGAGGCCGTTGTCGGCGGCGAAGTAGATGTACCAGTTGCCGCGGATGAATTGGATTTCCGGGGCCCACAGGTTGGCCGAATACATCGTGTCGACCGGCGGATACCAGACGACCTTGCGCTCCGCCCCGCGGAAATCGAGCGTGCGCGACTTCATGACCATGACGTCCGCGCCGTTATGCGTGAACGTCATGTAGTAATACCCGTCTTTGTATACGACGCTTGGATCCGGCGTGTCGATGTCCGCCAGCGCGTTCTTGAACGTGCCGCCGTGTCCGGCGTAATCCGCCGCGATCTCCGGCGTCCGGTCGTTGCTCTGCAGCATGAGCGCCGCTCCTCCTCCGATCAACGCGATCGCGACGACCGCCGCGCATATCGCAACCGCTTTCTTACTTCTCCATCGATGCATGCCGATCCTCCTCGTTGCCGAAAGCCCTTATTTGATGCCGGATTGCGTGATCGCCCGAACGAAGGACCGCTGTCCGAAAATGAACACGAGCAGCACCGGCAGCGCCGCGATCGTCGTCATCGCCATCAGCTTGCCATAGGCTTGAGTATAACTGCCTTGCGCCATCATGGCGATCCCCGCCGTAATCGTGCGCATATCCGGCGACGTCGTCGCGTAGAGCGGCCAGACGAAGTCGTTGTACACGCCCATGAACGTGAAGATGCCGAGCGTCACCAGGATCGGCACGGAGGACGGCAGCAGCAGGCCGGCGTAGATATGCCACTTATTCGCGCCGTCGATGCGCGCCGCCTCCTCGATCTCTCTCGGGAACGAGACGAAGAACTGGTACAGCAGGAAGACGCCGAACGCCCCCGCGGTATACGGCAGCACGAGCGCGTAATACGTATTGATGAGCCCGAACGCGTTGAATTCGAGATACATCGGCAGGAACGTGAGCACGCCGGGAATCATGAGCGACGCCACGAACATCGGGAACAGGAAGCGGCGCAGCGGCACGTCGGGCAGCCGCGCGAGCGCGAAGGCGGCCATCGAGTCGATCCACAGCACGATCGCGGTGCCCGCGGCGCCCGCGAACAGCGAGTTGAAGATCCAACGGGTGATCGGTACGTTCATGAGCTCGCCGGTCAGGCCGTCGACGAAGTTTTCGATCGTAGGCTTCTTCGGGATGAAGTTCATCTGTCCCGCCAGCGCCTCGAAGTCGTTCTTGAAGCCGGTCGACACCATCCAGACGAGCGGCAGCAGGAAGACGACGGCCGCGGCGCAGGCGATCGAGACGAGCAAGGCGGTTCTCAGTTTGTTCATCGTCAAGTTCATGTTTATGCGCCCTCCTTCTTCCCGTACGTCAGCCGGTATTGCACGACCGAGACGGCCATGATGAGCAGCGCCATCAGCACGGCCATCGCCGACGCGGAGCCGACCTCCTTGCGAATGAACGCCTGATCGAGAATGTTGATGAGCAGCACCTTCGTGCTGTCGCCGGGACCCCCGCGCGTCAGCAGGAACGGCTGGGCGTAGATGTTGAACGACGCGATCGTCGACGTGATCAGGACGAAGAGCATGACCGGTCGGATCGAGGGCAGCGTGATGTTCGCGAACTTGCGCCACGCGCCCGCGCCGTCGATGGCGGCCGCCTCGTAGTGATCCTCGGGCACTTCGTTGAGCGCGTTAATGAAGATGACCATATTGAAGCCGATGGTCCACCACAGCGTCGCCAGCACGAGCGCGATCCACGCCCACGGCCGGCCCGTCAGCCACGGCGCCGGGTCCATGCCGAGCTTGGCTAAGAAGCTGTTGATGAAGCCCGCGTTCGTGTCGAACATCATGAGCCAGATGACCGCCATCACCGACGCGGACAGCGCGTACGGCAGGAAGTAGAACGTGCGGAACAGCCCCCGGATGCGGCGGGGCAGCGCGTTCACGAGCAGCGCCAAGGCGAGCCCGAGCACGATGAGGAGCGGCACGGAGTATACGACGAACTGCAGCGTAGCGCCGAGGCCGTTGAAGAACAGGGCGTTCAAGTACGTGCCGGGGGTGAAGATGTCCGCGTAATGCCGGAACCCGACGAACGGATGCTCCTTCGAGAGCAGCTCGAATTCGTGGAGACTGATGTAGATGCCGTACAGAATCGGGATCAGCAGGAACAACAGAAAGCATGCCGTGTACGGCAGCACGAACAAGGACGAGGTAAATCGGGACCGCCAGGACGACCTTAGCAAGCTTGCCGCCTCCTTCTAGGGAAGAATGATGGGGAAAAAGACGGGAGACTGTGTCGCAGGCCCCCGCCTCTCGTATCGAGCTTACTTGCCGATCGCTTGCCGCGACTTCGCGGCCGCGTCGTCCATCGCTTGCTGCGGGTCCTTCTCGCCGAGCAGCGCGCTGCTGAGCTCGCCCCAGATCGGCTCGGAGATCGTCGGCCAGTTGAGCACGTTCGGCGCGAATTGCACGTGCGGGAAGCTCTCCGCGATCGCGCTGTTCGGCAGCGCCTTGAATTCGGCGCTCTCGAGCATCGGCTTCGATGCGAGCGCCTGGCCCGACTTCGCCCACTCGATCGAGTTCGACGCGACGTATTTCAGGAAGTCGCCGACCGCGTCGATCTTCGCTTGATCCTGAAGGCTCGCCGGGATGACGAAGTTATGCGAGCCGCCGAATACGGCTTGCTTCGCCTTGCCGAGCTGCGGCATCGGCGCGAGGCCGTAATTCAGTCCGGCTTCGTCGAACTGCCCCTTCATCCACGGGCCGTTGAATTGAATCGCGTTCTTGCCTTGGAGGAACAGCGTGTTTTCGCCGTCCTGCTGCACGTTGCCCGGGGAGATGCCGCGGTCGACGAGGCTGCGCATCCACTTGACCATCTCGACCGCCTCCGGCGAATTGTAGGCGACGTCGCTACCGTTCCACAGCTCGCCGCCGTTCTGCCAGACGAGCGTCGGGAAGATGAACTGCTGCGGCCATAGCGTCGGCAGCACGTAGCCGTACACGCCCGCGCTCGCGTCCGTCAGCTTGGTCACGGCCGCTTCGAACTCTTCCATGTTCGTCGGCGGCGCGGCGATGCCGGCTTTCTCGAACAGGTCCTTGTTGTAATACATGACGAGCGGGTGAATGTCGAGCGGAATGCCGTACCACTTGCCGTCGATCGTCGAGTACTCGACCGGCGCTTCGACGTAGTCGCCCTTGACGATGCCGGCGGCGTCCGCGAGCGGCTCCATCGGAGCGAGCTGCCCCTTGCTGACGTACGTCGGAATTTGGTCCACGTGCATGATCATCAGATCCGGCCGCTCGCTCTCCGTGCTGAGCGCCACGTCCAGCATCTTGTAATACTCGCCGTTCGGCTGGATGACGAAGTTGACCTTCACCGCGTCCTGCGAGGCGTTGTATTTGTCCACCATCTCCTGCATGAAGGCGCCGTCCGCGCCGGAGAACGGCGTCCAGAACAGCATCTCCGTCGTGCCGCCTCCCCCGCCGCCGGATGCGCCTCCGGACGAGGACGCGCCGCCCGTTGCGCCGCCGCTGCCGCCGTCCCCGCCGGCGCCTCCGCCTCCGGAGCATGCCGACAACGCCAGCGCCGCGGCCAGCGCCGCCGCCGATAGGCCGAACTTGCGTTTGTTTTTCATTTCCTGACTCCCCCTCGAATGTGGATGGCATCGGCGATCCTTCGTCCCGCCGCTCGCCCGAACGCGGACGCCGTTGGCGAAGTCTCGCCTTTCTTGATTCCATGTTACCGGGAGGGGAGCATCGGCAGAATGTCGTTTTTTTGGGGGGACCGGACATTTCTTTAGGAGGTGTTGGACGTCGGGCTTATAAAGTAAATGCCCGAGCCGGGGGGTCCGACTCGGGCGTCCTTCATCGCTCCAGCTCGAGCGTGATCCGAATCCATTCGCTGCGGCTGCCGATGCGGATCGGCGGTCCCCAGAAGCCGAAGCCGGACGAGACGATGCCATGGAAAGCGCCGCGAGAGACGTGCCCCCAATCGAGGTCGAACAGCCTCCGCGTAAGGAGATGGCTCGGCGCCAGCTGCCCGCGATGCGTGTGGCCGGACAACATCAGATCGACGCCGGCCGCCTCCGCCTCGGCGAAGCCGAGCGGCTGGTGATCCATGAGCACGACGGGCACGTCCCGGTTCGCGGACGCCATCAACGCGGCCAACTCCAACCGCTTGCCGCCGAATCTTCCGACGGACCGGTCGAGCCGCCCGACGAGCGTCAGCTCGCCGCCGACGTCGATCGACTCGTCCATCAGCATGCGAATGCCCGCCGCCGCCATCGCCTCCGCGAACGCCGCGCCCGCGCGTCCGCCGAACGGGTCGTGGTTGCCGGTTACGGCATACACGCCGAGGCGCGTCTTGAGCCCGCGGAATTCTTCCGCGAGCCCCGCCTTGACGAAGGGCGCCAGGTCGTCGTCGATCAAGTCGCCTGGCAACAAAACAAGATCGGGCTCGAACGCGTTCGCGTCGCGCACGAACCGCCGCAGATGCCGCCGTCCGATCGTCGCGCCCAGATGCAGGTCGGACGCGACGGCGATGCGCAGCGCGGGCGGACCGCCCGCGGGAGCCGGCTTGCGCACGCGAATGCGGTAGTCGCGCGCGATCGGCCGCCAGGCGTTCCAAGAGCCGTAGGCGAGCAAGCCGACGAGCGCGACGACGACGCCCCAGCCGACGGCGAGCGCAGGCGACTTCATCCCGGCGAGGCCGAGCAGCCATGCGGCGGCGTCCGCGACGGGCAGCAGCAGCAGCAGGTAGAACATCGCCGCCATCCAATAGGCGCCTGCCAGCATCAAGCCCCTGACCGGCGCTGCGTCGAAGCGGATCGACAAGAGGCGTCCGATCACATACGCGTACGCGACCGCGGCGAACGGAATCCAGAAGGCTGCGGCGGAAGAGCCCGGCAGCAGCTGCCGCAGCCAATGCGCGCCGTGCCAGCCGATACCCCATTGCAGCAAGCTATATAACAATAGAAATATGGCGACGAACCCTGCGATTCTCCCTTTCCTCATCGTCTTCCTCCGGTATGTAAGTTTCTGTATCGACTCAAGGGTATGCTATAATCGCAATCAGATCAAATTCGGTTCGCGGAGGCGCTGTACCCATGCTCGATTTCGAACGAAAGCTCGCCGTCTTCTCATCCTTCCCGGAGCTCGTCCGCAAGGACGTATCGCTCGGCCGGGTGAACTTCCATTATGAACAGAGCGCTTACGACAAGAAGACCGTCGGCTACCACCTTCACCCGAACGGCAACGGCTTCGTCTATGCCGCCCTCGTTCCCGGCGCGGCGGCGGACGACCGCGGGTTCGTCAACATCCGCGACGCCGACGAGGACGAGTTGCGGGCGTTGATCGCCGCCTCGATCGCCTCGCTGTCGGCGCGCCCCGGCGCCGGAGGCGACGCGGACGCGCCGAAGCCGCCGGGACCCGCGCCGAAGGCCGGGGACGCTTCCGCTGCGAAGGCGGCGGCGACGCCGGCGCGGTGGACGAACGCGGAACGTCAAGAGCTCACGCTCGCGTTCGAGGACGACCTCTGGTACGTATTCTCCGGCAACCATTTGGAATCGGCCTTCGAGACGTACGAAGAAGCCGAGGCGTATTTGCGGGAAGAAGGCTTCTCGCCTGGCGGCTGAGCGAAGGGAAAGCAAGGAGAAGGACGCGGAAGAGCATTCTCCTTCACCTTCACCCTCTCCCCTTCCCGAGCCCGGACGCGCGCGCGTCTGCCGCGAAACAGCGAAAAGCGGAGCCAAGGACGCTCGTCCTTGGCTCCGCTTTTCAATTTTACCCGCGCCGCTTCGCGAGCGCCGTCCGGTTACGACCTTCTTGCTTCGCCCGATACATCGCTTCGTCGGCCGCCTCGAACAACGCATCCGCGGTCGTCCCCGCCGCCGGATAAACCGCGACGCCGATCGACACCGTAATCGGCTGCCCGACGGGGCCGTCCGTCCGTTCGAGGGTCCGAAGCAACCGCTCCGCCGCGAGCAGCGCCGCCTTCGCGTCGACCGAATCCAGGAGCAAGACGAACTCCTCGCCGCCGTATCGGAAGCAGCTGTCCGCGGGACGCAACGTCGTCTGCGCGACCTTCGCGAGGAACCTCAACACGTCGTCGCCGACGGCATGGCCGTACGTATCGTTGATCGACTTGAATCGATCGATATCCATTACCATCAGCGCGAACGGTTCGCCGCTCTCCAGCTTCCGGTCCAAGACGACGTTCATCGCGCGCCGGTTCGGCAGCGCGGTAAGCGGATCCGTCATCGCTTCGCTCGTCAGTTGATCATTGTGCTGCTGCATGGAGCGGATCGCCAGCCGCAGCGATTCGCTCAGCGCATCCGCCTCCCGATACCAACGGCCGATCAGCATCGACTCCGAGACGCGTTCGCCCCGAGAGAGCCTGCCGGCGATGTCGGACAAATAGACGAACGGGGCCGCGATTCGCCGCGCCAGATAGATGGCAAGCACCAGCAGCAGGATACATGCCGGGAGGATGTAAGCAAGCCGATTCCAGGTATGACCCCGA
This sequence comes from Paenibacillus sp., assembly GCA_031181325.1. GTDB lineage: Bacteria > Bacillota > Bacilli > Paenibacillales > YIM-B00363 > Paenibacillus_AE. Next base: position 29,619 of record JAPSKX010000012.1, read on the forward strand.
AGCTCCCTCTCTACGGACTCGAGCGGCGTCTGCGTGACGACGCCCCAGCCGTTCTCGCCCGCATGCGCGTAACCCGCCAGAAACTCGACCCCGAGCGTGTTGACGGCGCGCAAACGCCCATGACGCCCTTCCATTAGATCGCGAACGACGGGATTCGCGCTGACATCGTCGCCGAGACGCGTCGCCGCCGGGTGGAAGACAAGCTTGCCGTTCCTGTCGACGATATAGGTGTAAGTACCCGATTCGTACAACAACTCCTTCCCGAACATCTCAGAGAAGACGTTCGCCTCGTGCAAATACACGGTGCCGACGAAGACGCCGAGGTACTCCCCGTTCGCGCCGAAGATCGGCTCCGACATCATCACGATCAAACGTCCGGTCGCGCTCATGTACGGCTCGGAGAAATACGGCTTCCGCAGCCGCTGCACGTTATCGAGCGTCGCCGAATATAGATACTTCCCCCCGATGCCGACGCTGATCGGCGCGATCCCTCGAACCACGTTATGCTCGTTCGCGACGAGGATGGAATTGAACATCCCTCCGCCGCCGTTATGCAGCAGATCGAGCCGATCCTGAATTTCTGCGTCGCTTCCCCAATGATGAGCGACCTCGTTAGCTCCGTATCGCAAGGTCGCCCGCATCGAACGCAGCAGCGAGTCCATCATCGCAGCCGTCTTGTACGCGGTCGACTGATTGAGCTCGAGCGTTGTATCGTATAGGAGCTTCTGCTCCGCGCGGTAACCGGCCGCCAACTGCACGACGGTCGTCATAACGACCGTAAAAACAACAAGTCCACCGAACAAGATCATAAGGCTGATCTTCCCGGTGGAAAACTTCCCTCTATCGAACATACGGCGTAACCCCTCTACGCTATCCGTCGGACGCCTCTTCCGGTTCGGCCGCGCGTCCCGCCCCGGCGATCGCGCCGATCTTGCCCCTGCGTCTCAGCTCGCGTTCGAGCATCTCGACAAATTCCCTGTCAAGCGAGTGTTTAAGCGAATCTCCATATGCACGAAGCAACACCTCATCCGACATGCGTCGAATCATCTCGCTCGCCCTCCTTGGAAGGTGGTTTCCCCCTTTACTGTACCGCAAAACCGCAGCGCCTTCCACGCAAGTTGACGCGCGTCATCTTCGCTCGAGCTCGATACTCTCCGTCTCCATGAGCCCCAAAAAAAAACGGCCTCCGCCCTATGGGAAGGGCGAACGCCGCAGCGTGTCGTTATGATTTCTTGGAGACGACGAGCTTATACCCGACGCCGCGGATGGAATCGATCTGCACGCTCTGCTGATTCATCTCCAGCTTCTTGCGCAACGAGGAGACGTGCACGTCCACGGTGCGTTGACCGCCGACGTAATCGAAGCCCCAGACGACGTTCATCAAGTCGTCGCGCGTGACGACCATGCCCGGCCGCTGCACCAGGTACAGCAGCACCTCGAATTCTTTCGGCCGCAGCGGAATCGACGCTCCCCCCAGCGCAACCTCGTACTTCTCCGGATAGATGCGGAGGTCCCCGGCGCTGATCACCTTCTCCTGCGCAGCGGCAGGCGCGGCAGACTCTCCTTCCGCGGAAGGCTGCGTCCGCCGCAATACGGCGCTTACGCGCGCCAGCAGCTCTGCGACGCCGAACGGCTTCGTCATGTAATCGTCGGCCCCGAGTTTGAGCCCCTGCACGACGTCGTTCTCCGCATTGCGCGCCGTCAGCATAATGATCGGGGTGCGGTCGCCTTGCTGCCGCAGCTTCGTCAGCACCTCGAATCCGCTTAGTCCGGGCAGCATGATATCCAACAGAATCAGATCGTACCGCCGGCTGGATGCCGCCAGCAAGCCATCGCCTCCGTTATCGGTCGTATCGACCGCATACCCTTCCTGCGTCAGGTTGTACGTTAACAAGCGGGACAACGTCGGCTCGTCCTCGATGACTAGAATGTTGTGCGGCATAGAACCCCCCCGTTCGCTGGAATCGACTGCAAGATGATTTGGAAAACGATTCCCCGCCTCACTGCAGCACCGGCAGCTCGATGACGAAGCTCGTCCCCATCCCGAGCTCGCTTTCTACTCGGATCGTACCCTTGTGCAGCTCGACGAGATGCTTCACGATGCTGAGACCCAACCCCGTTCCGCCGGACACGCGCGATCTCGCCTTGTCGACGCGGTAGAATCGCTCGAAGATGCGCGGCACATCCTTCTTCGGGATGCCTACGCCGAAATCCTGGACCGTAATGCGGACGCGCTCGTACTCCTCCGGCCGTTCCGCTTGATCGACGATCGGTTCCACGAAGACGCGCACCCGGCCGCCGTCGTGGGAGTACGTGATGCCGTTCGACAGCAGGTTGACGAGAATTTGCTTCAGCCGATCCTCGTCCGCCTCGATGTAGACGTCCTGGCCGACGCTGGCTTCCAGGGCGATGCCCTTCTTCCTAGCCTCCGGCGACATCATATGGAAGATGTTCTCGACGAACGTCTTCATCTCCACCGGCGAGTAATGCAGAGGCACCCGTTTGGATTCGATCTTGGACAAGTCGAGAATATCGCCGATCAGCCGGTTCAGACGTTCGCTCTCGTCGTAGATGATCTGCAGGAACGACTTCGTCGTTGCCGGATCGCTCGCCGCCCCGCCGAGCAGCGTCTCGGCGAAGCCCTTCACCGCCGCGATCGGCGTCTTCAGCTCATGCGACACGTTCGCGACGAACTCGCTGCGCATTCGCTCGAGCCGCCGGATGGCCGTAATGTCGTGCAGCACGATCAAGATACCGGCATAAGCGTCTTCGGCGATCGTCATCGGCACGGCATGGATGTCCAGCGTCCGTTCCTCGGGATAGTGGAACACAACCTCGCCGCGCAGCGGCTCGCGCCGTTGGAAGCACTCGGCGATCATGCGCGTCAGCTCCTGCTGCGTCTTCGCGAGCGTGTACCGCTGGCCGAGCAGCTCGGCGGACGAGAAGCCGAGGAACTCCTCCGCCGACCGGTTAAGCAAGACCAGCTTCCCTTCCCGGTCGACCATAAGGACGCCGCTCGTCATATTGTCGAGCACGCTCTTCAGACGACTCTCGTCCTCTTGAATTTGGTTCATCTGGTATTGCAAGCTCTCGGACATCTTATTGATCGCATGCCCGAGCTGGCCGATCTCGTCCTTGTTCGAGATCGATACCCGCGCGCGATAGTTCATGTTCGTGATCTGGTACGCGACGCGCGTCATCTTCTCGATCGGCCCGGTGAGGCTGAGCGACATCCGGTACGCGATCAGCGCGGTAACGAGCAGAATGACGACGAGCCCCGCCCCGAAATACGCCGCGATGCGCCGCGTCTCGGCATCGAGCGGCTGCATGCTTTCCCCGAACCGGACATATCCGACCCCCGCCGAACCGTACGACGCCGGCATCGCCACGTACATCGTCTGCCCTTCCCCGGACGGGTCCCGGCGAACGTGCGTGCCGGGCGACCCGCCCTTCGCGCGCTCGATCTCCGGCGGCGGCTCGGCGCCTTCCCCGGCCGCGGCGCCGGCGGAATCGCCGAGGACGGCCCCGTCCGCGGCGAAGAACGTGACGCGCGCGCCGGTCTTGCGGGACATCCGGGCCGCTTCCTTGCGGAACATCTCGCCGTCGATGGATTGCTCGGATACATAGTCCCAATCCACCGTAGCGAGGTACATCTCCAGCCGCTCCGCGAGACCTTCTTCGAGCGCGTGAATCTGGGAGTCACGCATGACCGTAATCGTGAAGACGCCCGCCGCGATATTCGACAAGCCGATGAAGAAGATGAAGATCAACGTTAACCGATGCCGGAACTTCAGCATTATTTAAAGACAGGTTCCTTGAACTGTTCGAGCTTCTCGAACGAGCTCTTGTCGACGTCCGCGTGCAGGCTGTTCCCGTGCGAGTCCATCGTGACGATCGCCGCGAAGCCTTCCACGTTCAAGTGCCACATCGCCTCCGGGATGCCGAATTCCATGAAGTCGACGCCGTCGACGCCTTTAATCGTCTCCGCGTAATACTGAGCCGCGCCCCCGATCGCGTTCAGGTACACCCCGCCATGCTCCTGCAGCGCTTTAAGCGTCTTCGGTCCCATGCCGCCCTTGCCGATGACCGCGCGGATGCCGAACTTCTTCATGATGTCGCCTTGGTACGGCTCCTCGCGAATCGACGTCGTCGGACCCGCCGCCTTCACATGCCACCCTTGCTCGTCCTTCAGCATGACCGGCCCGCAGTGATACAGCGCCGCCCCGTTCAGGTCGACCGGCGCGTCATGGTCCATCAGATGCTTATGAATCGCGTCCCGTCCCGTGTACATGCGTCCGTTCAGAATGACGACGTCGCCGACGCGCAGCTGCCGTACTTGCTCCTCCGTAATCGGCGTCGTCAGCATGACTTCGCGGCGTTCGGACTGCGCTTCGGTCGCTTGCGCCGCCGCTTCCGTCTCTTCTTCGCTCATGGCGAGCGCCGTGCCGCGCTCGTAAATCCACTCGTTGATTTCGCCGGTGGCGGCGTCGATCAAGACGCCTTGGCGGCGGAACGCCCAGCAGTTATACGCGACGGAGACGAAATAGCTCGCCGGCAAGCGGTTCATCACGCCGATCTTGCAGCCGAGCAGCGTCACTTCGCCGCCGAAACCCATCGTGCCGATGCCGAGCTTATTGGCGTTCTCAAGCACGTAGTCCTCCAGCTTGCGGAGGTCTTCGTGTTCGTTCACGTCGTCGACCTTGCGGAACAGCTGCATCTTGGCCAAATCGTAGCCCGTCGTGCGGTCGCCGCCGATGCCGACGCCGATGAAGCCGGCGCTGCAGCCTTGGCCTTGCGCCTGATACACCGCGTGCATGATGCACTTGCGAATGCCGTCGAGATCGCGGCCCGCCTTGCCGAGGCCGGGCAGCTCCGTCGGCAGGCTGTACTGGATGTTCTTGTTTTCGCAGCCGCCGCCCTTGAGGATCAGCTTCACCTCGACGTCGTCGCGCTCCCATTGCTCGAAGTGAATGACCGGCGTGCCGGGACCGAGGTTATCGCCCGTATTGTCGCCCGTCAGCGAATCGACGGAATTCGTCCGCAGCTTGCCGTCCTTCGTCGTGCGCGCGATCGCGGAGCGGATCGCCTTCTTCATCTCGATCTGGTTCGCGCCGATCGGCGCGTGCACGACGAACGTCGGCATGCCGGTGTCCTGGCAGATCGGGGACACGTTCGTCTCCGCCATCGTAATATTGTTCGCGATCGTGGCCATCGACAGCGCGGCGCGCGTGCCGGCGCTCTCGCGCTGCGCGCCGGCCTTGATGGCGCGGCGCACGTCCGCGGGCAAGTTCGTGGAAGTCTCTACGATCAGGTCGTATACGCTTTGCTCGAATTGTTTCATAGGTCGTACGGTTCTCCCCTCGGAACATCTTATCGATATGCCTCTATCATATCACATCGTTCGGCAATAAAAGAACCGCACCCGCCTCATTTCAAGAGGAAGGTGCGGTTCCGATCCCGCCGATTCGGGCCCTTACGAGTCGTTCGCGACGATCTCGTCGAGCGTCTTCTCGAAGGAAGGCGCCATCGTCGCCAGGAAATAGTCGACCTCGGGCATGTTCAGGCCCCGCAGCGACCGCTCGAGCTGCGATTTCGCGACCGCGAATTCCCGATTGCCCGCCGTCAGCTCGGATACCGCCTTAAGGTACGCGTCGAGCAGGTCGGCCGCCTTCACCCAGACGTAGAGCGGGTCGTCGTGCCCCTGCACGAGCGGGGCGTAGACGCCGCGCAGCGGTTCCGGAATCATGCGAACGATTTCTTCGGCGGCCGCCTCCTCGATCGCGCGGAAACTGCGCGCTACGTCCGGATTGCTCGCCTTCACCGGCGCGGCCACGTCGCCGACGAACACCTCCGTCGCGTCGTGGAACAGCGCCATCGACACGACGCGGTCCGTCGGCACCGACTTGCCGAACGACTCGTTCGCGATCGTGCACAGCACATGCGCGAGCGTAGCTACATAGTACGAATGAACGGCGACCGACTCCTTATGCGTGTTGCGCATGAGGCTCCACCGTTCGATGTAGCGGAGTCGGTACAGGTAGGAGAAGAAATGACTCTCCATCGCGAGGTTAGATCAAATCGAAATACTTCATGACGAGCAGCGCCAGCAAGAGAAGCGTCGCGATCCCGCTGAACCTCGACAGCTTGGCGGCGTCCTTCGCCGCGGCCGCCTTGCCTTCGCCGCCGTGCGCGATAATGCGCTTGAGCGGTCCCGCGATCATGCCGGACATCGCGCCGATTCCGAGGAACAGGACGATGACGACGATCATCCACGGCACGCTCTTATCGTATTGACTGATCAAATATCCGCCCGTCAAAAATTGCGCCACCAGCATCCATTGTCCGATGCGGTTCAGGTTGAAGAGCACCCGCGCGAAGCCGAGCTGCGACTGCGGATGCAAGCCGGCGAGCCGGCTCGCCACGAAGGGCAACAATAGATAAAAACCGACCGTCAACGCCCCGAGCGCATGCAAAAATAACACAATGCCTACCATCCAAGGTTCCTCCATCCGTTGCAAGAATGTTCCAACGTTAAGTATAGCTTATCCGTACTGCGTTTGCCATCGGCCGGGTCCTCCCGCCGATAAATCGCCATCGGTTTTAAGCTGCGGTTTTATGGGAACATAGGGATCACTCGCTTGCGACAGGAGGTTTTCGTATGTAATGAAACGGAAGGAGCTCGAGGAGCTGCTGCGCGGGACGTCGCGGACTATGCCGACGATGCGGACAGGAGGGAGAGCGGTGCGAACCGGCGGACGGACGGTTGGAGTTTTCGGAGACGCCTGCGTCGAGTACGACTCATTGTCCGGATCGGCCGCTCCGGCGACGCGTACTTACCGCCGGAGATCCGCGTCGAAGACGATCCGGTTCGCTCCGAGCGCTGCCGTGCGTCTCCTTCGCGACGAACGCGCTCACGAGCGAACCGCCTCCGGATATCCCTTCGTACGCGTCATCGTTTCGCCTCGAGCAGGGCGTCGCGGGCGATCGCGCCCGGCGGTTGCTCCATCCACCCCTTAGCGATCAATAAATTAACCCCGTCTTCGGCGAACAGCCCCATCTCGGCGATGAGCTTCGCATATTGCACCGCTAAATCCCTGCGCTGCGACACCGATAAACCGGCTCCGTAGAACGCCGCGGAAGCGGAAATCAAGGTCACGACATGAAACAACATCAGCTTGTCCGAAAACGCGGGCGTCGTCGCGTTCGTCACCTCGGACTCCCACTTCCTAGGCGGGGGAAGATCGTCCTCGGCCAAACGCCTCTCCAACGCTTGGTATTGGGACTGGCAGAGCTTCACGCCGCGCTGCATATAAGCTCGTATATCGTCGGATTGCACGACCTGGCTGAACGCCATCTCCAGCGCCGTCTTCAGCTCGATCTTGATCATGTTATAGAACACGCTGCTGATCTCGATTGCGTTCAGCGGTCTTTCCTTGCCGAACCAACCGGCCAGATAGCTTTGCTTTTGCACGAAGTCGACGGATTGCGGCGCGTGCAGGATCGCCGGCCTGACATAAAGCCCCTTGCGCACCATGACGTCCACGATCCGATTGAACAATTCCATGGACTCGCCGTTGCACCGGGTGAAATACTCGCGTTGATCCTGCCGCGCGGACGACGTCAGCGCGCCGGCGTAGCTCGACATGCCGAGCAGGCTCATCACGAAGAAGTAGTTCAATAGGAAGTCGTCCGAAAATAAAGCCGGCGCGTTCGGGTTGATGACGTCTTCTTCCGTAAACCCGATCGGAACCGTGTACTGTTCCTTCTCCAAGAATGCCCTAACCGCTTCGGTATGCGTCCTCGACAGGTCCAGGGCGTACTCCAGAATCGATCGAACCTCCGAATCCTTCGCATGGACCAAGGCGTGCGTGACGAAACAAATCGCTATGGTGTCGTTCGTATATTGCGTCCAGAGGTTCGCGACTTCGGCCGACGTCAGCCTTGCGCCATGCTCGACCGTCGTTGCCGTACGGACCTCCCTCTCTAGCTGTATGGACATTTCGATTCATTTCCTCCTTGAGTGAACCCGCACCTTTCACGCGCACGGGCCTGCGGCTTGCTATTAGCATGGATTGATTCCGGAATGTTATGCATATTTCTCCAAGAAGGAGCCGACAGAATCAACGAAAGGCCGTCCGGCCGCGCGTTCGCGGCGTGAGGACGGCCTTTTTTTTTCGTTCGGAAAGAACGATTAGCCTTTTACGATTTTAATAACGTTTCGGACCGATTCCGCGGATTTATCGAGCGCCGCCCTCTCCTCCGGCGTCAGCTCGATCTCGATAATCTTCTCGATGCCGCCCGCTCCGAGCACGGTCAGCACGCCCATGAACAGGTCGTCGTACCCGTATTCGCCTTGCAGCAGCGCGATCGCCGGAAGAATGCGCTTCTTGTCTTTCAGAATCGCCTCCGTCATCTGCACGAGCGACGCCGCCGGCGCGTAATACGCGCTGCCGTTGCCGAGCAGACTTACGATTTCGCCGCCGCCCGTTCGCGTGCGCTGCACGATTTCGTCGATGCGCCGCTTCGGGAGGAGCTTCTCGATCGGCACGCCGCCTGCGGACGTATACCGAACGAGCGGCACCATATCGTCGCCGTGGCCGCCGAGCACGACGCCGACGACATCTTCCACGGAGACGTTCAGCTCCTGCGCGATGAACGTCCGGTAGCGGGCGGAATCGAGCACGCCGGATTGGCCGATGATGCGATGTTTCGGGAAGCCCAGCGTCTCGTTCGCCACATACGTCATTGCGTCGACCGGGTTGGACAGGATGATGACGTAGGCGTCCGGGCACTTCGCTTTGACTTGCTCGCACACGGATCGAACGATGCCCGCGTTCGTATTGACGAGGTCGTCGCGGCTCATGCCGGGCTTCCGCGCGATGCCGGCCGTGATGATCACGACGTCGGAGCCGGCAGCCTCGTCGTAGCTCGACGTACCGACGATGAGGCTGTCGAAGCCTTGAACCGGAGACGCTTCGAGCATATCGAGCGCCTTGCCTTTCGTCGGATTTTCGAGCTGCGGGATGTCGAGCAATACAACGTCCCCGAGCTCCTTCTGCGCGAGCATAAGCGCCGTCGTCGCGCCCGTGAAGCCTGCGCCGACGACCGTAATTTTATTGCGGCGAATCGCCATGTTCGTTCCCCTCCTATACAGAATAGTTATGTCCGATTGCACTAGGTTAGTAACCCTATCTTGCCCAATGGTAAACAACATAGTAAAATCATCATATGATTTATTCCATATATAATTATAGATATGATGAATAATTCCCGGAGAAGGAGGCCCCGATTGCGAAAATTAGCGTATGAAGCGGTATACGACGGAATTCGGTCGCGCATCTCGAGCGGGCATTGGGGCGTCGGGAGCCGCATTCCGACGATCGAGGAGCTCGCGCGGGAATTCGGTACCGGCGTATCGTCGGTCCGCGAAGCGGTGAAGATTCTTGGCAAGCAAGGCATCTTGAGCATCGAGCAAGGACGCGGCACGTATGTGGCGCAGCATGTGGCGGAGCCTTCGGGCGAGCGGCTCGACGCGCTCGAGAACGCAACATTGCTGCAGCTGACGGAGGCGCGGCTCGTCGTCGAGCCGGAGCTGGCGGCGCTTGCCGCGGCGCACGGCAGCCCCGAGATGAAACGGAGCATTCTGGACAATGTAGCGGCGATGCGGAAGAAGATGGAGGCCGGGAACGATTTTCTTCGCGAGGATCTGGATTTTCACCGGTTGATCGCCGCCGCGTCCGGCAACGCGGTGTTGCGCGAGATGCTGCAGGTCGCGTCCGATCTGCTGCTCGACAGCCGCAGGCGGACGATGAAGTGGAACGGCATGGACGAGAAGACGATCTCGCATCATCTGTTGATCGCGCACGCGATCGCCGAAGGGCGCGAGGATGCGGCGAGATTCCAGATGCGCTTGCATCTGGAGGATATCTTGACGCAATACCGCAGAAATCAGAGGGAGGCGTTCACATGAAAATTCGCAGTATCGAGTTGTTTACGGTCCCGCCGCGTTGGTTGTTCCTGAAGGTGACGACGGACGACGGCTTGACCGGATGGGGGGAGCCGATCGTCGAAGGGCGCGCGGCGACGGTGAAGACCGCCGTCGAAGAGCTGAGCGAGTATTTCATCGGGAAAGAAGCGGGCAATATCGAAGATCTGTGGCAGGTCATGTACCGCGGCGGTTTTTACCGAGGAGGACCGATATTGACGAGCGCGATCTCCGGCATCGAGCAAGCGCTGTGGGATATTAAGGGCAAGCGCTTCGGCGTTCCGGTCTACGAGCTGCTCGGCGGCGCGGTCCGCGAGAAGATGCGCGTCTACGCCTGGATCGGCGGCGACAAGCCCGCCGAGACGGCGGAGGCCGCCAGGGAGAAGGTCGCTGCCGGCTACACGGCCGTGAAGATGAACGGCACGGCGGAGATGGAATGGATCGACACGAACGCGAAGCTCGAAGACGCGGTCGCGAACATCGCGGCGGTCCGCGAGGCGGTCGGCTACAATGTCGGCATCGGCATCGACTTCCACGGCCGGGTGCATAAAGGGATGGCGAAGGCGCTCATGAAGGAGCTGGAGCCGTATAAGCCGATGTTCATCGAGGAGCCGGTATTGCCGGAAAATAACGAAGCGCTGCTCGAGCTCGCGCGGATCACGACGGTGCCGATCGCGACCGGCGAACGCATGTTTACGCGCTGGGACTTCAAGCATGTCCTCGCGAGCGGCGCGGTCGATATTATCCAGCCCGACCTGAGCCATGCCGGGGGCATCTGGGAGACGCGCAAGATCGCCGCCATGGCCGAGGCGTACGACGTCGCGGTAGCGCCCCACTGTCCGCTCGGACCGATCGCGCTCGCCGCCTCGCTCCAGCTCGACTTCTGTACGCCGAACGCCTTCATTCAAGAGCAAAGCTTGGGCATTCATTACAATCAAGGCTCGGATTTATTGGATTATCTTGCCGATCCGAAGGTGTTCGCTTACGAAGACGGCTATGTCCGGCGGTTGGACGGCCCCGGACTCGGCATCTCCGTCGACGAGGAGAAGGTGCGCGAGATGGCGGCCGTCGGCCACCGCTGGCGAAATCCGATTTGGCGCAACGCCGACGGCTCGCTGTCGGAGTGGTAGGGCGAAGAAGGACCGGAGCGATGCGCTCCGGTCCTTCTTTTTCCGTTCCGGTCAAGCGCAGAAGGCAGGCACCTTAACTTCCGAGAGCTTTCCGACGTGATTCCTTCAAGTCAGGCGATGGACGTCGCACCTCTTGTGTCTAGGTCTTTCCGACGTGATTCCTTCAAGTCAGGCGATGGACGCCGTGCCTCTTGTGTCTAGGTCTTTCCGAAGTGATTCCTTCAAGTCAGGCGATGGACGTCGCACCTCTTTCGCCTGGGTCTTTCCGACGTGATTCCTTCAAGTCAGAAAATCGCGGCCAACTTGTAACGGGTTGAATACGGTGCGGCACGCCGTCGCGATCGGCACGGAAGCACAAGCCCCATCACGAAAGTCGCTGTGCCTGAGCAGGGAAAATCAGCTCGGAAAGAACTGTGGATCCGCTCCTTCCTGCCCCGCCCTGAGCTGAAGTAATCAGCTCGGAAAGAACTGCGGATCCGATCCTTCCTGCCCCGCCCTGAGCTGAAGTAATCAACTCGGAAAGAACTGCGGATCCGATTCTTCCTGCCCTGCCCTGAGCTGAAGTAATCAGCTCGGAAAGTACTGCGGATCCGATTCTTCCTGCCCTGCCCTGAGCTGAAGTAATCAGCTCGGAAAAAACTGCGGATCCGATTCTTCCTGCCCTGCCCTGAGCTGAAGTAATCATCTCGGAAAGTACTGCAGGCCCGCCTCCTCCCCCTTTGTCCGCCCCTTATGCAAGTTTGGATGCAGGAATCCCAACTTCAATAAAAAAACCGGGCGCATCGAAAACTTCGCAGTTCTCGACGCGCCCGGCGTATGAGATTAACCCATGTTCTTGATAAGCAAATTCGCGAATTCGGACGTCTTCACTTCCGTCGCGCCTTCCATCAGGCGGGCGAAGTCGTACGTTACCGTCTTATCGGCGATCGTCTTCTCCATGCCCTTGTAGATCAGGTCGGCCGCTTCCAGCCACCCGAGGTGCTCGAGCATCATGACGCCGGAGAGCGTTACGGAGCCCGGGTTGACGACGTCGAGGCCGGCGTACTTCGGCGCCGTGCCGTGCGTCGCTTCGAAGATCGCGTGACCCGTCACGTAGTTGATGTTCGCGCCCGGCGCGATGCCGATGCCGCCGACTTGCGCCGCAAGCGCGTCGGACAGGTAGTCTCCGTTCAGGTTGAGCGTCGCGATGACGTCGAAGTCGGTCGGGCGCGTCAGTACTTGCTGCAGCGCGATGTCCGCGATCGCGTCTTTCACGATGATCTTGCCGGCCGCTTCCGCTGCCTTCTGAGCCGCGTTCGCCGCGTCGGCGCCTTGCTCTTCCTTAATGCGGTCGTATTGGGCCCACGTGAACGTCTTGTCGCCGAACTCGGCTTCCGCCAGCTCGTAGCCCCAGTTCTTGAACGCGCCTTCCGTGTACTTCATGATGTTGCCCTTGTGCACGAGCGTTACGCTCTTGCGCTTATGCTTGATCGCGTATTCGATCGCCGCGCGCACGAGGCGCGTGGAGCCTTCGCGGGATACCGGCTTGATGCCGATGCCGGACGTCTCCGGGAAGCGAATTTTCTTCACGCCCATCTCGTTCTGGAGGAAAGCGATGACCTTCTGTACGTCCGCGCTTTCCGCTTGATACTCGATGCCCGCGTAGATGTCCTCCGTGTTTTCGCGGAAGATGACCATGTCGACGAGCTCCGGACGCTTCACCGGCGACGGAACGCCCGTGAAATAACGGACCGGACGGAGGCAAGTGTACAAGTCGAGCTCTTGGCGCAGCGCGACGTTCAAGGAACGGATCCCGCCGCCTACCGGCGTCGTGAGCGGACCTTTAATCGCGACGATATACTCGCGGATCGCCGTCAGCGTATCGGCCGGCAGCCAGGAATTATATGTATTGAACGCCTTCTCGCCGGCGAACACTTCGTACCATGCGATTTTCTTCTCGCCTTTGTAAGCTTTCTCTACCGCCGCGTCGAGGATGCGCTGGGACGCGTTCCAGATGTCCGGACCCGTGCCGTCGCCTTCGATGAACGGGATAATCGGGTTGTTCGGCACGTTCAGCTTGCCGTTCGCGTCGATCGTGATGCGTTCGCCTTGCGTCGGAAGGGCGTATTGTTCGAATTGTACCATTTTGTTCGTTCTCCTCCTGAAATGTAGAAAATGATGCGCGCGCACAAGCGGAGCGGGAAATTCGCCGGTACCGCCGCCGAACGTCCCGCCCGCGCCGCCATGACGCCGCGTGTGACTCTGTAATGTTTATTTCCGCTCTTCGATCGGGATGACTTTCTGATTCGTCGGGCCGACGTATTCCGCGCGCGGACGGATGAGGCGATTGTTCTCGTATTGCTCGAGAATGTGCGCCGTCCAGCCCGATACGCGGGAGATCGCGAAGATCGGCGTGAACAAGTCGCGCGGAATCTCGAGGGCGGTGTATACGGAAGCGGAGTAGAAGTCGACGTTCGGCTTCAGCCCCTTCTGTTCCGTTACGATCTCCTCGATCTTGATGGACATCTCATACCACTTCATGTCGCCCGTCAGCTTGCCGAGCTCGTAAGACATCTTCTGCAGATGCTTCGCGCGCGGGTCGCCGTTCTTATAGACGCGATGACCGAAGCCCATGATTTTCTCTTTCTTGTCCAGCTTCTCTTGAACGTAGCTTTCCACCTTATCCATCGAACCGATATCCTCGAGCATCGCCATAACCGCTTCGTTGGCGCCGCCGTGCAGCGGGCCGCGAAGCGCCCCGATCGCCGACGTCACGCCGGAGTACATGTCCGACAGAGTCGCGACCGTAACGCGGGAGGCGAACGTCGATGCGTTCAGCTCGTGGTCCGCGTGCAGCACGAGCGCCTTGTCGAGCGCCCGAATCGCGATCGCGTCCGGCTCCTTGCCCGTAAGCATATACAGGAAGTTCTCCGCTACCTTCGCCCCTGCCTTCGGCGCCACCGGCTCGAGGCCTTGTCGGATGCGGGCGAACGCCGCGACGATCGTCGGCAGCTTCGCCTGAAGGCGAATCGCGATTCGCTTGTTCGTGTCGATGTCGAATTCGTGCGCTTCGCCGTCGAACAAGGCGAGCGCGGAGACGGCCGAGCGGAGCGCCGCCATCGAATTCGCTTCCTTCGGGAAGCTGCGGATGAGGTCGATCACTTGCTGCGGGATCGATGCATTGTCGCTGAGGTCCTGCAACAATCCGGCCAGCTCCGCGCGGTTCGGCAGCTTGCCGTTCCAGAGCAGATAGACGACTTCTTCGTACGTGGCGTTCTCCGCCAAGTCGTCGATGTCGTAGCCGCGGTATGTGAGGACGCCGTCTATAATGGAACTGACCGAGGATGTCGTTGCGACGATGCCTTCGAGTCCTTTGGTGACCGTCATGGGTTACACGCTCCTTTTTTCGGGAAAGATCATGAATTCTGATGCAGCCTCTAATTTCCATGATAACGGACTTGACGCAAGAAGGAAACAAAATGGCGCATAAAACTTCATTATCACGATCATAAAGCATTTTTCGCGAACATTTCCTTCTCGCACAAACTCGGTTACAATATTGCTAATGTTTGCTCCGCCGCACACCGAAATTTCGAGGAGGATCGCATCTATGGAACGCATCGGCATCATCGACATCGGCTCCAACTCGATCCGCTTGGTCGTCTACGAACGTACGCCGGCGGGCGCCTACCGCGTCATCGACGAAACGAAAGAATCCGCGCGACTCAGCGAACGGCTCGACAAGGACGGCCGGATCGCGGAGAGCGACATGCAATATATCACCGACACGCTGCGCCGATTCCAGCTGCTGTGCGAGCATCACGGCGCGGCGCGCATCCGCGCCGTCGCGACGGCGGCGGTCCGCAACTCCCCCGACGGCTGCGCGATCGCCCGCGAGCTGACGGAACGGACCGGCCTCGCCGTCGAGGTGCTCTCGGGGGCGGAGGAAGCCCGTCTCGGCTTCCTCGGCATGATCAACGCCATCGATATCAAGGACGGCTTCGTCGTCGACATCGGCGGCGGCAGCACGGAAGTGCTGTTGTTCCGCGAACGCGCCGTCGTGAAGAGCGTGTCGTTCCCGTTCGGCGCCGTCAATACGATGAAGCGGTTCGGCCGCGGCGGCGACGTCGACGAGGCCGGCGCCCTTGCCATCGTGCAGATGGTCGAGGACGCCGTGCGAGACGAGCCTTGGATCTCTTCGTCCCCGGGCTTGCCTCTCGTCGGTCTCGGCGGAACGATCCGCTCGTTATGTAAGGTCGATCAGCGGGATCGCAAGTACTCGCTTCCGATTACCCATCATTACCAGATGACGGAACAATCCGTAGACGAGTGGCTGATTCGGCTCGCGGGCGTCAAGCTCGAGCAGCGCAAACGGATAGAAGGACTTTCCAAGGACCGCGCGGACATTATTGTGCCCGGGCTGCTCATACTCCATACCTTGTTTCGCCAATGCCGCGCCTCGCATTACGTCATCAGCGGATCGGGACTGCGGGACGGCATCTTCTACGAGACGCTGCGCCCGGAGGCGCCTCAATTTACCGACGTCTTAGAGCATAGCGTGCATAATTTGCTCGCGCTTCACCCGTCCGTCTCGCTGAAGCACGTACTGCAGGTCGAACGGCTCGCGATGAAGCTGTTCTCGGATCTGAGCGCAGAGCATGGATATGGCGCGCGCGTGGGCACGTACCTTCACGTGGCCGCGCTGCTGTATCGGATCGGCATCTCGATCAACTATTACAATTACCACAAGCACACGTATTATTTGATGGCGCATTCGCGCATGGACGGATTGACGCATCGCGAGATTCTCTTATGCGCATTGATCGCGTCGTTCAAGAGCGAGAAGCGCCTGAAGCCGATGTTCGCGGCGCATCGCGACCTGCTCGCGGAGTCCGACTTCGGATTGATCGTACGGCTCGGCGCGCTGCTGCAGATCGCCGCCGCGCTCGACCGGAGCGGCACGCAGCCGATCGCGACCGTGACCGCACAGGCGATCGGCCGGGAGCTCCGGCTCGGCGTTCGGTCGCGGCGCGCATGGGACATCGAGCGCCGCGAGCTGCAGCAGCTCGCGAAGGACTTCGGCAAGTCGTGGGGCCTCTCGCTGCAGGTGCACGAGTCGGACCCTACCGCAGCTCCATAATCTCCAGCCGGTTCCCGAAGGGGTCGTTCGCATAGAAGCGGACGACCCCTTCGTCCGCCCGAGCGCCGTCGTCGGTCACGTCGACTTCGTTCGCGAGGAGATGCGCCTTCGGCGAAGCCAGTCCGACGACGTCGAACGCGGGTGCGCCTTCGCCGCCGGAACGAAGTCTGCCCCTCCTTCCGTCCCGACTGCATGCGGCCTGGATACGTTCCGCCATCCGGCCCGCAAGCAAAAACCCGCCCGGCCGGGCCGAACGGGTCCCGCCTATAAACTATTATCGCACCTTCCACTTGCCGATCTTCAGCGACTCGAACTGGCTGCGCAGCGGCGGTCCGCCGGTCTTCACCCGCGCGTACGCGCCGCTCGGGAGCAGCTCCCTCGCTTTGACGTTATCCCGCAGCGACAGCTCTAATAGATTGATCAAGCTCTGCCGAATCTTGCGGTCGAACACCGGGCACATCAGCTCGATGCGGCGCGTCAGGTTGCGGCTCATCCAATCCGCGCTGGCGATGTACACCTCGGGGTCCCCCCCGTTTTCGAAATAAAACACCCGCGAATGCTCGAGGAACCGATCGACGATCGAGATGACGCGCACGTTCTGCGACAGCCCCGGTACGCCGGGACGCAAGCTGCACACGCCGCGCACGATCAGGTCGATCTTCACGCCCGCTTGGCTCGCCTCGTACAGCACGTCGATGATTTCCTGATGCGACAGCGAGTTGATCTTCGCGATAATGCGCGCCGGCTTCCCCGCCCGGGCGTTGTCCGCTTCCCGGCGGATGAGCCGGAACAGCTGATCGCGCAGCCCGTTCGGCGCCACGCTGAGCGCCTTCCAATCCCGCGGCGCGGAGTAGCCCGTCATCTCGTTGAACAGCGCCGACGCGTCCTCGCCGATGATGGCGTGCGACGTGAACAAGCCGACGTCCGTATACAGCTTCGCCGTCGCGTCGTTGTAGTTGCCCGTGCCGACATGCACGTACCGGCGCAGCCCCGTCGCCTCCTGCCGCACGACGAGCAGCAGCTTCGCGTGCGTCTTCAGCCCGACGAGGCCGTAGACGACATGGCAGCCCGACTGCTCGAGCCGGCGCGCCCATGCGATGTTGCGCTCCTCGTCGAATCGCGCCTTCAGCTCCACGACGACCGTCACCTGCTTGCCGGCCTCCGCCGCGCGCGCGAGCGACTGCACGAGCAGCGAGTTGCCGCTCACCCGGTACAACGTCATCTTGATCGCGAGCACCTTCGGATCGTGCGCCGCCTGCGTGACGAAGTCGGTGACCGGATCGAACGACTCGTACGGGTGATACATGAGCACGTCGCCCTTCGCGAACGCGGCGAACAGATCGCGTCCGCTCTCGCCCTCCGCTTCGGCGAGCTCCTGCGGGTAGACCGGCTTCACCGGCGGGTACCGCAATGCGTCGTAACCGGGCAACGTCGCCGCGAACCGCATGAGGTACGTCAAGTCGAGCGGCCCGTCGTACACGAAGACGTGATCGTCGACCTCGAACTCCTCCTGCAGCATCTCGAGCGCGTACGGGTGCATGCCCTTCTCGATTTCGAGACGGACGGGCGAGCCCCAGCGCCGCTTCCGCAGCTCCTTCTCGATCTCCTCCAGCAGGTCCTCCGCGCCTTCCTCGTTCAGCGTCATATCCGCGTTGCGCGTCAGCCGGAACGAGTGAACGGCGATCGGGACGTACCCCGTAAACAACGAATGAATATGCCGCTTGATGATCGTCTCCATAAGGATGAATTCGTGCTTCTTGCTGTTCTGTCGGCGAGGCAGCTCCACCGTGCGTTGCAGAATCGAAGGCACTTGCACGATCGCGAAGTACGGCTCCTCGTCGTCGTCGCCCTCGCGCCGCAGCACGACCGCCAGATACACGCCCAGCGTATGCACGAGCGGGAACGGACGGCTCTGGTCGACCGCCATCGGCGTCAGCACCGGAAAGACGATGTCGTGGTAGAACTGGTCCATCGCCGCGCGCTGCGTCGCGTTCAGGTCATCGTATTCCGTGACGTAACAGATGCCCTCCTTCGCCAGGAGGCGCATCAGTTCGCGATACGTCTTGTATTGATCGTGCACGAGCTCGCCCATCCGCTTCATGATGCGCTTCACGAGGCCGGAAGGCGTGTAGCCGGAGAAATCCTTCTTCTGATATCCCGCCTTGATTTGATCGATCATGCCCGCTACCCGCACGCTCATGAATTCGTCGAAGTTCGAAGAGACGATCGACAAAAACTTCACCCGCTCGAGCAGCGGCGTATCCGGGTCCTGCGCTTCCTCCAGCACCCTTCGGTTGAACTGCAGCCAGCTGAGATCGCGGTTGACGTACCGATTGCTGACGTCCCGCGCCGTTTGGTCCTTCTTGGTCACTCCGTACCACCCTCCGCGCCGTATCCTGTACCCTTTCATCGTAACGCTTCCATCGACTCCGATCGTGTTAAGCTTTTGTAAATTCGACAATTATCGATACAACCGGAACTGACCGCTGTCGATTTTCCGCTGAATGAACTTCAGGAGCATCCCCTTGAACAGGAATCGCGTCGCCGGAAACACCAACACGATGCCGAGCACGTCGCTTAGGAAGCCGGGGGTCAGCATCAACAAGCCTCCGGCGAAAATGCATATGCCGTCCAGGATCGACGACGTCGGGATCACGCCGCGCGCCAGCTCGCCCCTCGCGTACTCGAGTACGCGGCGGCCTTCCCGCTTCGCGAGGTACGCGCCGACGAAGCCCATGACGACGATAAGCGCGAACGTCTGCCACCCGCCGATGAGGCGCCCCGTCTCGAGCAAAATCCAAATCTCGAGCGCGGGGATGACGACCATCGACAGCACCATCCATCGAAACATCGGCTTCACTCCCCTTTCTCGGCGGCGCGGGACAACGCCTCGTAGACGTCGGGCGCCGCCTTATTCAGGCGAACCGGCTTCCACTCGCGATCGACCCACACATGCGTGGACGTACCCGACACGAGGAGGCGGTCCGGATCGTCCGCGCGCGCGATCTCGTATTCGAACGACAGCCGCACCGCGCCGAACTCCTTGATACGGCACCGGACGACGACCTCGTCGTCGTAGCGCGCCGGATGCTTGTATTGGATGGCGACGTCGACCACAGGCAGCAGCAGCCCCCGCGCCTCGACGTCCCGGTACGCGAAGCCGTGCGCCCGCGTCCAATCGGTGCGCGCGATCTCGAACCATGTCAAATAATTGCCGTGGTAGACGACGCCCATCGCGTCCGTCTCCTGATAGCGAACCCGAACCGTCACCGCATGCCAGGCCATGCTCCGCTCTCCTTCCGGTCCTCCAACGACAACAAGAGCGGCGCCGGACGGCGCCGCCCGAGCAGCGTGCAATGGAGTCGGTCTATATTTCGAGATCAGGCTGAACGCGCTTCGTTCGCCCTGCTCCCTCGCAAGAAAACCATCCGCTTAACGGATAGGGTTATTCTTAAAGTACGTTCGACTTGCCCGAATATATGACACCGAGTTCCGCGTAGACGGAAACTTCCGCGCCTTCTTGCAGCAAGCTCGTCGCGTCGTTCACGCCGACGACGACCGGCTTGCCGAGGCTGAGTGCGACGACCGCCGCATGGGACGTGATGCCGCCGGATTCGGTGATGACGGCGGACGCCTTCTCGAAAGCGGGGACATAGTCCTTATCGGTCGAGATCGTGACGAGAATGTCGCCCGGCTGCGTCTTCTCGATCGCTTCCTTCGCGCTGCGCGCGACGACGACCTTGCCGCTCGCGCTCTGCGTGCCGATGCCTTGCCCCTTCGCGATCATCTGGCCGATCTGATGAATCTTAATCAGGTTCGTCGCGCCCGAACGGCCGACCGGCACGCCCGCCGTAATGACGACGAGATCGCCGTGGTGCACGAGACCGCTCCGCTGCGCCGCGTTCACGGACATCTCGAACAGCTCGTCCGTATTGCCCGCTTCCTCGCCCTTGACCGGGAACACGCCGAACACGAGATTCAAGCGGCGCATCACGGACTCGTCCGGCGTCACCGCGACGATCGGCGCCTTCGGCCGGTACTTCGACACCATGCGCGCCGTATAGCCCGTCTCCGTCGGCGTAATGATCGCTTTCGCGTCGAGGTCGAGCGCCGAGTTGGCGACCGCCTGCGAGATCGCTTCCGTCACGCTAGTCTGCTGCGCGTTCGCTTGGCGGAGGAAAATTTCGCGGTACTCGAGCGCGGATTCCGCCCGCTCGGCGATGCGCGCCATCGTCTGCACCGACTCGACCGGATACTTGCCCGCCGCCGTCTCCCCGGACAGCATCGTCGCGTCCGTGCCGTCGAAGATCGCGTTCGCCACGTCGCTCGCTTCCGCGCGCGTCGGGCGCGGCATGCGCTGCATCGAGTCGAGCATCTGCGTCGCCGTGATGACCGGCTTGCCGGCGCGATTGCACATCTCGATCATGCGCTTCTGCACGAGCGGCACTTCTTCCGCCGGAATTTCCACGCCGAGGTCGCCGCGCGCGACCATCAAGCCGTCGGACACCTCCAGAATTTCCGCGAGGTTGTCCACGCCTTCTTGATTTTCGATCTTGGAGATGATCTGGATATGCTGCGCGTTATGCTCTTCGAGAATCTTGCGAATTTCCATGACGTCGCTCGCCTTGCGGACGAACGAAGCCGCGATGAAGTCGATGCCTTGCTGGATGCCGAAGCGGATATCCGCCGCGTCCTTCTCCGTAATGCCCGGCAGATTAATGCGCACGCCCGGCACGTTGACGCCCTTCTTGCTCTTGATCTGACCGCCGTTGACGATGCGGCAGACGATGTCCTTGCCCTTGATCTCTTCGACGCGCAGACCGATGAGGCCGTCGTCGATCAGAATCGTCGAGCCGACGTGCACGTCTTGCGGCAGCTGGTCGTAGCTGACCGGCACGCGGGTTTTGTCGCCCAAGATTTCTTCCGTCGTCAGCGTGAGCGTCTCGTCTTGCACCAGCTCGATCGGCTCTTCCTTCAGCTTGCCGAGGCGGATTTCCGGCCCCTTCGTATCGAGCAAGATGGAGACGGTCTTGCCGAGCTCCTCGCGAACTTTCTTAATGTTCGTGATGCGTCCGCCGTGCTCCTCGAAGTCCCCGTGCGAGAAGTTCAGTCGAGCGACGTTCATGCCGGCGAGCACCAGCTTCTTCAGGTTTTCCGGCGATTCCGATGCGGGGCCGATGGTACATACGATTTTCGTCTTGCGCATGGTTTAAGCTCCTCCCTATTTACCAACACATTGCTGCTATATCTACAACGCCGGAAGGGTTGTCCCGTCCGGCGAATCGAACGACTTGGTTCCTCTTGCCATTCTAAAACGCACAAAGAACGCCGGGATGTGAGTTTCGTCACGCCGGCGGTCCTTCGTGGGCATCTCAACGCTGGATATATGTAAACTTTCCAATTTTGCGGAATTTATGATATCGATCCTCGCGCAATTGTTCCGGCGTCAGCTTCATGAGCTCTTGCAGATGCGTCCAGACGGCTTCCTTGATGCTCGCCGCTTGCTCCGCGACGTCCCGGTGCGCGCCGCCCTTCGGCTCGGGGATGACCGTCTCGACGATCTCGAGATCGAGCATGTCCTTCGCGGTGATGCGCATCGCTTCGGCCGCTTGGTCCGCCTTGGAGGCGTCCTTCCACAGTATCGAAGCCGCTGCGTTCGGAGAACTGACCGAGTAGATGGCGTTCTCGAGCATGAGCACGCGGTTGCCGACGCCGAGCGCGAGCGCGCCCCCGCTGCCGCCTTCGCCGATGACGACGCAGACGATCGGCACGCCGAATCTCGCCATCTCCATCAAGTTGCGCGCGATCGCCTCGGACTGGCCCCGCTCCTCGGCCGCGCCGCCCGGGTACGCTCCCGGCGTGTCGATGAACGTGACGATCGGACGGCCGAACTTGTCCGCCTGCCGCATGAGGCGAAGCGCCTTGCGGAACCCTTCCGGATGCGGCATGCCGAAGTGGCGGGCGATGTTATCCTTCGTATCCTTGCCCTTCTGATGCCCGACGACCGTCACCGGCACGCCGTTCAACTTCGCGATG
>JAPSKX010000013.1 GCA_031181325.1 Paenibacillus sp.
GGTTACGTACGAATTCGTAAAATACGAACTGAACGGTCGGTACAGCACTTCGTCGTTCAGTCTTAGCTTTTCGTAAGGGGTCAACGCGTCCGGGTCCTTCAACAGCTCGATCATCTCCGGGTTGATCGTGATTTCGACGGAGGAGCGGAGCATGTCTTCGAGAAACAGCTTGACGTTCAGATTAATTCGGGAGAGCGCGTCTTGCGCGGAACTGCCGATTTTGCGCTCGATGACGCTTTCCAACGGCTTGTCCAACAGGTAGAAGGTCGACAGCACCGGAACGATCAAAAACAGAAGGATCGAGTAAAATAACCGATTCTGTATGGAATTCCATAGGCCCATTATAATCCTAATCGGCTTCATGACATCCTCCTTCTCGAAGGCGACTCTGTATGGTCTGAATCTTATAAGTATACAAGAGTCGTTCCGCCAATTAAAACCGGAGAATAGAGCCATCGATTTCCGCCGATGGACCGGGAACGAAGATGAGGCCGCCCCGGTCGGGACGGCCCTGTTTTTGCCACGGATTAATACGGATCGGCTCCATGGCTTTTCTTCACGGCATCTTTCGCCGCTTGATTCGCCGACATCCGGCCTTCGCCGTATTTCGAAATGCCCGCCTCGCGGCCCGGCACTTTGATTTCCAGCTTCATGTCTTGCAATAGCTTCGTCTTCTGCGCGATGCCTTCTCTCACGCGCCGGCCGTACTCCTCGTCCGCCTGCGCGAAATGCCCGATCATCGCTTCTTGGATGCGCGGATCGCATACGGCGAGCGCCTCCGACAGGTTGTTGATCAATTCGTCGCGCTCCCAGTCCTTCAAGCTTCGATACGTATGGCCCGCTTGGCCGTAGTCGTTCGGACGATCGATCGGCGCGCTCATGACCGCCGCGTCGTATCTCGGGTTGTGCGGCGGACGATCCTGCTTGCTCGCTTCCCGGTAACCTCCGATAAGGGACGGTTCATAGTTGATATGCGGACTTATTCCCGACTCCTTCGGATCGCGAATGTCCATCTGTCCGCGATGTTGGTTCGTGCGAACGGGCACCTTCGGCGCGTTCACGGGCAGCTTCAAATAATTCGCCCCTACGCGATAACGCTGTGTATCCGAGTAGGAGAACGTGCGGCCTTGCAGCATCTTGTCGTCCGAGAAATCCATGCCGTCGACGAGAACCCCTGTACCGAACGCGGCTTGTTCGATCTCCGCATGGAAATCGACGGGATTGCGATCGAGCACCATGCGACCCACCGGCCGCCACGGGAATAGATCCTCCGGCCACAGCTTCGTATCGTCGAGCGGATCGAAGTCCAACTCCGGATGGTACCCGTCCTCCATGATCTGTACATAGAGCTCCCACTCCGGATAATCTCCGCGCTCGATCGCCTCGTAAAGATCTTGCGTCGCATGGCCGACGTTCGTCGCTTGGATCGCGTTCGCTTCGGCCTGCGTTAAGTTCCGAATGCCTTGCTTCGGCTCCCAATGGTACTTCACCAACACGGCCTCGCCCTTGTCGTTGACCCACTTGTACGTGTTGACGCCGGAACCCTGCATATGGCGATACGTCGCAGGAATGCCCCACGGGGAAAACAAGAACGTAATCATATGCGTGGCTTCCGGCGTACGGGATACGAAGTCGAACATCCGCTGCGGGTTCGGCACGTTCGACGCCGGATCCGCTTTGAATGCGTGAATCATATCGGGAAACTTCATTGCGTCGCGGATGAAAAATATTTTCAGGTTGTTCCCGACCAAATCCCAGTTCCCGTCCTCCGTATACATCTTCACCGCGAATCCGCGCGGGTCTCTGGCGGTTTCCGGGGAATCCTTCGCCCCCGCCACGGTGGAAAAGCGAACCATTAACGGCGTTCGCTTCCCGGCGCCCGAAAACACTTTCGCGCGCGTATACTTCTCCACCGGCTCGTCGCCGACCTTCCCGTACGTCTCGAAGTAGCCGAATGCCCCGGACCCTCTCGCATGCACGACGCGCTCCGGCACCTCTTCGCGATCGAAGTGGGAAATTTTCTCGATGAAATGGTAGTTTTCCAACGTGGCCGGTCCACGATTGCCTACCGTGCGGATGTTTTGGTTATCCATCACGGGATGGCCCTGGCGAGTCGTCAGCGTCTCGCGTTCCGCGTCTTGACCGGTACCTGCTTGCCCGTCCTTGGTTTCCGCCACAACATAACCCTCCTTGGATTCAATCCCGCTTAGGTTACCTTGCGTTGGAAAATTTATGCACGTACCGTCGTCAATCGATGAATTCGAGATGACGCAGCAGCCGATTCTATCACCGTTCTTGACGGCGAGCGGAATCCGGCTCCCCCGTCGATGCATCGAATCCGTCCCCCTGAACCCCGTAGGAAACGGGAACGAGCCGTTGTCAGTCGACAACGGCTCATCTGCGTTACATATACGTTATATGCTTCAATACGCCGTCCAACCCGCGTCGGCCGTTACCGTCGTTCCGTTGACGAAGCTGGACTCGTCGGAGGCCAGGAACAACGCGACCTTCGCGATCTCCTCCGGCTCGCCGACGCGCGGGTTGATCCCCATGCCCGCCATCGCGCGCTCCGCGCCGAACGCATTCGGCGCCTTCATGGAGGCGCCGATGTTCGTCTTCACGCCGCCCGGCGCGATGGCGTTGCAGCGGATGCCGAGCTTCGCGTATTGATAACCGACGCTCTTCGTCAGGCCGACGACGGCATGCTTGGACGCCGTATACGCGGCGCCCGCGCGAGAGCCGAACAGGCCGCCGGCGGAAGCGATGTTCACGATGACGCCCGCTTGCTTCGGCACGAAGATCGACAACGCCTTCCGCGTCGTCCGCATCGGTCCCGTCGTATTGACCGCGAATACCCGGTCCCACAGCTCGTCCGTCAGATCCCCCGCGGGGACGAAGTTGTCCATAATGCCGGCGTTATTGACCAGGATGTCGACGGTGCCGAATGTCTCGACCGCCGCGTCGAACAGCCGCTGCACGTCCGCTTCGACCGCGACGTTCCCTTGTACCGCTAGAGCGCTGCCGCCCTTCTCCGCGATGCCCTGCGCGACGGCGTTCGCATGTTCTACATTCAGGTCCGAAATGACCACCTTCGCGCCTTCCGCCGCGAACAGCTCCGCGATCGACTTGCCCATGCCCGATGCCGCGCCCGTAACTACTGCGACTTTCCCGGAAAGTCTCATTGTACGCCCCTGCTTTCGTGTTAAAATGAACACATGTATACTAACAATACAAGTGTTGATTGTAGTATACGCAATCGCCGAAATCGTCCACAATCATTAAAAACCTCGCCGTTGTCGGGTAACCGACAAGTCGGGCCGAAATGTACAGTACTGAATCGGAAAGGTTGGACTCCTTGCATGAATCCAGGCAAAACGGACCCGCGCATCGTTCGAAGCAAAGCCGCCTTGCGGGAGGCCCTGCTCCGGCTGATGTCCCGACAAACGTTCGCCTCCGTCACGATCACCGACATCGTCAAGGAGGCGAACTATAACCGGGGGACGTTCTACGCGAATTACGCGAACAAAGAAGCGCTCCTCGACGACATGATCTCCGAGGTGATTCGCGACTTGCTTCAAGCGTTCCGCGCTCCTTACGAGCATGTTCCCGTGCTCGACTTGAACGAGCTGCACGCGAATTCCGTCAAAATCTTCGAACATATACGGAATCACTCCAAGCTGTATACCGTCTTCACGAAGAGCGACGCGCTGCCCGCGCTGCGCGAGCGCATGTTCGCGGCGCTGAAGGCGATCATGCGGGAGGAGTTCGTCCGCGAAGACGACGATCTGGACCCGGAGCTGCCCTTGATCTACGCGATCCACGGGCTGCTCGGGCTCATCTTCCATTGGATCGAAGGCGGTTACGTCCAACCCGCGTCATACATGCAAGAGCAGCTCGTGAAAATGTTGACGCGCCGGACAGCGAACGTGAAGACGCGGAAGTAGCTCGGCGAATGAAAAAAGGTACCGTTTCCTCTAGAAGCCGAGGAGACCGTACCTTTTCTTCCGTTGACCGATGACTTCCCTGCAGCGCGCGCCGCGTATAGTCTTCGATGTCGCGTTCCCGCCGCTGTCGTTCGATCCGTTCGTCTACTCCTTCTCCATCGTGCCGATATCGATCACGAATCGATACCGCACGTCGGAGGCCAGCACGCGCTCCCAAGCTTCATCGATCCGGTTCGCGGCAATGACCTCGATCTCGGGCGTAATGCCGTGCTCCCCGCAGAAGTCGAGCGTCTCCTGCGTCTCGCGCATGCCGCCGATCATCGATCCGGCGAACGAGCGCCGATGACCGATCAGGGATAAGGGGAATAAGCTAGTATTCAATGGTTAATCGAGCGCGATCTGTTGAAATATCGACACGACCGCCCATTATGCCCATTATCTCGTCAGGCAGGGTGAATATCGATGACCAATGTGGATCGGAGAATTGCGAAGACGCAAGAGGCGATAAAGAAAGCCGTTCTCGAGCTCATGGCCGAGAAACCGTTCGACGACATTACGATGCAAGACATCGCCGACCGGGCGGACATTAACCGCGGTACCATTTACCTCCACTACCAGGACAAATACGATTTGTTGGATAAACTGATCGAGGCGCACTTTCATGAGATGGAGGAGATGGAGCAGTGGGCGTGCGAGCTGGCATGGCGCGACGCGCTCGTCCCTTTTTTCGAATATTTCGAGATAAATTTCTTGTTTTTCTCGACCATGTTGGCGAGCAAGGATGCGAAAGGGGCGCCGTCCTCGTTCCGAACCAGACTGCTTGCCTCCTTCGTGAGAGGATTTCAAGACGAGATCGACAGAGAAAGCGGCAAGAATGCGGGGGTAAGCGACGCGGTGATCCTGCAATTCGCCGGGACGGCGTATGTCGGCGTCATCGAGTGGTGGATTCGAAACGGCATGCCGTATCCTCCGCGAGAGACGGCCGGGCAAGCCGGGAGTTTGTTGGAAAGAGTCTTGTGATCATGATAATGATAATGCGCCGGGGGCGAATCGCCCCCGGGGCCGCAAGCCGCCTCGTTTTTTACCGAAATCGGAACCCTTGCCGCTCGAGATACTCGCGCAGATGCTCGCGCAGCCGGCCGCCTCGGAACCGCTCGTGCATTTCCTTCGACCAGAACGTCTCCTTCCAGCCGCCCGTCCTACGCGCGTAATAGGTTCGGGTCGTCTCGTCGTACCGATCGATCGCATCGCCGAACGCCCGATCCGAATACGTCTCGCGGTGGTAGACCGCTTCGAGCGGCAGCCTCGGCCGAAGGTCCGGCCGTTGGTCCGGAACGCCGATCGACATGCCGAAGAGCGGGTATACCAGCGGAGGCAAGCCCAACAGTTCCGTGACCCGCCGCGGATCGTTGCGAAGGCCGCCGACATAGACGAAGCCGAGGCCCAGCGATTCCAACGCGACGGCTGCGTTCTGCGCGGCGAGCGTCGCGTCGATCGTCCCGAGCAGGAACGTCTCGACGTTCTGCTCGAGGTCGACCGCCTCGTGACGGCGAACGGCCGTCTGCAGGCGATGCAGGTCGGCGCACCAGACGAGGAACAGCGGGCACTCCGCGACGTGCGCTTGCCCGCCGGCCGCTTCGGCCAGCGCGCGCTTCGTCCCCTCGTTCCTGACGCCGATCACGCTGTACGCCTGAATGTTCGACGACGTGGACGCCGCCTGCGCCGCTTGGAGGATGAGCCGCAGCTGCTCCTCCGTCACGTCCTCCCTCGTAAATTTACGAATGGAGCGATGGTTGACCAGTTGCTCGATGACCGAATTCAGATGAACAGCCTCCTTCGACTATTGGGATATCGACGTATTTATTTTACCAATAAGCCGATGCCCGCGACGAGGCAATACGCCGCGAAGAGGCAATACGCCGCGAAGAGCATCTCCCCTACGACCGTTCGTCTGTTCATCGTCCGCTTCCTCCCACGGATTCTCTTGCGCAAATCGTGCCAGCCGTCCCGTTAAGTTGCCGTGCCCGAACCGAATTGCTCTCAAGTCGGCCCTCTCCACTTTAAGTAATTAAAAAGAGGCCGACCTCCCGTCAGGGAAAGCGCAGCCTCCAGTTGTCCGGTCGCCGTTCCTATAATCCCGATTCAATTACTCGGGTTTATGATGATACGTAAGCGCTGTAACTGCCGGAATCGGCCAACGCCGAACCGGCGGTCATGCCCCGACACGTTCCGTTGCATAAATAAAAAAAGGCGCCACTGCAAGTGGCGCCAGACACGAATTGGACTGCTCTTCTGTTTTTATCTTATTTCGGCATGACGCGAACCGTTCCGTCGGACATGATCTGCACAAGGCCGGAAGCCGACTCGATCTCCCGCGCCGCCCAATGGCCGAGCGGCACGTCCGGCCAACTTGAGGACTGGACCTTCGCCGTCGGACGTTCGAACAATCCGTTCAACACCTTCACGGCTTCCGCGCGATTCAGCTCCCGATCCGGTCCGAAGGTACCGTCCGGATAGCCCTGAAGGATACCCGCCCGCGACGCCCTGCGAATCGCTTCCGACGCCCAGTGGCTCGACGCATCGCTGTAGTCGCCGGCCGGAACTTTGTCTTCGGCCGCGGACGGCAGCAGTCTCGCAGCGATACTTGCCATCTCGGCGCGAGTCACCGCGTCGTCCGGACGGAAGCGTCCGTTCTGATCTCCGAGCATAAGTCCCGCAGACTGCATATGAGCGATGGCTTCCGCCGCCCAATGCCCCTCGGCGACGTCAGGATACCCTGCAACCTGCACGCCGCTCGCGCTTCCCATCGTGCGGCGCAGAATCATGGCCAGCTCCGCGCGAGTGATGGCCTGCGCCGGGCGGAACGTACCGTCCGGATATCCGGACACATATGGCTCCAACGCTTCCGACACCTCCGCCGCATTCGTCTGAATGAGCGTGAACGTACTGAACTTACTAATTTCGATCGCGAGACCTAAGAGCTTCCCGTCCGCATCGTAACGAAGTTCTCCCCGCTTCAGAGCCTTCTCGCCATCGCTGTGTTCAATATACACCGCCAAATTCGATAAGATGCGATCCGCCGCTTGCCGATCACCCGGAAGCGACAAGCGATCCAACGGGAACAAGAGCTCAGTCTCGTAGTCGGCATAGTTCGTCTCGATCTTCACCGGTTGCCCGATCACCGCGATCGGATTCCCCCCCGCTGCGTTCCGCACCAATTCCGCCGACATCACACGCGATGCGACATCGCTTTGCTCGGCCGCGGCCTTGATCGGAATCACTCGGAAGTACGCATCCTTGCCATCCTTGCTCATATTTTTCAGCGAGGCGGCCGGCAGCATGATTTGAACCTCGGGAAGCGTGATTTGGATCGACATCCCGCCTTCGGAAAGCATGGCCACCACATCCGCATTCAAGCTTACCACTCGCTCATCCGCAGGTTGTTCCGGAATGTCTGTCACGAGGATCCGCGCAATGCGATCTTTGTTCTGCGCCGCCTTGTTCAGAATCGCGCGCGTCTTCTCCGCGCTCAGGCTAACCGTGTCGATCGTCTTTCCATCTGCGGTACGGCTTCGAATAATTTCCACCTGATCTACCCAGCCGCCCGTGTCGCCCGTAATCTCCGTTTGCCGTACGTTATTCGGGGCCGGATCGTCTTTCCGTATCCGTTCCACGGCAACCGAGTACGTCTGCGAAGTCGTACGATCCGCAGATTCCACCCGGACGAGGATGGTATGGCTTCCGATAGTTTCAAGAACAGGCGTGAAAGAGCCTCCGCCCTTCAAGGAAACATCCCCTACCGTTACAATGGCCTCCGGATCGGAGGAAGACGCCCTCACGGTTACACTTGCCCCCGTTGTCTTGGAGACGCTGCCGTACTTCAGCTTGTACGGATTAAACTTGGAATCCAAGACCGTGTCCACCTGCAAATTCGACAGGAGCGGCGGTTGAACCGGCGACGCCTGCCGGCGAATAGCGGTCACCGCGTAAGTGAGCTGCGTACCGTCTTGCGCGGTGACCTCGACTTCGATCGTCTTGGCATCCTCCGAGAACGGAATCGACACGGCGCTTCCATTGATCGCCGGTTGGCCTGCAACCTCGATCGCTGCATCCGAATGTTCTGCAATCGGCTGAAGGGAGATCGCATCCGCTTCGGACGGCACCAACACTTGGTAACGCAATGTTGCCGGATGGAAGCTGCCGACGAGCTCCGCACCCGCCGTCGGTACTCCAAGCTGACTCAATTGCGCATTGTCGCTTGCCCCGCGCCATACATGGATCCGATATTCGCGAGTTTCCGTCCCGTCCGAAGACGTCGCCGCTACGAAAATCACATTTTCGCCCACTTGCAGCGGAATGTCCTGTGAAGCTTGCCCGTCCTGTACCGGTAGGGATTGCACCTTAATGCCCGTCCCTTGCTTCAGGGCGCTAGGCGTTACCGTGATACTGCCGACTTCATGGTCAGCGTACACGGTGTAGCTTTCTTCCGTCCCCATGAAGGTCGGCGCAGCAAGCTTCTCGCCCGTGTCCGTGCGTTTCAGTTCCAAAGCGCTGAGCGCCGCGATCGGCGAGCCTGTCGCATGGAGCTGCAGCGTATAGGACTTGCCCGCCCCGCTTACAGGTTGGACGCGGACCTGAACCGTACGTCCCGCGGCAGGCACTTGAACTTCCGCATATCCGCTTTCGGTAACGCGCGCTCCGTTCACCGTCACGACCGCAGCATCGTCCATCGGTACGGCATAGACTCGAACCTTGTCCTCGTATGCCATTGCCTCGTACGAAGCAGTACCGAAGGCGTACGCTGCAAGCATCTTCGCATTCCCTGCCGTAAGCGCGGCTAGATCGCTAGGATACGTCGGAAGCGCGCCTTCCGCTTCTCTCAGCACCTCGAACTTATACTCCGTTTTATTCCCGATCGTATCTGCCGCCGTCATCTCGATCACGCTACGATCCGGCTCCGTTCCCCAATCGATCGGAGCGTAATACGTGTACCGTCCTTCATCGTCCAGCGGCACGAGTACGCCGTTCACCGTAAGCGTGGCGCCGGCGTCCGTTTGACCGGTGATGTACACCTTGCCGTCGGGAACGACCGTGCCGTTCAGCGGTAAGGGAACGCCGTCCTCGTCGTCGCCGCCGGACGCGATCAGCAGCGGACCCGTGCGGTCGACGAACAGCTTGCGATACTCCGCGCTGCGGTCGCCTCGCTCATTCACGGCTTCCACCAACAGATTGTACTCCCGTTCTTTCAACGACGCGACGCCTAGCAGATCCTGCAATACGAAGGAGTGCGATGCGCCTGCCGCCACCTGCCCGTTACCCAACGGCTGGCCATTGATAGACAGCGTGAGCGACGCATTCTGATCGGATGCGACTTGCAGGGTGGCCCGCTCCCCGTTCGTCAGCACCAGAGTTTCTACATTCCCGTCGTAGGCGGTATAGGTCTTCTCTTTCACCGCGGCCGTCTCTGCTACGACCGATGCCGTAAGCACAGCCGGCTGCGGCACCGGGAGTTCCGCGGTTACGCCTTGCGAACGAGGACTTAATACGAAACGTCCTTGCGCTTCTCCGATAGCCGAAACCGAGAACGTATAGGTCGCTCCCGTCGGCAAACCGGAAATGACTGCCTGCTGCCAAGCCTCCGGTTGCGGCGCAAGGTCCATGATCGGAGACGCCTCGCCGCCGTCCGCTCCTTCGTTGACCCATATTCGGTACGTCGTCACATTCCCCGATATTGCCGGGAATCGAAGCGACGCTTCCCCATTCCCCGTGGAGATCGCTTCGACCGTCCCCGGCGCCTTAAGCTCATACGGAGCCGTGACGACGACCGGTGCTTCGGCAGTTGCGTACACTGGCGCGTCGCCTTCGCTTACGCCCGCCGCCGATAAATAGTACGTCCCTGGCATGATCGAATTTGGAAGCGTGACGGTTGTGCTTCCCGAAGCGGACAAGCCTTCTGCAATGACTTCCCCGATCTCTTGATCTGCGCGATCCGTAAGCATCAATGCGACGGTCGCATCCGAATCCGCATGCTCCATCGACCAGGTCGCCCGAATCCGATTCTCCGCCCCCGCCTCGTTCCCGGCCGATACCTTAATGGCAGGTAACGGGATGAGCTTCTGAATTTGCAGGTCTACCTTCTTCGCGTTCTGAATCGTCCACTTGCCCGCGGCCGCGTCGAGAAGAGAGACGTATAACGTGTCCCTTCCGTCCAGAACAGGGTGCGGCGTCTCGATCTTCGTCTGCTCCAGCGGATCGGCGTTCGCGCCCGCATCCGCCGTGCGATCGGAAGCCGGCTGCAAGTAAGCGTTGCCGCTCGGCTCGGCAAAGTCCAAGGCGTAAGATTGGTTATCCGGGCCAATAATTACCGTGTCCGTATTCCCGCCGCTGACCGTCAGCATGTAATTCCCGTCCTCAGGCAGCTCGAAATACTTCGTGTAACGCCCTTCCATGAGCAAAGGCTTAACCGACTTGAATTTCCGGCTTGTCTGGTAAGCAACAATACTTGTATAGCTGCTTCCAACTGCCTTCCACTGCCCCTCCAGCTTCACGTCGGTAAGCAGGACCGTCAACTTCTGTTGACCCGGGTCATACGTTGCATTCATACCCGGTCGATTCGGATCCGTCTGAAGCAAATATCGCTCGCCGTTCGGCATATACAACCGCGTCTGCGCATCCGCCCCGTAGATCTCGACGATCGCTTGGCCGTTATCCGTGCGCTTCAACTGGAATACCGTAGGATACTCCCCGTGCTGCATCCAATCCGCCGCATCCTGAATCGTCGCTTCCGGATGTACGCTGTTTAATACAGCCGAAGGAGCGGTGCCCGCACTGATCATCCAGGTACCCGCCTCGACTGCATCGAGCAAGACATACAAGTTCCCGTCCGAATCCGAAAAGGCGTTCCAACCCGGCTCGTTCTGCGCCGTCTGCAAGTTGTACGGACGTCCGTCCGGCTTATACACAATGACTTCGCCCTGCGCGGCGCCGATCTGCAGCATATAAGCTCCGCTTTCCTCGATCGTCAAAGCTGTAACCGAACGATCCGGCGTGCGGGACCATAACGCAGCCGCCGCATCGAGCGAAAGCTGTTCGTTCGCGAACAACGTCTCGTGGATACCGATTCGGCTGTCCCCTTCCGTTACGAGCGTCCAAGCTCCCTCCGTCAACGTCGCCTGCAGATACGTGATATCGTTCGCTGCATCATAATACACTTCCGGTTCCGCTTGCTTCTGCCCTTGAATCGTCGGTCCGGTCAGCTTCGCGGACCGTTGATCGCCGTTAAGAGTAAAGAGCGCCGGGAACGTGCGATCGACGGCAAAGCTCGAAGTCGTCTGTCCATTCGAAGGATTCGTCTCCGTCGTCAGGAGCGGCGTCTGATCCACCGTCGTGAGCTTCCCGTCTGCCATGCGCGCCGCAACGTCCACGCGCACGAGATCCTCCGGCTGGACGGACAAGCCGATCGGCTTCAGATCGAATGCTCGCTTCATCTCGCCGGTTGCCGCGATGCGTACCATACTCCGGGAAGCCTTGTCGCCGCCCCCGTCATTCGACAGCAGCAGCTCTTCCGCTAATTCGAGCCACGGCTCCGCCGCATCCATGAAGTCAGATACACTGTTCATGAAGTCCAGACCCTTCTCCCACCACTTCTTCTTCGGCGGTTCGGCTTCGACCTCGAACAAGATGGTGTTGTTGGCGAAGGTGTATTTCACGTTCGCGCCGACCCCGTTATGTCGCATCGTTCCGAAGATTCCGGATTCGTTCACGCTTAGGACCACATTATGCACCGTCGCCCCGCCGATTCGCGGAATTCCCTTCGGCACGTGCACGGTTCCCTTAATGACGCCGTTCATGCTCTTCCCGTTCATCGATACGGTGCCGATCGCTCCCTTGACCACCTCGAACACGTTAATGTCGCCCTTCGAGGTGAAGCCCGGGGAAGAGAAGCCCTTCAGTCCTGCCTTCGAAGCGTTCACGACGGTCTGCATGCTCATGTCGTTCACGGGCAGCCAGTAGTAATACTCGATGCCGCTCGCGTTAAAGCCGTAGGAGGACAACTCCATGTCGATCGAATCGGTGCCGATCATGTTGAACTTGTAGTTCGCCTGCGGATGCTTCAGCTGCGGGACGATCACATCGTTGACCGAGCCCGTGACTGGAAACTTCTGCGGAATCTGCGTCTGATTCGCCAGATTGTCTATGTTCCCGAACACATAATTGACTTGAAGTCCCGTCGAAGCGAGCTTCGCCTTCTGATATACGCCGAAGCTTATTCCGTCAAGACGGCCCTGCTTGGTCTTCATATTCAAGTCGAACGTAATATTCGTATCTTGCAGACGCCCCTTGCTTTGAATGCCTACATAAGGGAAGCGGCTGTCGATGGCGAGTTTCGTATCGAATGCCTCGATCGGTCCAATCGTAAACCGATCGTCCATCGTGTAGTTGCCGGCCAATTCAAATCGGTTGTAGCGGAATAACAGGTCCTCGATCGGCACCGTTTCCGTAACCTTCCGATTCCCCAGCTTCAAGCCGATCTCCAGATCGCCCTTCAAGCGCAAGCCGTCCTTGACGAAGATGACTTCCGTCGCCTTCACGGGCATATCCATATTCAGATAGTCCGTCGCCGCGCCATCGTTCAGGGCGAGCGAGAAGTCGTCCGACGTCATCGTGAACGGCCCTTCAAGAATCGTGTAGGACAAATTCGCTCCCGCGGTTCCGCCGCCGTTCACGTAGAGGCGACCCTCGCCGCTGATCGTGGACTTGCCGGAATCGCTGCTCTTATCTACGACAAGTCGGCTGCCCTTGAACAAGATCGATTCATTGATCGTCACGATCTCGGACGGGTCATTCAGCACATAAATCTTCGGTGCGTCCGGTTCTTCCGTGAACGGCCCCTGCAGCACCAGGTTGTTCACTTCATTGTCTGAAGACGTGCTCGGCACCTCGACTCTGCCAAAGTTGCGCGGCTTATAGAAGTCGAGTGAGGTTAATAACAGCCCGTCCTCCCCTCGGAAATAATAATCCTCATAAAAATCATGCTCAAGGAGCACGTCATATCTTCCATCAGGCAGTGTTTTGTCCCAAGTCAGCTCCAACTGCCGTCCATTCAAAACATTGTAGGACAACTCGTATCGTTGGCCTCCGTTGGCGGCTTCAAGGTAGTAATGAATCCCCTCTACAGGCTTTCGAAGCAAATTCGTGATTCCCGTGCCAACCGCTACGAGACGCTTCCTATCCTTCACATGTAACACCGATGCGCCGACGCGATCGTAGTCGACGGAAGGCGGCGTCATGCTTGGATCGTCATTCAAGACGAAGGTCTTCGTCTCGGTGTAGCTTCTGCCTAGTTCATTCGCGGCATAGCCCCGAACCTCATACTCCTGCTGCCAGGTTAATCCCGAGAGCGTAACCGTGAAAGAACCTATACCTCCCGTGCTGGAGCCGGTATATGGGGAATCCGTCCATTCGCTCTCCCCTGCCTTGCGGTACTCGACCCCTCGTAAAGCAATCGTACGGGCCCCATCGTCATAAACATCCGTAACGACGTTGACCGTGTCGTTGACATGCAGCGGGTCGAATTGGATAAGAAACGGATCGTCAATGAACTTAATGCTTGGCGGCTTAGGCGGAGTGTACCCGAACAGCCAAGTCCAGCCCATGTTTTTATTCCATTCGTGCCATCCGCCGAATAAGACGAAGTTTTTGCCGTCGAATGCCATGCTCGCGTAGCTTCCGACCCCCGGCCATGAACCCGGTTTATCAACTGCCCAAGGTTGGGAACCGTTCCCTAGCCATTCTTCCCATGTGTTATGACTCCACCCGTATGCAACCGGACTCCAACCGCTCAGATACTCCCACGGCTGATTAATCGGTCGTTTATTCGTCTTCTGCAACGCGAAGCTGCCACCATTATTGATCACATAATGGAACTCGCCGCCATAGAATACTGCTCTACGGCCATCATAAGCCATGGCATGCCCCCACCGACCATCGTATTGAAAACGGTTGGCGGCCAATGTAGGTTCGAGCGTCCATTCCTTAGACAATCCATCCCATTTCCACAGTCGGTTCGAAGCGTCGTCGTAGGTAAACTCCGTACCTCCGTGATCTCTACGAATTTGACCCAGGTTCCCGCCGTACATTACCGCCTGTGCCCCATCGAAAGCCATACCCGCGGAATGAGTCGGGGGCGGACTCGTTAGAGGAAACTGCTGCGTCCAACTGCTGCCATCCCAGGTCCAGGTTTCGCCGTTGATCACTTTCGGATCCCCGGCGCTTGTGTACCCGCCGAACAGAACTAACTGTACCCCGTCGTAGGCAAGCACGGCACCGGCGCGCGCGGATGGGCCAGGAACGCCTACCTGCTGCCAAGATGCGGTCAAGCCGTCCCAGAGCCACGTATCCCCGAGCAAACCGGATTCACCTTCTCCACCGAAGAGAAGCACCTTTTTGCTGACAGTGTCATAGGCCATCACCGCACCCTTACGCTTCGGCGGTTTGGGGGAAAGATTCAGCATCTCCTGCCATATCTTCTGTTTGCCGTCCCAG
Organism: Paenibacillus sp.; assembly: GCA_031181325.1. Lineage (GTDB taxonomy): Bacteria > Bacillota > Bacilli > Paenibacillales > YIM-B00363 > Paenibacillus_AE. Next base: position 14,490 of record JAPSKX010000013.1, read on the forward strand.
ATCCAGGTCTCGTCCATCAACCCGCTGTCAGTCTTACCGCCGAACATCACCACGTTGCCCGCATTCTCAACATAAGCCATAGCGGCCGCATGCCTAGCGGCAGGTTGGAAGTTCAACCCCGTTACTAACTCCCACTTATAATCCGTCAGCTTATCGGTGCCGTAGGTCTGTTGCGTGACCGTAACCGGCTCCGTCCCGGCTGCTTGAGCCGGGCTAACCCCGGCCGGCATGACGGGCAGGAGCTGCACGACCAGCGAAGCGGCCAATACTTTGGCCATACCGACATTCCAACGTTTACGCACGAGATGTAAAACCCCTGTCATAGATGTCAGCACACGCAGAAACGGCTTGTCCAACCTAATTCCTCTTTTCATCGAATGATGTCGCAACGACTCCCTCCACAGACCGCTCCTATTCCGAGTCCTCCTCGCCTGTCGTTTTGTGTCGAATCACGTCGTCGACCATGCTACTTTTATCGGTAGTGCCTTGGTACTTAATTAGCAGGTTTTTCCGGATAATAATGGAAGTAACGGTACAGCCATAATATGCGGAAAACCTTAATGCATCAATGCTTTCCTTGCCCTCTCCCGCTCTCCCCTTCGTTACGGAAATAAAAGACATTATAGCAAAGTACACTGAACGGATTCTGAACAATTCGACATAGTTCGAAGGAATCAAACATCCCTTTCGAACGCCCGCGTCGCCTAAAGAAAAGGAACCAGCCGCTCCTTACGGAGACGGCTGGTTCCTAATGTAGAACATTATTTTACAGGGTCGGCGCTCCAGAGCGCTACGCGGTCTTTCACATACTTCGTGAAGCCCTTTTCCATCTTTTCGACGCCCGCTTCGAGCAATTCTTGCTGATATTCGTCCCATATCTTGTCGAACTCCTCCGGCTTCGCCATGATGGCTTGCGGGATCCGCTTCCACGTAATATCTTTCATACGCTCCGCCAGGATGGACACTTCGTCGCTGCCCGGAATTTGGATGTTCCAGCCTGCGCCGTACGTCTTCTCCTTGAACTCGTCCTCTTTCGGGAACAGGTCCTTCCACGTCGTCGCGCCGTAGGCCGCCAGCACTTCCTTCTCGACGTCGCTGTAGCTTAGCGGAATTTGGTCCGGGTTGTTCTTCGTGTAGTAGTTGCCCGTCGGATCCTTCGCGCCGTCGCCGTAGTGCACCATCATGTTCCAGTAGAAGCCGATGCCGGTTTCCTTCGTGAAGGCCGTGTTGTCGTTGTTGATGCGCTCCTGCACTTCCGCCGGAACGACGCGTTTGCCGTTTTCCACGACATAATGCTTGCCTTCGACGCCCCAATTGTTGAGGATCTGGAACTCGTCGGAAGCCATGTAGTCCAAGAACTTGATGATACGGACCGGATCCTTCGCCGTGCTGGAGATCGAGATGCCGTAGCCGCCCATGAAGCCCGTCGGCCAGAAGTCTCCTTGCTTGAAGTCCTTGTTCAGCGTCACCGGATAGTTGCCGTACGTCTGGTCGAACTTGCCCGCCGCCGCCAGCGCCTTCTCGCCGTCGCCGTAATCCCAATCTTGGTCGATCAGGCCGAGCACGCGTCCGGAAGCGATCTTCGCCAAATATTGGTCGTACTTATGGACGAAGCTGTCCGGATCGAGCAGTCCTTGCGCGTTCATGCCGTTAAGCCAGCGGAAGTATTCTTTCTCGACCGGGCGGCGGAAGTGATACGTCGCTTCATAGGTTTCTTGGTCGACGTAGTATTCGCCGTCGTACGTTCCGCCCGTCGCGGCGGACGCCGGATCCGTGACGGAGATATACATGCGCCAGTCGTCGGAGTTCAGCGAGAGGCCGATATTCTTGTTCCCGTTCTCGTCGGTCGGATGTTTCGCGAGATACTCCTTAATGGCCTTCTCGAAATCCTCGACCGTGCGGATTTCCGGGAAGCCGAGTTCCTTCACGACGCGGTGCTGCAGCTGGAAGCCGCCGCCGGCGACGAACTTCGTCTCGTTCACCGCGGCCCACGTCGGAATCGCATAGATGGACTGGTCTTCGGTCGTATACTTCGCGCGGTTCAGGTACGGACCGAGGACGCGCTTGATATTCGGCGCATGCTCTTCGATCAGGTCCGTCAGGTCGATGACGCCGCCGGCGTCCACAAGCTTGCCGATATCGCCCTTCGCGGAGATGATGTCCGGGTATTGGCCGGAAGCCGCCATCAGCGAGATTTTCTGCGCCGGATCGGAGATGCCGAATTCCGCGTCGAGCGTGACGCCCGTCTTCTCCTTAAGAATCTTGGACACATCGTCCTGCATGTTGTTCCAGTTCGGGTTCGGATCCGAGAAGAACGCCGTGAACGTCACAGGTTCTAACGTTTCCGGCGCCGCATTCGCGCCCGGCTCGGCGGTCGCGCCGGTACCGGTCGCGTTGTTCGCAGGCGTTTCGTTACCGCCCGTTTGCGCGTCGCCGCTGCAAGCGGCCAGCAGCCCGACGCCGAGCGCGGATACCGTAAGCAGTGCGACGGCTCTGCTATTCTTACCATGAAGCATATTGTAGACCTCCCCTAAAATGTAAGACTGTATTGTATGAACAGGAACCCTGTCGATACCGCTGGTCGGCGGCTCGTTACGCCTTGACGGCGCCGAGCGTCATGCCCTGCACGAAATACCGCTGCAGGAACGGATAGACGACTAGAATCGGGACGGTGACGACGATCGTAATGGCCATCCGGACCGATTCCGGCGAAATCCGGCGCATCACCTCGTTCATGTTCTGGCCGCGGAACTGGTCGACGTTCAATTGCGTGCTCTGCAGCACCTTCATCAGCTCGAATTGCAGCGTCGTCAGGTGGTCCGCCATCCCGTTATACAGATACGTGTCGAACCAAGCGTTCCATTGCCCGACCGCGAGGAACAGCGCGATCGTCGCGAGCGCCGGCTTCGCGAGCGGCAGGACGACCCGCCAGTAGATCGTCCAGTCGTTCGCCCCGTCCAGCTTCGCGGATTCCTGCAGCGCGAACGGAATGCCGTCGATAAACGAACGAATGATGAAGACGTTGAAGGCGCTCACAAGGCCGGGCAGGACGTACACCGCGAAGGTGCCCATCATATTCAAGTCCCGGATTAAGATGTAGAACGGGATCAACCCGCCGGATACGTACATGGTCAGCGCCAGGAACGTAGAGACGAACCGGCGCATCTGGAATTCCGTCCGAGAGAGGGTGAACGCCAGCATCGACGCGGCGATCAGTCCGAGCAGCGTGCCGACGATCGTCCGCAGCACCGAAATCTTCAGCCCTGTGACGAGGCCGCTGAAGGCGAAGATCGTCTCGTAGTTTTGCAGCGTGAACGCTCGCGGGAAGATCGTAATGCCGCCCCGGACGCTGTCCGTCGAATCGTTAAGCGAGATCGCGAGTACGTTCAGGAACGGATACAGCGTGACGATCGTCACGCAGGCGAGGACGACATAGACGACGGCGTCGAAGATGGCGTCGGACCCGCGTCCGGGTGTCATTTTCCGAATAGTCATGTTCGTCCCCCCTTAGAAGATGCTTTCTTTCGTTATGCGCTTGAAGATGCCGTTCGCCGCCAGCAGCAAGACGATACTGATCGCGGAGTTGAACATATTGATCGCCGTGCCGAACGAGAATCGACCCAAGTTGAGGCCGTAGTTCAGTGAATATAGATCCAGCACCTGAGCGTAATCGCTGACCAGCGAGTTGCCGAGCAGGAACTGCTTCTCGAAGCCGATGGAGATCAGGTGGCCGATCGACATGATGAGCAGAATGACGAACGTCGTGCGAATGCCCGGCAGCGTGACGTGGAAGATCTGCTGGATCCGATTCGCGCCGTCGACCTTCGCCGCCTCGTACAGCTCGGGGGAGATGCCGGCGATCGCGGCCAGGTAGATGATCGCGTTCCAGCCCATCTCCTTCCACATGTCCGCCCCCGTCACGACGTACCAGAACAGATTGCCCTGCGCCATGAATTGGATCGGCTCGTCGATAAGACCTATGCCGAGCAGCAGGCCGTTCACGGTTCCGTCGGTCGCCAGCATCTTCGTCACGATGCCCGCCACGACGACCCAGGAGACGAAGTGCGGCAGGTACGAGACGGTCTGCACGAACCGCTTGACCGCCATCTGCCGAACCTCGTTCAGCAGGATGGCGAACAGAATCGGTACGGTGAAGCCGGCGACGAGGCCCAGGACGCTCATGGCCAGCGTATTGCGAAGCACCTGGTAGAACATCGGATCCTCGAACAGCATGCGGAAGTTGTCGAAGCCGACCCATTCCTGCTCGAAGAACCCCCGGCCCGGCCGGAATTTCTGGAACGCCATCGTCCAGCCCCACAGCGGCAGATAACTGAAGACGAACGCCCAGAGGACGAAGGGGATGGACATGAAATACAGATATTTCTGCTGGGCCATGACCCGGAAGAAGCTTCCCCGCTTGGTCTTCTTGGGGGAACCCGGAGGGATGGCGGTAGGTACGGTAGCCATGGTTCTAAACCTCGCTTCGGGAGGCGTCGTCCGCCGAATAGTCAAACCAATCGAAATGCGCGGGCGATCCCGACCAAGCGCCGTTGCCCGTCGCATACATGGCGAGCATGACGCCGGTGAAGCCGCCGGCGACCTCGGTCGCCAGCATGGCGCACTCCCCGAAGCCGAGCCAGACCGGCGGTTCGGACTCGCGGGCGGCGAAGCCGAAGCTGTACGTCGTCTCGTCCGCCTTCACCGTCAATACGACCTCATCCGAGGCCCAAGGGATTTCATGATCGACCTTCCACAAGGAACCCAGCCTTCTTCGGACAAGGATCCCCCGTCGGCCCATCGTCTGCGCGATCGCGATCTCGTAATGGAACTTCTCGTTCATGTACACGGTTAGACCGGCTTCTTCCCCGTCGCGGCTCGGGACGAACGCGAGATGCGCCGACGCTTGGCATGCGAAATGCTGCTGCCTCCGTCCGACGAACGCAGGCGCGCCGCCGTCGTTCAGCGTGACCGGCGTTCCGCGCAGCGTCAGGCAGCCGGCCTTCTCGGCAAGCGACCAACGCGCCGGATCGGGCGTGCGCAGGAAGCTCCATTCCGGCGCCAACGCGGCGCCTTCGAAGTCGTCCCGTACCGGCGGCGCGGGCAGCGGCTGCAGCGGCAATCGGCCGGACGGCATCGTCTCGGCGACGCGGCCGTCGTCGCCGATCGTCGGCCACCCGTCCTCCTCCCATGCGACCGGCGCGAGGAACGTCTCCCGGCCGAGATGATGGCGGAACGGGTAGCCGACCGGACGAATGCCGAGGAAGACGGCCCACCATGCGCCGTCCGGCGTCCGAACGAGATCGGCATGGCCGGTCGCCTGAATCGGCGATCGGATGCTGCGGTGGGTCAAGATCGGGTTATGCGGGCAGCTCTCGTACGGTCCGTCCGGCCGCCTGCTTCTCGCGACGGTTTCCATGTGGCCATACTCCGTGCCGCCTTCCGCGATGAAGAGATAATACCAATCTCCGAGCCGGTAGATATGCGGCGATTCCGGGTACTGTCCGCCGGTTCCGGACCAGACGAGCCGGAGCTCCGAGCGCCGCGCCCCCGTCTTCAAGTCGATCCGGCTCTGGTAGATCCCCTGATTATAGGACGTGGTGTAATATACGGTCCCGTCCTCGTCGAAGAACAAGTCGGGGTCGATGCCGGGATGATCGACGACGACGGGGTCCGACCATTCCCCGTGCGGGTCGTCCGTCGTCACGAGGAAGTTCCCGCGCCCCGACACGTTCGTCGTCGTCATGTAGAACGTCCCGTCGTTGTGCCGCAGGGTCGGCGCGTAAATGCCCGCCGAGCTGCGCGCTTCGGATAAGCGAAGCTGCGATTCCCGAGTCAAGCAATGGCCGATCTGCCGCCAATGAACGAGGTCCTTGCTATGAAACAAGGGGACGCCCGGGAAATATTCGAAGGAACTCGTCGCCAAGTAATAGTCGTCGCCGACGCGGCACACGCTCGGATCGGGATGAAAGCCGGCGATGACCGGATTGCGGTACGTCATAGGAATCTGTTAACCCCTGTCTGTGTGTTCTTGTCGAATCGTCGGTTCTGACTTCATTGTACGGTTCCGCTCCAACCGCTCACTACTCAGAAATCGACCTGATTGTTGCACGGAATCGACCTGATCGCCTGTGAATGTCCAGACAAGAGAAAGCCGGCCCCGAGCGGGACCGGCTGCTGCGTGTTCTATATCGTTGTTCCTTACTTCACGCCGTTGGAAGCGGCCCAGGCGTCTAATTGTTTTTGTTTCTCCGCGATGATTTTGTCGATCCCGGCCTCCTCGAGCTTCCTTAGGAACTCCGGAAGCATCTTGTCGATATCCACTTCTCCGCTCTCCAGCACTCTCCTGTACTGCTCGACGACGGCGGTGCACGCGGCGACTTCGTTCTTGAGCGCATCCCCGTTGAACGTGAAGCCCAGAGCCTTCGACTTGGCGGCCGACTTGTTGAATGCATCCATTTTCTTGTAGGCGTCCGGATCGTCGCCTTCGAACACATAAGACAAGAACTGGTTTCCGTGCATCCAGCTGTAGTTTTTGTATCCGACATTCTCGCTCGTGACGCCGTCCGGGAAAGTAATGACATTGTCCTGTCCTTCGACCTTCACATAATGCTTGCCTTCGAGGCCCCAGTCGATCAGGTTCACGATCTCCGGGTCCGTGTACAGCAAGTTCATGAATTGCAGCGTCTTGGCCGGATTTCGGGAGGTAGCCGTGACGCCCATCGTTACGTTCGTTACCGTATCCGTCTTCGCGACGGCCTGCGTCGTGCGCACGGCCGCCATCTCCGTTCCGACGCCCCGGCTTTCCTGCGCCTCGAAGCCGGGCTTCATCGCCGACAGCCACCCCGCCGCCTTGCCGGACCTCACGACGACTTGATTCATCTCGGGGTTGGTCGCGGCGTCTTGAAGCAGGTATCCCGCAAGATGCCACTCTCGCAGCTTTCGCAGGATTCGCTCGTATTGTTCCGACGCGAACCAGTTCACGACCTTCAAGTCGTCGAGACCGTGATTGAGCAGTACGCCGAGGTCGTTGCCGAGCGGGTCGTTCACGCGGTACGTGGATAGGATGGAGCCGTTCCCGAGATTGGTGGCGCCGACCATTCCCGGTTCTTTTTCTTTAATGATTTGGAAGATGGTCTCTATATCGTCGAAGGTACGAATCCGGCTTAGATCGATCCCATGCCGATCCACCACATCCTTGCGCAACACAAAGCCGTTATCCTGCGCCAAATCCCGGATGCTGGGCACTCCGTAGCTCACGCCGTCGATTTGGGTCGCGCGGTAATACTCCTCTCCGAGCGCGTCAACGATCCCCTGCGCGTTCTCCTCCATGAGCTCGCCGATCGGATACAAGGCGCCTCTGGATACGTGATAGCTGTAATTGTTCAGCATCGTGATCATGTCCAGCTTCTCGCCGCCGGACATCATGAGATTGATTTGATTCGTGAATGCGCTGTTGTTGATCGGCAGCAGCTTCACGGTCGCATTCATTTTCGCTCGAATCAGGTTGTTGATCTCGTCCTGTACGAGCCGGAGATCCGCCGGCTCGCTCTCGAATACCGGGTAGGCGTATACGATTTCGTACGGCTCTTCTCCCGCGACGGCCGGGCTCCCGGTCTCGTCCTTGCCGGTCGAAGGAACGCCGTCGTCCGGCGGGACTCCTTCGCATGCCGACAACGCAAGCGACAGCGTTACCAGCGCGCAGACCCGGCCGAGCATTCTGTTCATGCTTCATCCCCCTGTCGAATCCGACGTATGGCTCACCGGTTCGATCGCAGCCGCCGATAATCGTGCGGACTGACGCCGGCGAATTTCTTAAACCTTCTAGAGAAGTGAGCGAGGTTGGAGTACCCCGCCTGTCCGGCGATCGTGCCGATCGGCAAATCCGTCTTTACCAGCAGCTGCTGAGCCAGCAGCATCCTCTTCCGGACGATGAATTCCGTCACCGAGCAGCCCGACTCCTTCTTCAGGAGACGATCCAGGTAGTCGCTATTGAGAAATACATGATTGGCGACGTCCTCCCGCGTTAACTTCTCCGTCTCGATCCGCTGCGCAATGAATTGTTCCACGCGCCGGATCACGGAGGGCGAATGCTGCAACGTCTCCATATATTCCGTCGCCTTCCGCACGGTATGCCCCGCCCATTCGATCATATCCTCGACGGAACGCGCCGCGCGTTGGAATCGGTCGGCGGAATCCGCTTCGTCGAACAAGAGATGACCTTCGATGCCCTTCAGCTTCAAGACGTAAAACACCGTCTGCAGCAGATTATGATAGAACCTGTACAAGTTCTCCGCATCCATGCGTTCCGATCCGATATAGCCCGTTAGGAACGCTTCGGCTTCGCCGACGACTTGTTCTCCTCGTCCTTCCTTCAACATGACGGACCATACGTTCATATCGGGGAGCGCGATATCTTCGGCTCCGGGCGCAAGACGCCTTCGTTCCCACAGAAACACCTTGTTGCTCACGGCCACATTGCGTTTGTCCCAGTCCAACAGCCGGTCGACCATCTCGCTTAGCTCGTGCGCGTGAACCTCTCTTCCGATATACACCGACATGTCGCAATAGAAATACTGAAGGCAGGAAGCAACCAATGCTTCGCAACGCGCCTTGCATTGTTCCAGCCAGTCCTCCTCGTCTCGCTCCACGGGCAGCAGCGCCAGAAGCTTTCGATCCGCCAGCCGAATCAATAATCCGTTCCCTTTCAAGCCCAGCATCTCTTCTCCGCTGTTCGTCAAAGCGTACTCCATGATCTTCTCGTCGCGGATCGTTAACGATTTCCGGTACCGGTCGACGCACAGCAGCATCGGGAGAAGGCGCATTCGCTCGTCGAACGGGATGTTCCGCTCCTCGGCCGCTTTCTTGACGGCGGCCGGATTCGCGGGAATCGCCTGTTTGACGATATCGAGCCACAGCCGTTCGGCGAGCAGCGGCTGGTGGCGAGACCAAAATTGACCGATGCGGCTGTATTGATTCCGCTCGTTCGATTCCCTGATTTTGTCCGCCGCCCGGCCGACGACGCGCGACAGCTCGTCATAGGGGACCGGCTTCAGCAAATAATCGAAGCTGCCGAGCTGCATCGCCCGCTGCGCATGTTTAAATTCCGCATGGCACGTCATAAACACCGATTCCGTCGACGGATGATTTTCTCTTACCCACGCAAGCAATTCGAGACCGCTGCCTTGCGGCATCTCGATGTCGCAGAGCATCAGATCGATCCTCTCCCTATCGAACGCCTCCTTCGCTTGCCGAGCATTGTAAGCCGTGTGCACGGAACCGATGCCGAGCGCTCCCCAATCGATCTCCAGCTTCAGCGCGTCCGTCAACAATCGCTCGTCGTCTACGATCAACAAACTAATCATGTCCCGCCCCTCCTCGAACCAGTGTCATTCCCGCGTCGGAAGCGAGCGGCAGCGTCACGCGCACGACGGCGCCGTTCGGCTCGGCGTTTCGCAGAACGACCGCGGCCTGCTCGCCGTACAACAGTCTGAGCCGCTGTTTCACATTCCAAATCCCGATATGCTCGCCCTCGTCGTCCACGACGCGTCGATCCTGTTCCAGCTCCTCGACGACCTCCGGCTTGAACCCTGGACCCGTATCCCGGACCTGAATGAGCAACGCGGATTGCGGCGCTTCGACCATCTCCAGCCGCACCTCGATTCGCACGGGCTCGTCCAACGTGACGCCGTGCTTCACCGCGTTCTCCACGAACGAATGCACGACCAGCGGAGGAACCGGCGTGCGAAGCAGGAACTCGGGCGCTTCGATGTCGAACGCGATTTGGTCGGGGTAACGCAGCTCCTGAATCCGCATATAGTTCCGCACATGCTGAAGCTCGTCTCTCAGCGTGACGAAGGTCAAGTTGCTTTGAAACATATACCGGAAGTACCGCACGAGGCAAAGCGACAGCTCCTCCATGCGCGTCAAGTCCTTCATCCGGGCGAGCGTATGCATCATATTTAACGTATTGATGAAGAAATGCGGTTTGATCTGCAGCTGCAGGTGTTGGAGCTCCGATCTCTGTTTGTTTAATTGCTCCTCGTATACGCTGATGCGCAAGTCCTTGATCTCTGTCATCATGTGATTGAACGTATCGTTCACGATCTGAAACTCTTGCGACGTAGGATACTGCTTGATCTGCATATCCAGATTCCCTTGTCGAATCCGATTCATCGTCTGAAGCAGCCGGTTGATCGGAACGAGAAGCGTCTTGCGCAGGAACAGAAACCCTACCAGAAGAATCAGCACCGAAGCGAACGGGAGAAGGTACGATATGATTCGCAACGTCGGCAAATTTTGTAATATTTGATCCTCCGGAATAAAAGCGTACAGTCCGAATTCGCCCTCGACGGACCGTTCCCCCACCGCCAGAAACCGTTCGTCGTCCCCGGTCAAATAGTAGGCGGAATCGGCGGGAAGGATCTCGACGCCGTGCTCCTTCACGAAGCCTCGATTGACGATCGCGTTCCCGTCGTCGTCGCTCAACACGGCCGCTCCCGCTTCTCCGATGCCGAGCAAATCCAGCGGCGTTAAGAATGAATTCGCGTTGATCCAAGCCCCGACGATCGAGGCGTCGTTCAGCAAGAACGCCCTGACGAGGTACGTTTGATCGCCGCGTCTTTCGATATACCACTTCCGAAGGTCTTGCCTCCCGGGGATCCCGCGGTCGATCTCCTGCGTCACGTGCTCTTTCATGCCCATGCGATCGTTCAACGTAGAACGATCTCTGAATGCGTACAAATACCGTTCGTCCGCGGGCAAATAGAGGAAGAGGCCGTCGATGACGGGGAACCGCATGACGGCTTTCGAGATCTCGAGCTGTAACCGATGGGCGGCGAACACGCGATCGTCGGGGCTCGTAAGGAACGATATGTCCGATACATCCGTGTCCGACATGAGACCGAACAAGTAATTGTCGACCTCGTTCAGCCTCCCGTCCAGCTGGTCCCGGTACAATGTTAGTAGATCCTTGTTGGACTCCGCCACTTGATGGCGAACGACTTCGATAGCGTATACATTCGAGTAGATGATGAAGCCGATGAACGGGACGACGATGAGCAATAAACCGGTCATCATCTTCGCGCGAATGGTGCTTCGAGTCAACCACCTTATTCGTAGAGACATAACAGACTGCGCGGCCCCTTCCTTTTCTACTTTCATACTATCCCTTCTCGCTTCCGCTGACGACAACCATATTTTACGCGCGGCATTCGGCGCCACCTATGGTAGTACCGATCCCGAGGCGGCGCAAGTCCCGATCTCGACTTCTTGTTTGACCGATTTCGACTTCGAGGGAATGTTTCTATCGCTTGATACAATGAGGGAAGGAAAAACTAAATGAGGGGGCCTGTCGCAGCCATGAACATAACGTTGAACACCGAACTGTGTCGAAGGTTTCACATCCGGCACCCGATTCTCTTACCGGGAATGGCCGGCATACCCGGCGTAGAATTAGCGGCGGCCGTGTCGAATGCAGGAGGACTTGATTCCGGTGATCGCAACCGGCGGAATCATGGACGGTCGTGGATTGGTCGCCGCTCTCGTCCTTGGCGCTCAAGACGCCAACGCATTTATGAAACGCTGGGATGCGAGCGGCGTCAAGCCGCTTCCTTTCCCGACGCAAAACACAGTGACGCGCGATATTCGCAATGCGGCTTCCCGGCAAAATAACGCGGAATACATGTCGCTCTTGGGCAGGACAAGGTACTAGAATCCTGACCGACCGATAAAAAGCGGAGGAAATCGTCTCGGATAATCCTGCGACGGGCTTATTCCATATTGCAATGAGCGTCTAGCCGAACCGCCTCGCCTTCCCCAGCCCTCAGCGCGATCCGAAGGTACCCCGAGAGGTCCGGCTTTATCGACCTCCCTTCAGAGAGCGCTCGAGCCCACTTACTTGACGGAATGCTTACAACTTCGGTCCGATCGCCGAAATTCGCCAGCACCAGATACCGCCGTCCGTCGGTTCCGAGGAGCTCGATACCGCGGAGAAGTCCGCTTGTACCGAGACCTTCCAACTTTCTTGCCGACCGATCGGTCGCATACCGCGCTGTATCGGCATGGGACATGCCGGCTTGCAACACGAAGCCGGTATCCAATATCGTCTCGTTCGGTTCGAGCGACTGCAGTCCCAGCGCCATCGGACCGCAGATTTCGTCGGCATACAGGGTGCCTTCCGGCTCTTCGAATCGCAGCGATTGCTTCAGCCCGATTTGCCTGCGCCCTGGACGATGCAGATACAGCCGGTCGGCGCCGTATACGCCGATGACGCCGAGGCGATCGTCGGCATTCGCCCAAGACGCGCTGAACGGGACGGTTTCCCGTCGCGACCCGTAGCCTTGCAGATGATGTACCCCGCCCGCGTGATAGTAGCTGCGACGATTCTCGTTATAGACGTCGTTCGGGATGAGCAGCTGCAGACCCTTGACGGCGGTAACGAAGACCCTCCGGTCCAACGCTCGGGCATGCTGGAGCACGACCATGTGCGTGTCGTCCGGCAGCGCGACGCAGACAATCTGACTGCGAGCCAGGTCTTCCGCGTCTTTCCCTTCCGCCAGCAGCCCCTCCGTATAAGCGATCGTACTCCCCCATGTAATGAAGCCCCCTTCGAAGCTTCTCCCGGAATGGCTCTCCAGCCGTTGAGCGCTGACCTTGCCGAGACCGCCGATGCGGCCCGCCAAATTTTCTCTCCACTCCGCCATATGGCTCGCATCCGGAGGAACGCACAACCCTTGCGGCTTCTCCGCCGCCTTCCACACCCAAGACGCGATGCGATTCGCGCTCCGATGCAAATAGGCGCCATGATAATCGTCATGCCAGTACGGAAGCGGTTCGATCGTCTCGCGCGCGGCGGCCTCTCCCGCTTTCGCCGACGCCGAACGACCCGCAAGCTCCGACCACGCCGCGCCCATCGACAGCGCCGCCGCCCGGTCCGACTCCAGCCGCGTATAATACAACGGCGAATACCCGGCCAGAGCGCCGCACCGCTTCGACAGGAACGTGCCGTCGCCGTTCGCGTCCATCTCGCGGCGAATGTGCGCAAGCCACCCCGCCTCCATGTCCGCGCAGGCGTCGTCTCCGTATAGATCGCGCGCCAACAGCCATGCCGGAACCAAGTACTCTTGGCAATACGTATATCTCGCCCGCGTATCCCCGCCGATCCGCATCAACCGCCCGTCAGGGAACGTACAGCTTCTAACCAACCGCCAAAGCTCGCCCGCATGATGGTACAGCGATTCCGGAGCGGCAATCCCCTTAGCCTTGCACGTGAAATGAAGCATCGCGATATTGGATAAACAGATGACCATATAACCGACATTCAAGTATCCGTGGTGGTTCAGCGCCATCGACGCGAAGAAGTTCGCCCCGACGAACCGCTCCCACACCGGCTTCCCATCCACGATCGAGCCGTTCGTCGCATCCGAAGGAAGCGAAATCGCATTGACGAGCAGCCCGCTCCCCTTCTCCTTGTACCGCTCGGCCCGAGGACTATCCGGGTACATCGTCGCCGTGCGGTGCAGCAATGCGCCGTTCCACAGGTTGCTCTCCGGTTTGTTCTTGCCGTCCTCGTGATACAACCCGCCCACGATATCGTAATTGTCCAGAATCCAGTCGCATTCCGAGAGGAGCACCTTGCACAGCAGCGCTCGATCCGCCTCGGTCAATTCCCCTTCAATCGCGTCAACCCCGTGCATCATGCGCTCGACGCCGAGCGCGCTGATCCAGGTGTGTCCCCAGCGCGTGCCGTCCGTACAACGACGATCGCCTTCTCGATGACTGCGCAGCGAAAACCGAAGCAGCCGCAGCGCGGTATCGAGAATGGCCTCCCGTGACATGCCCGCCCGGTTCCGGTCCAGTTCCTCCGCGGCGGCCAATACGGCATAAGCGGCGAACGCCTTCTGATTCGTCTGCACGCCCCACCCGTTGTCGCCGGTGCCGTAACAGGTCATCCCCGCTCCGTCGGAGCTCGTGTACAGATACGGCGCCGCTCCTCTCAACCATCTCTCCAACAAAGCAATACATTCCCGCTTCATATGCATCCCCCTATGCGCGGCGTATCGCCGTTTATCGTTGCGCGCTCTCCACGATCCGATCGATCGCGGCTTGGTAGTAAGCATCCGGCTTCGTCTTCACGACATACCCGTGGGGTCCCTGCGGATCGGGAATGAATGAATTAGCCCCCGTGACCGCATCTACGAAAGCCCTCCCCTTCACGACCTTATAACCCGCCGCCTCTTCGTCACCGACGCAGGCGAGCAGTACCAGCATCGGATCCCAAGAGCTGCGGCCGTTCGGGGAGCCGTGATCCCGCAGCGCCCTTGCGACGGGGTCCTCCGGCGATGCGATCGTTCCGCCGGTGAGAATGTCGCTGGCCGTCTCCCAGCCTAGGAACGTAATCGGCGTCGGCCACCGCTTGCATACTTCGGAGCCGGCTTTGCGGGAACGCGCGTTTCTTGCGAAATTGTTTTCGAGACCGCAGCTTTCGTCCTCCCAATTGCCGGCCATCATCCACAGCTTGCGGACCTTCGCCTGCACGAGCTCAAGTCCGGTCGACGGCGAGAGGTCGTCGCCCTCGCTGTCCAGTAATTCCGCCAACACTTGCGGGTAGCCGATTTCGACCATGTCAAGGCGTTCCTCCGCTTCCGCTAAGCATCGACGGTACAACCGAACCGCATCCTCGGCGGCGTCGTTGCTTCCGCGCGCATGCGGATAAGCGAGCATGTTCGCCTGATACGGCGGTCTGCCGCCGAAGTCGTCGGCCTTCCTGTCGATGCCTAGGCGGACTCCCGGACTTCCTTCCGCCGTCAAGAACGCATCCAAAGAAGCAACCGAGTGCTCCATGCACGCGTTAATCCCGACGGCCGCAAGCTTCACGAATCCCTGCCGCTCCGCCCACAGCAGCACGCGCATGGCCACCACGTCGTCGCAATCCGTCCACCAGTCCGTACCGACCAACACCGTTCTAGTCGTATTCGTCATCCTCTCACCCTCTTCAGCAGCGCAATCCAGTCGCCCGAGCCCGGCGCGGTGCACGCTGCGCCCGCGGCGACCGAGATCGTCCCCTCGTTCGTCCACGTCCCTTCGGAAGGCGCATACCACATAACGCTGTATTCGCCTGCTTCCAGCTGCAGCCGCACAGTCGGCGCAGTCGTGCCGGCGTCCGCCTCTTCGTCGGTGTATACGCCCCCGAAGCCGTCCGGCGCATGGCCCTCGTAGACCGTTGGATTGGCCAAATATACGACGATGGTATCCCCGTCCTCGCTGCGTATGGCCTTGAACAACAGCGGAGCATTACCCGCGAGGTCGTCGTTCGGAACCGCTCCCGCAAGCGCGAATCCCGATTCCCGGAAAAACCGGTGAATGTGACGAAAATCGTGCGCGCCGTCCTTCAGCCTGCCGTCGCGGCAGGCATCGTAATACCCGTACATGCCGTCAAGACCGCCGTCGAAAGGACGATACGTATGAAGACCGCCATAGGTGGCGTGCCCTCCCGACAGCAGCGAGCTCCACATCAGCCTGCGGAAATAATAGCGCGGGTGCTTCGGAGCGCGCCAATGCTCGTACCGGTCCTCGTCCAGCACGACGGGTCGATCCCCAGCCGATCTGTACGCAAGAATTCGTTCGCCGGTCACCTGCCCGAGATCCTCGAGCGTTATGATATCCGACCAGCCCTCGCCGACGAACGAATATCCGGAGAACCGGCTCTGATGGTTCGTCAGCAGTGTTCCCCACGGCTCCAGACGGGCGAGCTCCTCGGCGATTTGCACGATGCCCGACCGGAGCCGGGATGCGGTCTCCTGCCGCTGCGCGTCCTCCCGCTCCGCGCCCACCCGCCCGCCGCTCTCCAGCGCAAGGTCGTTGGAGACGCACCATTGCACGTTCGGATACGCGGAGAAGCGGGCCACGGCTGAGCGCAGCGCCAGCATGACGGAGGGATCCCCCGTCTCGAAGCGAAGCACCGCCTCCTCGTCTTCGCCGAACGGGATCAGCTGCAGCTGGACATGCGGAAATCGGAGATGCGCGTACGCGATGCGCCGATCCATTTCCTGCCAATAAGCGAGATGGAGGCGAGTCCGGTCCGATTGGAACAGCGCCCCGATATCGCTGCGCCCCTGGCAGAACCAGACGCGAATTTTCGTAAAGCCCGCAGCAGCCGCCTGCTCCAGATACTCCTTCCAATACGGCTCCGTATCGGCGACGTATCGATACCCCGTATCGCCGATATGCAGGAACGCCTCGCCGTTGTCGTACGCGAATTGCCGGGAATCGTCGGGATGAAGGCGCAATTTGCCGGGCAGCCTCGAAGGCTCCGCATAGAAGACGCCGCTGCGTCCGTCGAGCTCCGGATGATCGGACCGTAACGCCCAGGACCACTTGCCCGGCTGACCGCAATACGCTCTCGCTTTGAACGTTCTGCCTCCGTCGTAGAACCCTTCCGCGGAGACGACGCTGCCGTCCGGCCGCTCGAAATCCGCATGAAGTCGAACGTCGGCGTAGGGATTGCCGATGGCGCCTTGAACGGAAACCTCGATTTCGAACATGCCGAATACGAATGCCATGGAACCGTCACCTCCGATCATGGCGGAAGGAACGATCATCTCAAGCCATCCTTTCCCGATCAAATCAGCCCTTGAGCGAGCCGATCATGACGCCCTTCACGAAATATTTTTGAATGAACGGATACACGCACAAGATAGGAACCGTCGCCACGACGATCAACGCGTATTTCAGCACGGCGGCGGCATGCGCGTTCGCGAGCTGCAGCTCCGGATCGATGATCATCGTCAGATCGACTTGGTTCATTATGAGAATTTCCCGCAAAATAATTTGGAGCGGATACAGCTCCCGGTCATTCAGGAAGATGAGCCCGTTGAAGTAAGCGTTCCAATGTCCGACGGCCGAAAATAAAGCGATGACGGCGATGACCGCCTTCGATAACGGAAGCACGAACGAGAAGAAGAATCGAACGTCGCTGCAGCCGTCCACCTTGGCCGCCTCCAGCAGCTCGCCCGGGATCGTAGACTGGATGAAGGTTCTGGCGATAATCATGTTGTAGACGGACAAGGCGCCCGGCAACACCATCGCCCAAATCGTATTTAAGAGGCTCAGATCCTTCATAAGAATGTAGAACGGAATCAGACCTCCGCTGAAAAACATCGTGAACGTAAACAGGAACATAAAGAGGTTCCGTCCTCTGAGCTTCGGTCTGGACAACCCATAGGCGCAAGTCATGACGAGCGATACGTTAATTAACGTGCCTAATACGGTGTAGAGCAACGTATTTAGATAGGCGCCCCCGATATCCTTATTGCGGAAGACGGCCTCATACCCTTCCAGACTGAATTCCACCGGCCAGAGCAGCACCTTGCCCGAAGACACCGCGTTGCCGGAGGAGAAGGAAGCGGACAATATAAACACGAGCGGATAGGTCACCGCCAGTAAAATAAATGCGAGGACAAGCCCGGATATCCAATAATACATCTTGTCCGAGACGGGAGAAGAGACCCGCTTCATGGTTGCGACGTTCTTCACGGCGTAGCGCTCTCCTTTACCATAGACTTGTATCGCTTATCTTCTTTGCCGCGAAATTGACGAAAACGAGCAGCACAAAGTTAATCAGCGAGTTAAACAGGCCGATCGCGGTCGCGAACGAGAAATCTCCCGTTCCGATGGTGAGGCCCACCTTGTACACATACGTCGAGATGACTTCGCTGCTGGCAAGGTTCAAATCGTTCTGCATCAGGAATACCTTCTCGAAGCCCACATCCATTAAGTTGCCGGCCGCGAGGATGAGCATAATGGTCGCCGTAGGCAAGATCGAAGGAAAGTCGATATGTCGTACACGCTGCAGGCGCGTCGCGCCGTCGATTTGGGCGGCCTCGTGCAAGTGCTCGTCGACCGAGGACAAGGCCGCGATATAGATAATGCTGCTCCATCCCAGACCTTGCCAAATCCCCGACCATACATACAAATGTTGGAACGCCTCCGGCTTGGCGAATACGTCCGGCAACAGCGCGTCGGTCAGCAACGTGTAGATGCCGCCGAACGCCCCGGTCCGGGGGTTAAACAGCTGGATGAGCATGCCGACGATCACGACCGTCGAAATAAAGTGCGGCATGTACGATACGGATTGCACGATCTTCTTGAACTTATGTCCGGTGAAGGAATTGAGGATCAAGGCGAACAGTATGGGCAATGGAAACCCGATCACCAGACTGTAGAAGGCCAACGAAATCGTGTTCCATAAGATGCGCTCGAACTGGTAAGAATCGAAAAATCGTTTGAAATTGTCGAAGCCGACCCAATCGCTGGCCCATATACCGGCCGTAAAGTCGTATTCCTTGAACGCAAGCTGAATGCCCGCCATGGGCACATAGGCGAAGATCAAAATAAAAATGACGGAAGGCACAAGAAACAGATACATCTGCCAATCCGGCAATAACGCCTTATTCCGGTTCCCCCGTTGCATAGCCGTCGATCCCCTCTCTGCGCGCCGGATCGGCGGCCGGCAGACAGGATCGTTCCCGTCCGCAAAGCCGCCATGCCGCCTGCGCCTTATCGTTCCGTTCGCATTACTTCGTCCGATCGAATGCGGCTTGGGCTACCGCCACGTACTCTTCTAGCCCCATCTTGTTCAACTCCGCGATATAACTGTCCCATTGCGAGAAGGGACGATTGCCGGTAATGAAAGCGACCGCGCTAGTGCTGATATAATCGTCGATCGCCGTCTTGCTGTTGGCGATCTGCTTCAGCTCGTCGGGCGTATAGCTCAGCTTGGATATGACCTCCGAGGGGAAGGTGGACGCATATCCTTCCGCATAAGCCGGCTGCCAGTTCGGCGCTGCCGCGGGATCGCGTTCCCCTCTCTTAATCGAGGAAGCGGACTTGCCGAGCAGCGGCGAACGATAGGCGGGAGCCGCATCGTTCCAATGCTTGTTCTGCGGATTGTTCCAGATAGAAGGGTTCAGCACGGCGATCTGCGTAGCGATCCCCTCGGATGCCTCGAAGTCGCCTTCGTATTCCGCCGTCACGGCCGGATCGTTCGACCAATCCACGCCCTTCTCCCCGTACCGGCTTACGATCGACATCTCGGCATCCAATAGGAAATCCCCGATCTTGAACGCGAGCTCCGGATCCTTGGCATCCTTCGTAATAAACCACAATTGCGTCGGCAGCGTCGGGCTGTACGGCGTTCCCGTTACCCCGCCCGGCCCTTTGACCGGCGGCAGCAGGGTCATCTTGTTCCCCAGCTCCGGACCGAACGCGCTGTAGCTGCCGGAGCTCACGATCCCCGCCATGCCCCCCCGCACGTTAATCAACGCTTTCATTTGCGTCTCGTCTTGGGTGAAGGACAAGGAGGAGAACAGGCCTTCTTGGACGAGCTTGTGCATGTACTCCAAGCCTTGTCTCCACTCCGGCTGCGTGAAGGCCGGCGTGACCCGTCCCTCCTTCGCCATCAAATACCCTTTACCCGGATCGGCATAGATGAACGCGTTCATCAAATAGACTTGCGGGTTTTGCGACCAGCCGTTCACGGAGCCGACGATGCCGACTTCGTCCTTCTTGCCGTTGCCGTTGGGATCTTTCTCGCTGAAAGCTTTCAGCACTTCGTACAGCTCGTCGGTCGTCGTCGGCACGTCCAAGCCTACCTTCTCTAACCATTCCGAATGAATCCAAGCGCGATGGGAGCCCTCGTTCCACTGGAACGGAGCGTAGCGGGGCAGTGCGTAAACGCTCCCATCCGCGAGCTTCATATTGTTGTAAATAAACTCTTTCTCCGGAATGCCGTTGAAATTCACGGCGAGCTCGGGATCGTTCAAGTAATCGTCCTGCTTAATAAAGATACCTTTGCTCGCATAGTCGTAAATCGTCGACTCATTCAAATACATATTGACCACGTCGGGCAAGGTCTCGCCGGAGGAGACCATCAAAGACAGCTTCGTGAGCGCTTCGTCCTGCTTGTTCGGCAGCACGACGAAGTCCAGATTCACGTGAAGTGCTTCTTCGATCAGCTTGGTGTAGTGATTGGTTTCGTAATCCTCGATGTTGGGATTCGTTTGTACGGCGACCCGGATCGTGGGACGATCGTCGACGGCATTGCCGGAGCCGTTGTCCCCCGGATTCGTCGCTTCCTTCCCTTCGTCGCTCGATGCGCACGCCGCCAGCAGCGCGCCCGCCATGCTCACTACGAGCAGAGCGCTTACCATCCGGCTTTTCGTGACCTGTTTCTCTGTTCTCAAACCTTTCATCCTCCCTTATTCGGTTATAAATCGCTTACATGGCCATTGTAGACGCGGCATCGACCTCCGCGTCCACAGCCGTATTCGCTTTTCCCTGTCAGTTCGTCAGATTGCCCCCGTCGCACTTTCGTTTCGTCCTGTCACTCCGTAGGATCGCGATGATGTTCCCGCCAGACCGTCGGCGAGACGACATGTTTTTTAGCGAACGCGCGATAAAACGTGTTTTCGCTCCCGAAGCCGCAGAGTTTCAAGATTTTACTGTTGGGATAATCCGTCGTAAGCAATAACCGCTCCGCATGTCCGATTCGGATCTCTTCTATATATTTGCCGAGCGTCTTGCCCGTTTGCTCCTTCACGAAGGAGAACACATATTTCTCGGAGATGAACAGCTCCGCGGCGATGCCGCCGGCCGACAACGCCGGATCGGCGTAGTGCTCTTCGATATACGTAAGGACGTCCGCCTTCAGCTTGTCATTGTTGCTTCTCTTGCTCGTTAAGACGACGGCGCACAATTGCAGAGCGACTTGCTTCAGTTCCTGGCACAATTTTATGATGTCGCTGGCTTGGTCGTAATCGGGAACGACGATGGACGGCGCGTCGCCTCCGCTCCTTTTCGCCAGAATGACCTTGTATGCGTTATGCACCGTCTGTCGGAACGAGAAGAAGATTTGCAGCTGCTCCTGCTCCGTCATGTACGGGGCGCCGACCAATTGGATGCTGTCGGCGAATATTTGCGACACGATTCCGCTCTCCCCGGCAATCAGGGCGTCGTACAGCTTCAGCGCGACGGCGATATCGAAGGTTTGCTTCTCCGCGCTGTCCGTCGCCGGTTCATAGACATACACCCCGCCGGAAACCTCGTTTTCGTTCATGCTGAGCGCATACATGGCTTGTTGGTAGGCGGACTTGGCTTGATGCATCTCCGACACCAGGGCGCTTACGCCAATATTGATCGTCCACGGGAACGGCGTTTGGGCGCTCAACGCCCGGATCAGCTCCGTCATTCGCGCTCTTACTCCTTCGATCCGCGGCTCTTCTTCGCGATCTAGGAACAGAACGAAAACCGTTTCGTCGGAATGGAAATTTAACGGCACCAGCTCGCGTCCCCCGAGAGCCTTGAACGCTCTTTCGATGTCCAACCCGATATTATGGCCGATCGACCGGTCCGCCTTCGCCGCTTCCTCCTCCGGCCGATAGCTGACTTTCGCGACGCAGTAACAATCGAACAGATCGCCGAAATACCCCTCGATCTCCTCCTTTTCCCTCTCGGTGTACACGCCTAGGATGAGCAAATGCTTCAAGACGGAGTATCGGATGGAATGGTTTAATGCTTCGATTCGGCCGAGCTGCTCCTCGTGAATCGTATTCATTTCCTGGAAGGCGTTATTGATGTACTTATATTCGTTACGAACGTTCATCCTGGCATTGGTGGACCTTGACGCCGACTCCAACAGCCTCGTCAGCCATAACGTCTCCTTCATCGAGAAGGATAGCAGCAGCAAGACGATGACGACCGTCCCCGCGATGACATAAAACACGACAAGCTCCAACAACGAGTTCACATTCCGCTCGAACACATGATGGGGAATGCCGATCACGGCTTTCATGCCCAGTAGATTGTTAGCATAGGTAAGCGCGATAAATTTATCCGAGCCTATCGTGATTTCATCCAAATCCCGAACATCCCCGCGCACTCCCTCGCCGGCATAATTGTGCGACAGGATGATACGGTCGTCGTTGTCCGCGATATAAGCGAAGTGGTCCCCTAACTGCTCCTCGTAAAGCAACTCGCGTAAAATATCCCTCGTATCGAAATCGACGGCGAGCACGCTTTGCTGCTCGAAAGCCGAGTAATAGGAGTTATTCAGCAGCAATGTGACGCTTTCGAACGGATCCCGGCTGTAATGGGACGAAAATACCGGCTTGGCCGGCAAAATCTCCATATTGTAGTGCTCTTCGAACAGAAGCTTCCGCCACTCCTGAACGGTGACATCCTCATAACGGTAATTTCGTTCGTACACATCCTCATAGCGATCCGAAGAAATATAATTGGAGATAAAAATCGGGTTATTCTTGAACGCCACGTACACGTTCGAGAATGAATCCTGCGTCAACGACAAGCTTTTCAGCTTCGTCTGCAGCCGGTTGAAATCCACATAATATTCGCTGGAGGGCTCCCCCTTCAGAAAAAACAACCGCTTGAACGATTCCTCCTGCCGCAGAAGGTTCGTAATCTCATGGGCTCTTAGCACCTGCGCCTCCAACGCGTCAAGGCCCTCCTCCAATCTAGCGCTGTATTTATCGATCGTCAGTTGCTTGGCCAATCCGAACGATTTGAAATACAGCGGCGCGATCATCAAGAGCAGCACCGCGAATACAAGCACATATTTGATCAGACGTTTCGTGAATATGACAACCGTCCGATTCCTCTGCAGCAACGACCACCACATGCGACCATGCCCCTCTTCGTCCTTTTTCTTTATTTGAAGCCTATCATATTCACCGGTTTAGGCAACGAACGGTCCCCACGCCTAAACTGTAACCGCTTACAAACCAGTCTACTGGAAGTTCCTCGCGGATAAAACCCTCACCGGGAATAGGTGCTGTCATGCGGTACGACGGCTCGTCCCCATTTTCCGCGCATCCTGTCAAACGGTAAGAAGAGGGCAAGCAGCCCCCCGCGGCTGATAACACCGCATCGTCGAATACAACCCGTCCCGCAGCCTAGTCGAGTTCTGCCGCAGCGTCCGTCGGGCGATTCGCCGCTGTGTAATGCTGCAGTAGTTTTTGGGTTCGCATGACGATCCGACTCACGATGATCTCCGGCTCCACTACTTTAGCTTCCGTGCCCAACCGGAAAAAGTACTGGGAGACGAATTCGATTTCCTTACGATCGATGAAGGTGTCGATATAGCCTGCGTCCTCGTTCTTCATGACGATATGCGGTTCCAGCCAAGGCTGGCCGCGGCATTGCCGAAGTCCTTCTCTGGACAGCTCGACGTATAGCCGGACGGGCGCAACCGGCTCTAGTTCGGTATGGCTGCGCAGCCAATCGTGAAGGGCGATCCCGGGAGCATACACCCGATCCGCCTTGTCGAGCGTTACGATTCGGTCCGCGCGGAATAATCTCATCTGGTTAGCGTCCATATCGAAGGCGGGCATATACCAATATCCGTTATAGGCGTAGACGCCGATGGGAGCCGCTTCCCTCGGCGAAGTGCCGTCTCTCGAAATATATTCGAATCGAACGACTTGTTTCTCGATAGCCGCTTCCACGATCTCTTTTAAAAATTTGGTCGGAATGCTGCTCTTCTTGCCCCAAAACGATAAAACCGCGTCGAGACGATCGATCTTCCTTCTCGTATCCGCGGGCAGACTTGCATATAGCTTCTTCGAAACCGAGCGGATATCGATCTCGAAGGGCAACGACGGGTAATAGTTCAGCGCTTGAAAGGCGAAGAAGATGGAAAATGCTTCGTTCTCGCGAAAAAGAACGGGAGGTAACGTCCGATTGTCCAAAACGCGATACCCGCCGCTGCGGCCTGGTTCCGTATAGAGCGGAACGCCCATCTCGCTTAATTCGGTCAGATACCGATGAGCCGTCCGTACGGAAACGTTGAATTCGTCAGCCACATCTTGAGCGGTAAAACGGCGGCTGGAATTCACATACATCACAAGGTCGAACAGCAGCTTGGCTTTGGACATCCATAAACACTCCTCCCAATAACCATGACAACTATTGACATGTTATTATGATACATTGCTTTATGCAAGCGAAACATGTGCCGATTGGAGGAGGTAAGCATGAATATGGTCCCTGAGAAAATGAAGGCCGTCGCGCTGCATAAATTCGGCGGTCCGGAAGAGTTGCGGCTGCAGGAGATCGATGTGCCTAACGTTGGTCCGGAGGACGTGTTGATTCGATTAGCATATGCCGGCGTGGGAGAGTGGGACGCCTTCGAACGACAAGGCGGATACGCGGAAATGCTGGGGTTGCAACCGGTATTTCCTTACATTCTCGGCTCCGAAGGATCCGGCACGGTCGTTGCCCGAGGGGAGAAGGTTTCCGATGTTACCTTGGGAGACTGGGTCTACGCACCCGGGTTTCTGAATCCCAAAGGCGGCTTCTATGCCGAGTACGCGGCCGTTGAATCCCGATACGTGTCCCGTATTCCCGACGGATTCGCCGTGCAGGAAGCAGCGGTCATATCCGGGGTCGGGATTACCGCTTTACGCGGACTGGAAGATGTACTGAAGCTTCGACCGGCGGAGTCCGTCCTGATTTTCGGCGCAAGCGGAGGGGTAGGGCATATGGCGGTCCAGCTCGCGAGGAGCCTGGGAGCCCGCGTATTTGCGGTCGCGTCAGGCGAAGACGGCGTTGCGATGGTGAAGAAGCTTGGCTGCGATGCGGTCGTAAACGGGAAAGGGGGGGATATCGCTTCGATGGCCATGGAGTTCGCCCCGAATGGTTTCGACGCGGCACTCTTCACTGCAGGCGGAGAGGCTGCGAATCACGCAAGCCGCTGGGTCCGTGCAAGCGGACGAGTCGCCTATCCTAACGGAATACGCCCTGAATTGCGCCTATCCTCAGGAATCAGTGTACAAGGATATAACGGCGAACCGGATGCTGATATCATTGGCAGACTGCATCGTTACATCATCCGAGATAGACTATCCGTTCATATCGACCGTACTTTTGCTCTGGAGGACGCCAAAGCAGCGCATGCAGCGCTCGACAGTCATTATCTTGGGAAAATTTGTCTGAAAGTGATTCCGTAATGGGGAAGCAAGAAGCGGCCTGTCGATGCCGACAGACCACTTCTTGCCAGGCAGCGTTCAAGCCGCGCCGGGATAAATTTATTGTTTCAATCGCTCGAGATCCGTTAGAAAATGTTCCGCGAACGTCGCATCCAGCTGCTTGCCGGCCAGCGCGGACACCTCGCGTTCAAGCGCGTTCAATCCGTTGCGAAGTTTCTTGGCGTCGACCTCGTCTTGAAGACCGGCCGTCTTCGCAAGCAGGCTGCGAAGTACGCCTCGATTCGAGATCCAGCCTCGGTCGAAGGCCGCTTGCAGCGCGTCGTCAAGGACATGAATGTCTGTCTCGACCTTCAGGACGAATCGCCGCTCCGTGTCGTTGCCGGCCGCATCCGTTGCGATCACCTTGATCTCATGATCGCCGATCGACAAAGCATAAGGCGCCGCTTCGATCGGCAGGCTGGCGTCGGCGCCGTTCAACGTCGCTTTCGCATCGGTCACGCCGCTGAGCGCGTCCGTAATGTCGAACGGAATGCGGACGGCCTCGTGACGGTACACCGCGGTCGTCACGGCAGGCTCGACGTCGGGACCGGTCCGATCGATGCGTACCGTCGCCGATCGGACAGCTTCCTCGTTCCCCGCGGCGTCCACGCTGTAATATCGCAGCGTATGGACGCCTTCCGCGTCGATCGCGACCCGATTGCCCGAGACGAACGGCGCATCGTTCACGCTGTAATAGGTCGTCGTCTCGGACCCCTCGGCGTCGACGGCGGTCAATGCGACGACTTGGGCCGTATTTTGCCAGCCTGGCGCGGCGTCGTCCGTCGTGACCGGCGGCGCGGCGTCCGGCGGCGCGGCGTCCGTCGGCACGGTCCGCGTCCGTACCGTGATCGCGTTGGACGCTTCCGATTCGCCGGAAGCGTTCTGCGCTTTCACAGTATACGTGTACTCGACTCCCGGCTCGACGGTGCGGTCGTAGAACGTATCCACCTTCGCAACCCCCACTCTCGCCGGCGGCTCGTCGCCGGTCGAACGGTAGACGTTATATTGCGCCGCCCCGCCGCGGGACGTCCAGATGAGTCCGACGAACGTCTCGCCCGTGAGCCCTGCGAATAGATTCGACGGCGCAGCGGGCCGCGGCATATCGATGGAGAGCGCCTCGGACGGTGCGGATTCGCCGGCCTCGTTCACGGCCGTCACCTGGTAGCTGTACCCGGGCTGCCCCGCGCTCACGCCGTCGTCCGCGTATTCCGTCGACTCGGTCTCGGCCAGCAAGGTAAAGCCGTTATCGCTGTACCCTTTCCGATAGACATTGTAGCTTTCGGCGCCCTCGACCGCATTCCACGTCAGCTTGAATTCGGCCGTGGATACCTCGCCGGCGGACAATCCTGCCGGCGCTTCCGGCATCGCCACCGGCGGCTTCGTCGTCGCGCTTACGCTGCCGGACGGCGCGGATTCGCCGCCCGTCGTCGTCGCCGAGACTCGATAATAGTACGTCGTCGACGGGCTCGCGGTCCGATCCGAATACGTCTCGGCGCGAGTATATCCGATCTTCGCGTACGGGCCTTCCGGCGCGGTCGCCCGGAAGACCCCGTAGCCGACCGCGTGCTCGATCGGCGTCCATGCAAGCCCGACGGAGAGGCTTCTCGCCGCCGTAACCGCAAGGCCCGAAGGCGCCGGAGGCGCAGGCTGCGAAGCGTCGTAGGCGAGCACCTCCGCTTCTCCGGCCGGCGGGGCTTCGCCGCCCGCGTTGACGGCAGACACCTTGTACCGGTACGTCACGCCGAGATCGACGGCACGATCCGCGAACGCCGCGGACTCGGAGCTGCCGACGACCTTCAAGTTAGGGTCGAACGTGGAGGAACGGTAAATCAAATAGGCGTCCGCCCCGACGACCGGAGACCACGTCAGCGACGCCGCCGGTCCGTCCGAGAGCGCTCCCGCCAAGTCCGCCGGAGATGCGGACGGAGGCTCCGTATCCGGTTCCGTCCGCTTCACGATGACGAAATAGTTCATGCGGGACGTATTTCCGTTCGGCCCCATGACGACATGCGAGCCTGCCGGGTAACGCTTCTTGTACAGCTGGTACGTCACCGGCTGATCGTCCGTTACCGCGAGTCCCGTATTCTCGTACGAGGCGGCCAACCACTGTGGCTTCGTCGTAATTCTCGAGTCGTGCGCGACGTATACGTCCGCGTCTGCGGCTAGATAGAACGAAACCAAGTTCTCGCTGGTAGCGCTTCTGGACCCGACCGCCGTCCGGATCCATTCCGAGCCCGCCACGGCGTCCGGAACGGTTACGAACGTATATACCTTGCTGCCGGTCAGGCGGTCTCCTGCGACGTAATCGCCGACCTGAAGGTTGTCCTGCACCGACCAGGCGGCGGCGTTGACGGCTCCGTTGCTGCCGTTATCGTTGACGATCGCGGTCCGGATCGCGTCCCCGTCCATGCCGGGCGCAGGCTCCGGCTCTTCCGGCTCCGGCTGCGGAATGACCGGCGGCTCGAACGGCGTACCGGACCATGCCGGCGGAACCGTCGGGTACCCCTCCGGGAAGCCCGGCGCCGCCAATTCGTTTAAATAATCCTCAAGATTCGTATACCCGTCGCCGTTCCGATCGCCGTTGCGGTCCTCCGGATCGGCGGGGTCCAGCCCCTGCGCCGTCTCCCAAGCATCCGGCATGCCGTCCCGGTCCGTGTCCGCGGGCGCCGTCTCCCGGGCCAACGTCGGGAAGCCGCCGACGTCGTCTTCGTCCCCGATGATGACGCCGGTTTGGTTCCGCACGCTGTCGACGACGCGAATGTCCACCGCGTCGCGAGCGATCGAAGCGCCGGAATATTCCAGGATGCGTTCGTAAGCGGTCTCCGGCTCCTCCGTATGCACCGGAGGGTACTCGAACCGCTCGGGAACGAGCGCGCTCGGTCTCTCGGCCTCCATCATGCCGCTGCCCGTATCGATCCCGTCCAGCACCCCGTTCTTGTTGCTGTCGATCCGGTTATTATCGAGGTACAGGCTGTAATTCTCGTTCCCGCGCACCACGGCGTACCCGGGATCGGCGGAATTCAGTCCCGCGATGAAGTAATTGCCGACGACGTTGCCGTAGCCCTTCGTCCCGGATTCGCCGCCGGCCACGTACGGGAACCCGCCCCAGTTATAGACGATGTTGTTGACGAAGTCGATTTGCCCTTTCGTCTTCGGATTGCGGTCGTTGTTGTGGGCATACAGATTATGATGCATCGTGATCGTGTTCATCTCGATCAGCCCGCCCATCGAGTGGGTCAGCAGCCCTTCGGAGATGATCGACCATTGCACGGTAATGTTTTTCGACCTCGGATTGTCGTAATCCTTACTCTTGATGGACAGCACCTCGTCGGTTCCCCAAGAGAAGGAGGAATGATCGATGATGACGTTCCGGCAGTCCTCGAAATACATCGTGTCGTCATGAAAGTCCTGCACCCCTAGACGGAAGCGCATATACCGGATGACGATATCGCTGCAGTCGATAAAACGGATGTTGTTGCCCCGAATCGTCACCCCGTCCCCGGGCGCGGTCTGGCCCGCGATCGTAATCTTGGATTTGTTCCTCGCCACGATCTGAGGAATCGTAATTTCGCCGGATATGTCGAATACGATCGTTCTCGGTACAGACCCGGCCGTCATGACGGCGTCGTGGAACGTACCCGGGCCGGTCAGCTCGTAGCTGGTGACGTGGTACACCTCGCCTCCCCGCCCGCCGGCGGCGGCGTAGCCGAAGCCCTCCGCCCCGGGGAACGCGGGCAGCGCGTCATAGCCGGCCGCCTTAACGGCAGGCATCGGTTGAAGCAAGGATAGTCCGATCGCCGCACATACCATAAGCGCAAACCATCTTCTCATATCGTCCCTCCGATTACGAAGTAGATGAATTTGCAATCGCCCACACATCAAATGATCTGCCGTTCCGTCTTTCCGTTCATCACTCGCCTCCTCTCCCTGTATGCGCCGCGATTGCAACTGTCATGATACGATGCGGCGACGAAGGCTTCAATCGACGGATGTTACACGTCGTCTACAATACCGGGATCGCGGATTTGTTCATTCCGCGGAGGATCGGTTTGCAGGATTCCGAACCGCGACGACAGAGCCGGCTCGCAGGCGGAGGCGGAAGCGGCGGTCCGCCTCCCCTGCCTCTTGCGCGAACGAGCGCGGCGATCCGCCGTCCGACAGGGACAACGTCAGCGAACCGAACCGTTCCGGCAGAAGCAGCGTCAGCTCCGTCTCCCGGTCCGCGCGCAGCTCGGCGGCGAACCGGCCGCCGTCGACGTCCCACTCCATCGACACGGTGCCGGCGCAGAAGCGCCAGCCTTCCAGACGGCCGCGCGTCCACGCGGACGGCAGCGCCGGCAGCAGCTTCACGAGCGAAGGCGACACGTACAGCAGCATCTCCTGTACCGCATTGACCCAGCCCAGATTGGCGTCCAGCTGCATCGGAGCGGTCGGCATGTCCATGCAGATTCCCATACTGCGCCAATCGTTGTGCAGCGTAAAGAGGTTCGGCAGCAGGCAGGAACGGGCCAGCGCGTTCAAGCTCTCGAGCGCGCCGTCGCCGTCCCCGAGCCGGGCGTAGACCGACGCCATATGCGAGAGCGACCATCCGCTCTGGGCGCCTAAGTCGCGCAGCCGAACCGCCCGCTCGAACGCGGCGAACAGCTCGGGCCGCTCCTCCCGCTGCACCTCGTGTCCCGGGAACATCGGATACAGATGAGACAGGTGGCGATGATCGTACCGGTCGTCGAACGTCTCGTCCATCCACTCCCGCACCGCGCCGTCTTCGTTGACTTGATACGGCGGAATCCGCTCCAGCATGCGCCTCCACTTCTCCAGCTCCTTCTCGCCGCAGCCGACGACGCGTCCCGCTTCGAGCAGCGACGTCAGCAGCTCCTTCAGCAGCGCGAAATCCATCGTCGCATTCGCCGCGGTCGGCATCGGATGCGCCAACGCTTTCCCGTCCTGCGGCATGAAATTGGACGGCGTATTTTCCGGGGAGACGGACGGGTATATTTTGTAATATCCATCCTCCCCTTCGACGAGGAAATCCTCGTAGAACGCTACTGCCTCTTTCATGAACGGCCATGCCGTGTCCTTCAAAAACCGTTCGTCTCCCGTGAAGGCGTAATGCTTGTAGAAATGACTGGAAAGCCAAGCGGCCGCCCCCGTCCAGTTCAGAATGACGGGAACGATCTGGTTCGGGACGCCGATGCCCGGCGTGGATCCAGCAGGGATGTAGATGCCGCGGCAGCCGTACAGCTTCCGGGCGTTCGCGCGGAAGTCTTCCATCAGGTTCAAGTAATACCGGTACAACGATTCCGTCAGCCCGCCCAAGCCGCCGACGTGCGCGTGCCAATACATCATCTGCACGTTCTCGTTCGCCATGTTATGGCACCAGACGAGCCGGTAATCGCCGCCCCACAGCCCGTATAAGCCGAACGGCTGATCCTTCGGACCGGCGCCGCTGATAAACAAATACCGGCCGAACGCCCACAGCTTCTGAACGAGCGCCGTCGGAGCCTCCCCGTCGTAGGCGTCCAGCAGCAGCCGCTCGTTGGAGCGCGGATCGTCGCCGGAGCCGGCCAGCTCCAGCGCGGCGGAGCGGAAGAGCGGTCCGTGGAGGCGGACATGCCGCGCAAGCAGCTCCTCGTAGCCGAGGGAGACGCCGGACAATTCCGCCTTCAGTCGCGACCACTCCCGCTCGCGATCCGCGCCAGACACGAACGTCTTTACGAGCGCCAACGCGCGGTCCGCGCCTTCGAACCGGAGGCTCCCCGCGCCTTCCGTCACGCGGCCTCCCTCCGGAATGAACCGCAGCACGGCGCCGAAATCCGTTCCGTCGTCGTTGCGGGCCCCGTACAACACGTAAGCGCCGCCCTCCCCGATCTCCGTCCGCACCGTCACGGACCGTTCCAGCTCCTGAAACTCCGGTTCGGTCTGCCAGCGGTCGCTCGGATGCAGCCGCAGCGCGATATCCCCGCTCGCGGCCGAAGGCGCGTCCGCGGAAATCGCGTACGCGAGGCAGTCGTCGGCGCGAGAGACGAACAGCGTCCGCGTATACCGCGTCTCCCCGTCGTTCCAGCCGACCTCGACTTCCCCGGTATCCATCCGAAGCGACCGTTCATACTTGCGGAACGGTTGCGCGCACGGCATTCGCAGCCGGATGGCCGCCAGCGGAAACCGGGAAGCCAAACTCGTCTTGTACCCGCGTTCCTTGAGCGCGTTCGCCAGCAGCCAGCTTGCCTCAAGAAACCGCCGTTCGTCCATCAGACGTCGCGTCTCCGCCAACTGAAAGCTAACGTCCGGCAGCTCGTCCTTGCGCCCCCAGTGCCACAGGTCCGCGTGATTGACGATGACGGTTTCCTCCTGCACGGCGCCGTATACGGAAGCCCCGATCGTGCCGTTCCCGGAAGGCAGCGCCTCGCGCCATAGATTCCGCCACCAGGACGCCGGGTATTTCAGATGCATCTTCATGCAGAGGTCCCTCCCTTGGAAAAAGAGAGCCGGCTACTCTCGCCGGCTCTCCTCGTTCTTCAGCTTCTCCATCTCCATGCTCGCCAGAAGGAACGGAGCGACGCCCATCAGCGCGTCGCTCACGATCGGCTCGCTCAAGTAATATTCGTAAGAACCGTCGCGATACTTGCCGTTGCCGCCGAGGCCGGCGCCTTGGCAAATCCGATGCAGGCGGACGCCCTGTTCGTCTTCGGTGACGAACCGCCTCAGGATGCCCTCGAAGGCGCGGCGCACGACGCTGGAATCGAGCTCCGCGACATAGTTCAAGCGAATGCCCTTGGCCAGCGCGTACGTAAGCATACACGAGGCGGACGCCTCCAAGTAGTTGCCTTCCCGGCCGTTCTGATCCATCACCTGATACCACAGCCCGCTCTCGGCGTCCTGCGCTCGCCGGATCGCGTGAGCCATCCGATGGAAGAGGCCCATGATCTGCCCGCGCTGCGGGTGATCGAGCGGGAAGTGCTCGAGCGCGTCGACGACCGCCATCGCGTACCAGCCCATCGCCCGGCCCCAGACGTGAAGGGATCGTCCGGTATCCCGATCGCACCACCGCTGCTCCCGGCTTTCGTCCCATGCATGGTGAAGCAGGCCGGTGTCGGGATTGCGCGTCTTGCGTTCGATCAACGCCATTTGGTTCGCGGCGTCATCGAACAACCGCGGCTCCCCGAACGTCTTCGCGTACTCCGCCAGGAACGGTGACGACATGTAGACGCCGTCCAGCCACATCTGGAACGGGTAAATCTTCTTGTGCCAGAAGCCGCCCTCGCTCGTCCTCGGCTGACCGACGAGCTGCACGGCAAGCCGCTTGGCCGCCATCGCGTACTTTTCGTCTCCGGTCCGTCTCAGTAAGGAAAACAAGTTTTTCCCTTGATTGATATGATCTAGGTTGTAGTCTTCCAGAAGATACGTCCGTATGGAGCCATCCTCCTGCACGAACAGGTCCATGTGCCGGCGCATCGCTTCGCGGTAGGTCGCGTCTCCCGCGTGATCCGCCAACCGGTCGAGCGCCATCAGCGCCATCCCGGAGACGTAGCCCCACTTGTTGCCCATCTTCGGATGAACGCCGTCGACGCAAGCCGCGAGCATCGAATCCGCGATTTTCACGGACCACTGCGCCGGCTTGACCGCCGTTTCCGTCATCGATCTTCGCCTCCTTCGCGATTCTCTTTCTTTCCGGTCTATGGCAGCTCAAGCATCGGCAGCGCGTCGAACGCGTCCGGAACCTCCGCGAGGTACAGATTGGCATACCCGTTCTTATCGCTCGTAAACAACAGCTTCTTCCCGTCCCGCGTGAAGCGCGGATGCGCGTGCACCTTCTGGGAATGGAAGCTGCAGCGGAGCTCGCACAGCACGCGGGGGCCGTCCGTCCCTCTCCAGACGCATAACGTCTTCACGTTCCCCTTGCCGTCGACGACCGCCTGCCCGAAGCCGTCCGCATGCGAATGCCACGTGTCGAAGCCGAAATCCGTCTCCTTCATGGCCGTATTGTCGTAGCGGATCTGTCCGTAGAAGTTCGTGCCGTCCGCGCGGAAGCCGTGATACCCGATCGTCTCGCCGTCCGGGAAGAAAAATTCGTGCCCGACCTTCTCCGAGGGCTCGAGCCGTTCCCGAATTTTCCACGCCGCGCCGCTCCTCAAGTCGAAACCCCAGATGCGATGGTCGACCAGATGCCACGGCCCCTCATGACAGAAGGTGATAAGCCAAGGAAGCGTTGTCGACGCGTTAATATGCGTGATGAAGCGATTCGCCTCGTAGACGACCTCCGCCTCGCCGCTCTGCGCGTCCACGCGGACGATGCGGCTGAGCGGCGCCGCCTCCATCAGTTCGCGATGCCCGACATACCCGTTGCCGAGGTCGAGCCGGATCCGATGGGACAAGTCCTCTTGAATGCACGTCATTACGAACGTTCCGTCCGCCGTGCAGCTCAAGTTCCCGATATGGAATCCTTCGGGGGCGGCGTACAGCGGCCGCTCCTCCAAGCTGTCCAGCGAAAGCCGGGAGATCGTCTTCCGGGTTTTGACGAAGGCGGCATCCCCCTGCGGGCGCAAGCACGCGTCCAAATAATCGTTATTCGGAATGTCGGTGAGCTGCGCGATCGTCCCGTCGGCCATGTTCAAGCTATATACATTCGCGCTGTCGTCCCGGTCCGAGAGGAACAGCAGCTTTCGGCCTCCGTCGTACCAGCCGTCTTCCGTAAAATATAAATGATGGCTGTGCGTCTTATAATCGGTCAGCTGGAGCACCTCGACGCCCGTCAATCGATCCGTATACGTCTTCCATTCCGCCGGCCAGATCCGTCCCTTCCCCATTCCGTTCCCCTCCATCGGTTTACTTCAACGGATGCAGCCCTTCCCACCGCACGGACCAGCGTCCGTTCCGCGGGAAGCCCGGGCCATCTCCGGCCTCCGCGCCGTCCCAGCCGCAGGCCATCATAGCGACGGCGGTCAGCAGTCCTCCGTTCCCCGGCAAATAGGCGGTAAGTCCAGGACGCTGATAATTATGGCCGTTGATCAGGTACGTGTTCTTCGTGGCTTCCATTAACAGGAAGTCGACCGCCGTCTCCGACTCGCCGAGCCGCGCGGCCGTCATGGCGCACATCGGGAAATCCCAGCCCCAGGCGGATTCCCATTGCCAGTCGGCCTGCACCTTCCGGAGCGTGTTCCGCATGACGTCCTTGTCGACGAGCGTACCCGGCAATAGGCCGAGCGCGCCGACCATGGACGGATGGTCGCGGTTTTTCTCCGTGAAGGTGTCCGGACAACGCTCGTGCGCAAGGTAGACGCCGTCCCGCTGCGGCAGCGGAGCCATCGCGCTCGCCACCTTCGCCCAAGCCGGATTCGGCCGTACCTGCAGACGCTCCGCCCAACGCAGCGCGATCTCCAGCCCGTACTTCCAATACTCTACTTCGTACGGCGGGTTCATGCTTTCGTGCAGGAAGTGGCATTCTTGCGCGGGAATGAGCGGCGGCCCGAGATCGAACGACTTCCGTTCCTCGTTCCAATGCGCGTAGGACACCATAAATTCCGCGGATTGAAACACGAGGTCCGCATAGCGCTCCAACGTCTTCCGGTCCGGCTCGACGCGGTAGATCAGCTCCGCAAGCGTCATCGGATGCGGCTGCTGCCAGATGAGCCCGGGCGCCACGGGCGAAGGACTCTGCACGCCGTCGAAGCCGACCATCTTCGGCCATCGCGCGCCTTCGTAGCCTTGGGAAGCCGCCAGCTCCTTCGCCAGCGGCAGGATCGAATTGTACCAGTCCATACTGTTCTTCAGCAGGGACGCCCGGCCCCAAAGCGGGAAGTGAGCGGCATGCCACCAATGCATCTCCAGGTGCATCTTCCCGAACCAGCTGTTGTACATCAGCCCCGTCTCCTGCGGCGGCATCGTGCCGGCGCTGTGAATCGCCGTCAAATATTGCGACAGCACGACTCTCCGCTCCAGCTCGTGCGCCCGCTCGTCGGCGGAGCCGGACAAATCGACGGCGCCGCCGCTTTCCCAGAACGACGACCAACGCGCGGCGCTCGACGACTCCGCCTCCGCCGCCGACGTTCGCGCCGGTTCGCCCGGAGCGAAGCCGATCGCGCACTCCAGCCGGTCCGCGCCCGCCGCCCCCCGCAGCGTAAATTCATGCGGGCCGGTACGCGCGAGCGCTCCCGCCGTCCACTCCAAGCGGACGCGGTAGCCGTCGTCGTCCATCGTCCGGCGCAGCAACGCGGACGTCGCCGTCTCGGCTTCCGCCTCCGTCCGATGCCGGTCGTCGTTCCCCCAATCCGGGAACACCGACTTCGCCCATGCGGTATTCGTCATATCGGGGGCGGGGAAGCGAACGAACAGCTGCAGCCGGTTTTCGGCGATCAAGGGCGACGAGACGCGAACGCCGACGGCGTCGTGTTCCCCGTGGCAGCTAGTGACGACGGAGACCGGCCGGCCGTCGAAGACGAACTCGCTTCGGACGATACCGGTCCACAAATCCAGCTCCTGCCGAAGCCGCTCCAGCTCGCAGAGACGCGCTTCCGAGCCGTCCTCGCGAAGCAAGCGGAGCGCGATCCGCCCCAATTGCAGACGATGCGGATTTTGCCGCAGCCAATGATACGCTTCGGCTTTGTCCTCGGGCTTCATCGGGTACCCGACCTTGCGCCCGTAAGTCTCGTACGTCTGATACGCGATATCCTTCTCCGAATAGACGCCTCGTCCCCCGGTGAAATGCCATCCCCAGTTCGACTGCGTGCCGAGCGGCGTCTCGTAATCGTCATAGAACGTCTGAAGACCCGTCGCGTCGACGCTGAAGCCGAATCGTCCGTTCCCGATCGACAGCGGGGCGAGCGGATCCGGCTTCGACAGCACCGGATTATGGCGCGACACGATTTCCTTTCGATTCAAGTTCATCTCTCCCTCGCAATTCGACGTTCGCCGCGTCGCTTCTGAACTTCATCATCTCGCGGTACTTGCCCGGCGTAATGTTTTTATATTTGCGGAACACCCGAATGAAGCTGTTTTCATGCTGATATCCGACCTTCAGGGCGATGTCGGATATTTTATCCTCCGTCTCGACCAACAGCTCGCCGGCGCGGTCCATGCGCAGCTTTGTGAAGTAGCCGTAGATCGTCTCGTCCATCTCCTGCTTGAACAGCTGGCTGGCGAGACTGACGCTGACGCCGGCCGCGTCGGCGATGTCCTGGATCCCGATCGGCTCTCCGAGATGCCGCTTCATAAATTCGACCATGCCCATGCAGAGTACGAAATCTTTGCTCTCCATCAAGCTGCGGTACCGCTCCGACAGCTCCGCCGCCTTGCTCGTAAACAACGCCGCGATATCGTCGAGGCTCAGCGTATGGAGCTCCTCGAACGGCCCCTCCTCCGCCCAGTCCTCCGCCTCTTCGCGAAGGCCGATGCGGCGAAGCCGCTCGCCCGACGATTTCAACAGCTTCAACGCGTCGGAGGGGTAATACGCCGCCGCTCGCAGTTCCCCCGCCATGCGCTCGACGATCGCGACCGCGCGGGCTTCGTCGCCGGCCTCGATCGCTCCGGCTAGATCGTCCACCCACAGATCCTTCATCGTCGCCCCGGCCGGCTCGTGATCCGATACGTCCGCGAAGAGGATGATGCTCCCGTAGCCGCGGAACAGCCGATAGCCGAGCGCGTTCTCCGCCTCCAGCATCGCCTGCTTCAGCTTGCCCGCGTCGGCGTACGCCGCGCTGACGCCCATCGAT